>NZ_JAKFCB010000346.1:0-5035 GCF_036676885.1 Aeromicrobium sp.
GAGTGCCCATTGCAGGCACTGCTCGCGGACATCACAGCGGCGGCATACGACCTTGGCCTCTTCGATCTGCAAGATGGCGGGACCCGTGTTGCCGATGGGGAAGAAGAGCTCAGGGTCCTCATCTAGGCATGCGGAACGATGACGCCAATCCATGCGGACACTCCTTCCCGTTCGGTTTTGCTCCTTGGGCAGGCCTGTTTGACCCGTTTACCAAGGCATGAACCCCCATGTTTTCAACAATTGAACGGCATTACAAGGGCTGCGCCGTGCGCGAATTGTCGGATGAGTCACACGCTCCCTACGCTGTGGACGTGAGCGCTCACGCAAGGCCGTCCGGGACGGCCCGAAACCTTCTCCTCGTCGCGGCCGTGATCGTCCTCGCCGAGGCCGCCACCTGCGTGGTTTTAGCAGTCCTCGGCGTCGTCGACCTCGAGGGCGACAGCGTCGGCTCGGCCATCGGCGTGTCGCTGATCCTGGCTGTCTACGGCGGGTTCCAGGCCTGGGCTGCCTGGCGCGTGACGCTCGGGGAGCAATGGGCCCGCAGTCCGCTTGTCGTGACCCAGATCATCCAGCTCATCATCGCGTTCAACCTCGACGACGTGCCGGCCCGGATCACCATCACGGTGGGGGCCGCGGCGGCCGTCACACTGGCGTGCCTGCTCGCTCCGCCGGTGACCCGGGCCCTGAGTGGTAACCCTTCGGTATGAGAGACTGACCATCGGGCACAACCCGTGTGACCTCGCTTCGGCGGGAGCAAATGAGCGGCATACCGGCCGCGCCGGCGACCTGATCGGTCCCGATGAGAACGTACGGAACGTCCCGAGGGATTCCCACGATGGTTGCGACTGAGATCGACTTGCACACAGACACGCCCGACCCCGACGACCCGATCTTTGCGCTGCACCGCGGCGGCAAGATGGCGATCTCCGCGACCGTGCCGCTGCGCAACGCGCAGGACCTGGCGATGTCCTACACGCCCGGCGTCGCCCGGGTGTGCGAGGCGATTGCGGCCGACCCGGCGCTGGCCCACGACTACACCTGGGTGTCCAACACCGTCGCGGTGGTCACCGACGGCACAGCCGTGCTGGGCCTCGGCGACATCGGCCCGGCCGCCTCGATGCCCGTCATGGAGGGCAAGGCCGTGCTGTTCAAGCAGTTCGGCGGTGTCGACGCGATCCCGGTTGCCCTCGACACGACCGACGTCGACGAGATCGTCGAGACGATCGTGCGGCTCGCGCCGACCTTCGGCGGCATCAACCTCGAGGACATCTCGAGCCCACGCTGCTTCGAGATCGAGCGCCAGCTGATCGAACGCCTCGAGATCCCGGTCTTCCACGACGACCAGCACGGCACGGCCGTCGTCACCCTGGCGGCGCTGATCAACGCGGCGCGCGTCACCGACCGGGAGCTGGACGACCTCAAGGTCGTCATCTCCGGCGCGGGGGCCGCAGGCGTCGCGATCATGAAGATGCTCCGGTCGGCCGGGGTGCGCAAGATCGCGGTCGTCGACCGTACGGGGGTCATCCACCCCGGCCGTGAGGGACTCGATGTGGTCAAGTCGGGCCTCGCCGAGGCGACCGCTCCGTGGGCGAAGCCCGGCACGATCGCGGATGCCCTCGACGGTGCCGACGTCTTCATCGGCGTCTCCGGAGGCACGGTCCCGGAAGCCGCTGTCGCCACAATGGCGCCCGACTCGATCGTGTTCGCGATGGCCAACCCCAACCCCGAGGTGCATCCCGACATCGCGCGCAAGTACGCACGGATCGTCGCGACGGGGCGCTCGGACTTCCCCAACCAGATCAACAACGTGCTGGTGTTCCCCGGTCTCTTCCGTGGCGCCCTCGACGTACGCGCGACGCGGATCTCCGAGGGCATGAAGCTCGCGGCCGCCAACGCGATCGCTGACCTCGTGGGCGACGAGCTCAGCGAGGCGTACGTCATCCCGTCGCCGTTCGATCCCCGCGTCGCCACTGCCGTGGCGCGAGCCGTCACGGACACCGCGCGCCGCGAGGGTCTCGCCCGCCGCCCGTACTGATCACCCGCAACCAGGAGTCGCATGTTCGCCGTCTATGCAGGCACGATCGATCCGAAGGACCCGCTGAGCGGACTCGTCGTGGGGGAGCGCCCCGACCCGGAGGTGCCCGACGGGTGGACGACCGTGACGGTCAAGGCGTCCTCGATCAATCACCATGACGTCTGGAGCCTGCGTGGCGTCGGCCTGCGCGAGGAGTCGCTGCCGATGATCCTCGGCTGCGACGCCGCCGGTATCGACGAGGACGGCAACGAGGTGCTCGTGCACGCCGTCATCAGCGACCCGTCCTGGCGAGGTGACGAGACGCTGGATCCCAAGAGGTCCCTGCTGTCGGAGCGTCACCAGGGCACGTTCGCCGAGAAGGTCGCGGTGCCGACTCGCAACGTCGTGGCGAAGCCGGCCGGCCTGTCGTTCGCCGAGGCGGCATGCCTGCCGACGGCGTGGCTGACGGCCTACCGGATGCTCTTCACCCAGTCGGGCCTCCAGCAGGGCGACACGGTGCTGGTGCAGGGCGCCGGCGGCGGTGTCGCGACGGCCGCGATCACCTTGGCGCGCGCCGCCGGGTTCCGCGTCTACGCGACGAGTCGTGACGAGGACAAGCGCAAGAAGGCGGTCGAGATCGGCGCGCACGAAGCCTTCGAGTCCGGCGCCCGACTGCCGAGCAAGGTCGATGCGGTCATCGAGACCGTGGGTGCTGCGACGTGGTCGCACTCGGTCAAGTCGATGCGGCCCGGTGGCACGATCGTCATCGCCGGCGCGACGTCCGGCGATGCGCCGGCACATGCCGAGCTGACCCGGATCTTCTTCCAGCAGATGCGCGTGCACGGCTCCACGATGGGGACCCGCGACGAGCTGCACCGTCTCGCGCAGTTCATGGACGTCACCGGCACCCGGCCGCTGATCGACCGGGAGATCCCGATGGCCGATGCCGCCGACGGTCTCGCCTCGATCATCGACGGTGACGTGTTCGGCAAGATCGTGCTGACGCTCTGAGCTGCGCTGCGTCGTCGGTTCACCTGGTTTCGACCAGGTGACGCCTACGGCGTGCTTCGGCTCAAACCGATGAGTGAGTCCGGCCGCCGTGGGCGGCCGGATCACTCATCATCGTCGTCGAGGCGTGCCAGCCAGGTTGCGAGCCGCTCCACCGGGACCTCGAACTCGGGGTTGAGGTCGACGAACTCGACGAGCCGTTCGGCGAGCCAGGCGAAGGTGACCTCTTCGTCACCTCGCCGGCTCTGGAGCTCCTCGATCCCGCGATCCGTGAAGTACATGGATCAGCTGAAGGCCTGCTGCATCAGCGTGGCCTGCTCACCGACGTGGCGGTTGTGCGAACCGACGGACGGTGCCGACGACTCCGGGCGGGAGACGCGGAGCAGCGGGAGGCCGTCGAACTCGCCGCTGAAGTGCAGCGCGACATGCGGCCAGGGTCCCTGGTTGGCCGGCTCATCCTGCACCCAGCGGACCTCGCGGGCGTTGACGAACTGACCGACCGCGGCATTGAGCTCGGACGTCGGGCGCGGGTAGAGCTGCTCGAGGCGCACGATCGCGGTGCGGGACTGGCCCGGCTCACGCTTCTCGCGCTCGGCGAACAGGTCCCAGGCGATCTTGCCCGAGCACACCAGCACCCGCTCGACCTTGGACGCGTCGACCGAGTCGTCGCCGATCACCGGTCGGAACTTGCCCGAGGTGAAGTCGCCGGGCTGCGAGGCCGCGGCCTTGCTGCGCAACATCGACTTCGGCGTGAAGACGATCAGCGGACGGTGCTGGGTCTGCAGGTTCTGACGACGCAGCAGGTGGAAGTACGACGCGGGGGTCGACGGCTGTGCGAGCGTCATCGCGTCGTTGGCGCACAGCTCGAGGAACCGCTCGATGCGGGCCGACGTGTGGTCCGGGCCCTGGCCCTCGTGGCCGTGCGGCAGAAGCAGGACGACGCCGGACTTCTGGCCCCACTTGCTCTCGCCGGCCGAGATGTACTCGTCGATGACCGACTGCGCGCCGTTGACGAAGTCGCCGAACTGGGCCTCCCAGATCGTGAGCGCCTCCGGCCGGGCGACCGAGTAGCCGTACTCGAAGCCCAGCGCCGCGTACTCGCTCAGCAGCGAGTCGTAGATGTAGAACGTCGCCTGGTCGTCGCCGACATTGGACAGCGGGGTCCACTCGTTGGCGTTGGTGCGATCGATGATCGTCGCGAACCGCGATGAGAACGTGCCGCGGCGCGAGTCCTGGCCGGCGAGGCGTACGGGCCGCCCGTCGAGCAGCAGCGAGCCGAGCGCCAGGATCTCTCCGGTGCCCCAGTCGATGGGACCGGCACTGATCGACTGCGCCCGACGCTGCAGCTGCGGCAGGACCTTGGGGTGGACCGTGAATCCCTCGGGCACGTTGGTGTAGGAGTCCGCAATCGCCTTCATGGACTCCGGCGTGATCGCCGTGACCAGCTCACCGGCGTGCTCGGGCTTGTCGGGGTAGTCCGGGGTGCGCATGTAGCCGGGATCGGTCGCGCTCTCCTTGACCTCGGCGAAGTTGCGCTCGAGCTGGGCCTGGTAGTCGCTCAGCGCGGCCTCGGCCTCCTCGAGCGTGATGTCGCCACGTCCGACAAGGGCCTCGGTGTAGAGCTTGCGCACCGACTTCTTGGCGTTGATCGTGTCGTACATCAGCGGCTGCGTGAAGCTCGGGTCGTCGCCCTCGTTGTGACCGCGGCGGCGGTAGCACACCAGGTCGATGACGATGTCCTTGTTGAACGTCCGGCGGTACTCGTAGGCCAGGTGCGCCACCCGGATGCAGGCCTCGGGATCGTCGCCGTTGACGTGGAAGACCGGCGCCTGGATCATGCGCGCGACGTCCGTGCAGTACATCGAGGAGCGCGACGACGACGGTGACGTCGTGAAGCCGACCTGGTTGTTGACGATCAGGTGGATCGTGCCGCCGGTGCGGTAGCCGCGCAGCTGCGAGAGGTTGAGCGTCTCGGCGACGACTCCCTGCCCGGCGAACGCGGCGTCGCCGTGC
>NZ_JAKFCB010000347.1:0-6900 GCF_036676885.1 Aeromicrobium sp.
CTTCTTGTCCGGCTTGCCCAGCGGGGTCAGCGGCAAGGAGTCCGCGACGATGACCTGCTTGGGTGCCTGGACCGCGCCCTTGCGCTCCTTGACCAGCGCCTGGATCTCGGTCTTCAGCTGGCTGACCGAGCGGTTGTCGCGCTTCGCATCCTCGCGGAGCACGACGATCGCCGTGACGGCCTCGCCGAACTTCTCGTGCGGCGTGCCGATCACGCCCACCTGGGCGACCGCGGGATGCTCGGCGATGACGTCCTCGACCTCGCGCGGGAAGACGTTGAAGCCGCCGCTGACGATCATGTCCTTGATGCGATCGACGATGTACCAGAACCCGTCCTCGTCCTCGCGGGCCACATCGCCCGTGTGCAGCCAGCCGTCATGGAACGCCTCGGCGGTCTCCTCCGGCTTGTTCCAGTAGCCGCCGGCAAGCACTGGCCCGGCGACACAGATCTCGCCCGGTTGCCCCTGCTCGACGGGTTCGCCGTCCTCGCCGAGCAACGCCGTACGCAGGAAGGCGCTCGGGCGCCCGCAGCTGGCGAGCCGCTCGGGCGTGTGGTCGGCCTTCGCCAGGTAGGAGATCACCATCGGGCACTCGGACTGGCCGAAGTACTGCGCGAAGATCCGGCCGAAGCGGTCGATCGCCTCGGCCAGGCGGGTGGGGTTGATCGCGGCCGCTCCGTAGTAGACGGTCTCCAGGCTGGACAGGTCGCGCGTGTGCGAGTCCGGGTGGTCCATCAGCGCGTAGAGCATGCTCGGCACCAGCATCGTCGCGGTGATCTTCTGCTCCTCGATCGTGCGCAGCACGGTCGCCGGGTCGAAGCCGGGCAGCACCACGAGCCGCCCGCCCTTCGCCACGGTCGGCGCGAAGAATGCCGCGCCGGCGTGGGACAGCGGCGTGCAGATGAGGAACGTCGGCGCCTCGGGCCATTCCCACTCGGCGAGCTGGACCTGGGTCATCGCGGCGATGCTCGACGCCGTCCCGATGACGCCCTTGGGCTTGCCGGTCGTGCCACCGGTGTACGTGATGCCGACGACGTGGTCCGGCGGGAGATCCTTCGCGACGAGCGGCTCGGCGTCGTACGTCGCCGCCTTCTCGGCGAGGTCGTCGATCGTGATGACGGTCGTGAGCGAGGGGACCTTCTCCCGCAGCGCGTCGGCCCGCTCGAGGAACGTGGGGATGTTGTCGACGATCAGCGCGGTGGCGCCCGCGTCATCCAGCACGTACGCGTGGTCGTCGAGCGAGCCGAGCGGATGCAGGGCCGTACGCCGATAGCCCTGCGTCTGGCCGGCACCGATGAGGAACAGCACCTCGGGCCGGTTGGCGGCCAGCAGGCCGACCGCCGTCCCCGTGCCGGCGCCCATGTCCTCGAGCGCGCGAACGTAGCGGCTCATCTGGTCGGCCATCTCCTGGCCGGTGATGTTGCGGTCCCCGAGCTGCATGACGGACGCGTCTCGGTGCCGCTTGAGGGAGTCGAGGAGCATCTGCCCCGAGTGCGGGCCGCGGTGGATGTCGGGATCGAGCGTCATGTCTAGCGCGCCCCCTTGCCGGGTCCCTTGACCCGCGGATCGTCCTTGAAGTCGACGGCGTCGCGCTCCTCTGCGCCCGCGGTGTTGATCGTGATGCCGCCGTCGACGTCGAGGATCGTGCCGGTGACGTACGACGACGCGTCCGAGGCGAGGAACAGTGCCGCGTCGGCGATGTCGGCGTGCGTGCCCCAGCGGCGCAGCGGCGTCGACGCCGTGATGCGCTCCTTGATGCCGGGCATCGTCGCGATCACGTTGTCCATGCCCCAGGTGTCCTCGATGGGACCGGGGCTGATGCCGTTGACGCGCACGCCGGCCGGGCCCCACTCGATTGCGAGGCACTTCGTCAGCATGTTGACCGCCGCCTTGGACGCGCAGACGTGGCTCTGGAACGCGAGCGGCTTGACCGCCTCCGGCGCCGTGATCGCGATGAGGGATGCGCCCGGCGTACGCAGGTGCTCGAAGCTCGCCCGGTAGAGGTTGAACGTGCCCATGAGGTCGATGTCGACGACGGACTGGAAGGCCGACGACGTCATGCCGAGGGCCGGTGCGTAGAAGTTGCCCGCCTGGCCCGCGACGACGATGTCGATGCCGCCGAACGTGTCTGCGGTCTCCTGCATCGTCTCGGCGACCCGGTCGTAGTCGCGGGCGTCGGCCGGCAGCCCGAGGGCCTCGCCGCCCTCCTCGCGGATCTCCTTCGCCGCCGAGGCGCAGCGCTCGACGTCGCGGCTCATCACGACGACCTTCGCGCCCTGCGCCGCGTACCGCTTGGCGATCGCGAGGTTGAAACCGCGGGTCCCGCCCGCGACATACGCGACCTTGCCCTCCAGGATGTTCGTGCCGAACACGGTCATGCCGCTCCTTCCTTCGTGAATGACGCCATGGTGCGCTCGGGCTCCCAGTAGGCCTTCATCGAGGCGACTCGGCCGTCCTCGTTGACGACGTAGACCATGATCAGGTCGGTCGTGGTGTGGCTGCCGTCGGCGAACGACGTCTTGATCCGGCCGATGTTGGCGCAGGTGTTGCCCTCGGGGTTCGCGAACGAGTCGTCGATCTCGAACTCGAACCGGTCGATCGGCGCGATCGCGGCCTCCCAGAACGCCCGTATGCCGTCGTGGCCGCGGTGACCCTTGCCGTCGGGATCGAACATCGACGGTCCGACGGGGTCCTCGATCACGGCGTCCTCGGCATAGACCGTGAGCCATTCGTCGAGGTCGCCCTTGGCGACGGCGGAGTACGAGCGCTGCGAGGCGGCGCGGGCCGGGTGCGGGTCGTTGGGCGCGTTCCAGCTGATGGCGTCGGACGTGATCATGCTCGCCATACTAGAACACGTTCCAGTTTTGAGGAATGTCCACTTGCCGCCAAAACTAGAACATGTTTCACTTTGGGGCATGACCGATGCCGGGACCCTGCACGCGCCCATGAAGGTCGAGTTCGACTACACCCGGTCGCTCGGCCCCACCCTGTCGGAGTTCATGACCGGCCTCAAACGTCGCCAGGTCCTCGGAGGCACGCTGTCCGACGGGACCGTCGCCGTGCCGCCGCCCGAGTACGACCCGCGTACGTACGACCCGATCACCGAGCTGGTGCCGGTCAGCGACGAGGGCGTCGTGCAGAGCTGGGCCTGGGTGCCGGAGCCCGTGCCCGGGCAGCCCCTCGACCGGCCGTTCGCGTTCGCCCAGATCGTCCTCGACGGCGCGGACAGGCCGCTCCTGCATGCGGTCGCCGTCGAGGCGCCGGACCAGATCGAGACCGGCATGCGCGTCCGAGCGCGGTGGGCCGACGAGACCGTCGGAGCCATCACCGACATCCGTTGGTTCGAGCCGCTCGACGACTCGCCCGCGACGACGCCGGGTGCCGGGGACGGCGAGCCGGTGACCGGGATCGTCGCCCCGGTGCACCTCGCGTACGACTTCGCGGCATCGCCCGAGGAGTCGGCGTTCTTCCGCGGACTCGCCGAAGGCCGGATCCTCGGCCAGCGCTGTCCCGTGTGCGAGAAGGTCTATGTGCCGCCGCGTGGCGCCTGCCCGGTCGACGGCGTCCCGACGACCACCGAGGTCGAGGTGCCCGACACCGGCATCGTCACGACGTTCTGCATCGTCAACGTCCCGTTCCTCGGCCAGCGGATCACGCCGCCGTACGTCTCGGCGTACATGCTGCTGGACGGCGCAGACATCGCGTTCCTCCACCTCCTGCTCGGCGTCGACCCCGCCGACGTACGCATGGGGATGCGGGTCAAGGCCGTGTGGAAGCCCCGCGACGAGTGGGGCACCACGATCGAGAACATCAGCCACTTCGAGCCGACCGGGGAACCGGACGCCGACTACGAGACCTACAAGGTGCACCTGTGAGAGAGCGTCAGCGAACGAACCATGAGGCAGCGATCCTGCCGGCATCTCCGTACCGTGCCTTTTCCACGGAGGTGGCGGCAGGATGACCCGTGATGTAGCGATTGTTGGGTTTGCCCAGCGCCAGATGAAGGAGTTCGACGGGTCCCCCACGTGCGTGGAGCTGCTCGTCCCGATCTTCGCGGAGCTGTTCGAGCAGACCGGGTGGACCAAGTCCGACATCGAGTTCTGGTGCTCGGGCTCGAGCGACTACCTCGCCGGACGCTCGTTCTCGTTCGTCTCCGCCGTCGACGCGATCGGCGCGCTGCCGCCGGTCATGGAGTCGCACGTCGAGATGGACGCCGCGTGGGCGCTCTACGAGGCGTGGGTCAAGATCCAGACCGGGCTGGTCGACACCGCGCTCGTGTACGGGTTCGGCAAGTCCAGCGCGGGTCAGCTGCGGCGCATCCTCTCCCTGCAGATGGATCCGTACACCGTCACGCCGCTGTGGGCCGACGCCGTGTCGGTCGCCGGGATGCAGGCACGCGCCGGTCTCGAGAGCGGCGCCTGGGACCAGGACCAGATGGCGGCCGTCGTCGCCCGGTCGATGAGCGACGCCGCCGGCAACGAGTACGCCATCCGGTCGAAGGCAACCACGGTCGAGGACGTGCTGGCCCAGCCCGTGTACGCCGATCCGTTGCGCCGGTGGGACTGCGCCCCGGTCTCCGACGGCGCCGCGGCGATCGTCATCTCGGCGGCCGACACTCCGGCGTTCGACCGGCTGCCCGGGCCCGCGGCCTGGATCACCGGCATCGAGCACCGCATCGAGCCCGGGGCCCTCAACACGCGCGACCTCACGGTCTCGACGAGCACCACATCGGCGGGTGCCGCTGCCGGTGTCGAAGGAGTCGATCTGGCCGAGCTGCACGCGCCGTTCTCCCACCAGGAGCTGATCCTCGGCTCGGCCTTGGGCCTCGGCGACGACGTACGGATCAACCCGTCGGGCGGGGCGCTCACCGCCAACCCGATGTTCACCGCCGGTCTCAACCGGATCGGGGAGGCGGCGAGGCAGGTGTGGTCGGGCTCGTCCCAGAGAGCCCTCGCGCACGCCACCTCCGGACCCGCCCTGCAACAGAATCTCGTGCTGACGATGGAGGCCCGCGCATGACGACTCTTGCCGCTGTGATCGGCGTGGGCCAGACCCACCACCGGGCCAAGCGCGCGGACGTGTCGATCGCCGGGCTGCTGCGCGAGGCGATCGACCGGGCCATGGCCGACGCCGAGGTGACGTTCGACGACATCGACGCGATCGTCATCGGCAAGGCGCCGGACCTGTTCGAGGGCGTCATGATGCCCGAGCTCTACCTCGCCGAGGCGCTCGGAGCGGCCGGCAAGCCGCTGCTGCGGGTCCATACCGCCGGCTCCGTCGGCGGCTCGACCGCGATCGTGGCCGCTTCGCTGGTCGAGGCCGGCATCCACGAACGCGTGCTGACCGTCGCCTTCGAGAAGCAGTCGGAGTCCAACGCGATGTGGGCGCTGTCGATCCCGGTGCCGTTCATCATGCCCGTGCATGCGGGTGCCGGCGGCTACTTCGCGCCCCACGTACGTTCGTACATCCGGCGTTCCGGCGCACCCGATCACATCGGTGCGATCGTGGCCGCGAAGGACCGGCAGAACGCCCTCAAGAACCCGTACGCCCACCTGCAGAACCCCGACACGACAGTCGAGTCGGTGCTGGCGTCGCAGATGCTCTGGGACCCGATCCGGTACGACGAGACCTGCCCGTCCTCCGACGGCGCCTGTGCCCTGGTCATAGCGTCCGAGGATGCGGTCGAGCGGTCCGGCATCAAGAACCCGGCCTGGATCCACGGGACCCAGATGCGCAGCGAGCCGACCACGGCAGCCGAGCGTGACCAGGTCAACCCCCATGCCGGCCGCGAGGCAGCCGCTGCGCTCTGGAAGCAGGCCGGCATCTCGTCGCCGATCGACGAGATCGACTGTGCCGAGATCTACGTGCCGTTCTCGTGGTTCGAGCCGATGTGGCTCGAGAACCTCGGGTTCGCCGAGCAGGGCGACGGCTGGAAGCTCACCGAGGCCGGCGAGACCCGCATCGAGGGCCGTATCCCGGTCAACATGAGCGGCGGGGTGCTGTCCTCCAACCCGATCGGCGCCAGCGGCATGCTGCGCTTCGGCGAGGCCGCGCTCCAGGTCATGGGCGAGGCCGGCGAGCACCAGGTCGACGGCGCCCGCAAGGCGCTCGGTCATGCGTACGGCGGCGGCTCCCAGTTCTTCGCGATGTGGGTCGTCGGGGCCGACAAGCCGAACCACTGAGCCAACCCAGCCGTCTCGCCGGTCGAGTGAGGAGGGCGGCCTCCTACTCGACCGCCGAGGTGGAGCGCCTCAGACGTACTTGACGGGGAGCTCCTTGATGCCGTTGATCCAGCCGTGGCGGAGGCGGCTGGCCTCGCCGGTCTTGGTGATGTTCGGCAGCCGGTCGGCGAGGGTGTTGAACATGATCTCCACCTCGAGCCGGGCCAGGTTGGCGCCGATGCAGTAGTGCGCGCCGTGCCCGCCGAAGGACAGGTGCGGGTTCGGGCTGCGGGTGATGTCGAACGTCCCGGGATCGGTGAAGACGTCCTCGTCGTGGTTGGCGCTGGCGTAGTAGAGGCCGACGCGCTCGCCCTTCTTGACCTCGACGTCGCCCACCATCACGTCGTTGAGCGCGGTGCGCTGGAACACCGTCACGGGTGTCGCCCAGCGGATGACCTCGTCGACCATCGTCGACGGGCGCTCGGCCTTCCACAGCTCCCACTGGTCGGGGAACTGGAAGAACGCGTTCATGCCGTGGGTGATCGCGTTGCGCGTGGTCTCGTTGCCGGCGACCGCGAGCATGATGACGAAGTAGCCGAACTCGTCCTCACCCAGCTGACCGTGCCCGTCGACGTCGGCGGTGATGAGCTTGGTGATGATGTCGTCCTGCGGGTTCTTGCGCCGCTCCTCGGCGAGACCCATCGCGTACATGAGGATCTCGGCGGCGGCCTCGTCCGGGTTG
>NZ_JAKFCB010000348.1:0-13074 GCF_036676885.1 Aeromicrobium sp.
CAACCGCGGCGGCTCCTACCTGGTGTTCCTGTTCGCCGGCGCGGGCCTGTTCGCGATGTTCCTGTTCCTGACGTTCTACTTCCAGATCACGATGGAATACAGCGCGCTGAAGGCCGGGTTCGCATTCCTCCCGTTCAGCCTCGGCATCATTGGCACGGCAGGATTTGTGTCCAATCTGCTGCCGAAGATCGGGCCCATGCCACTCATGGTCCCAGGCCTGGCGTCGACGGCCGCCGGCATGCTCATGCTGACCCAGATCACGGAGGAGACGTCCTACTGGGGATACATCCTGCCCTCGATGATGCTGATGAGCATCGGCATGGCGTGCGTCTTCATCACCGCGTCCAGCACGGCGCTGGTCGGAGTCGGGACGCACGACGCCGGGGTCGCAAGCGCTCTGCTCAACACGTCGCAACAGATCGGCGGCTCACTCGGCACCGCCCTGCTCAACACGCTCTACGCAGGCGCTGTCACGGCGTACCTGACCGATCATGCCGGCGAGTCTCCGCGGACCGCGACCGGCAACGCGCTCATCCACGGCTACCACGTGGCGTTCTTCTGGGGCTCGATGATGCTCGTGGTGTCGTTGGCGGTGGCAGTGTTCCTCATGAACGCCAAGAAGGACGACGTGCCGGCTGAGGCCGGCATGCCCGCCTGAGTCTTCAACGGCTCGAAAGCCGACGCCGGGACGAACTCGTGCGTCGGGCCAGATCCGCGCCCAGGTACGCCGGTCAGCTGTGCGATCGTAGGGGCGCACCACAGGACTCGTCGTTCGAACCGAAGCAGAGGACCGTACATGGATGTCAAGAACTCCGTAGCCGTCGTCACCGGTGGCGCCTCCGGCCTCGGCCTGGCCACCGTCGAGGCGCTCCTGGACGCCGGTGCCAAGGTCGTCATCCTCGACCTGCCGGGCTCGCCGGGCGCCGATGTCGCGAGCCGGCTGGGGGAGTCCGTACGGTTCGCGGCCGCCGACGTGCGGGACGAGGCGGCGGTCAACCAGGCGCTCGACGTGGCTGCGGAGCTCGGAGACCTCCGCGTCGTCGTCAACTGCGCCGGCACGGGTGACGCGATCAAGACGGTCGGCAAGCAGGGCCCCTACCCGCTCGACAAGTTCCAGCGGATCATCGAGATCAACCTGATCGGCTCGTTCAACGTGCTGCGCCTGGCCGCGGCGCGCATCGCCGCCCTCGAGCCGCTCGGCGAAGAGCGCGGGGTCATCATCAACACCGCGTCGATCGCTGCCTTCGACGGCCAGATGGGCCAGGCGGCCTACGCGGCGTCGAAGGGCGGCGTGGTCGGGATGACGCTCCCGATCGCCCGCGACCTGGCCTCGCTCGGCATCCGGGTCGTGACGATCGCACCGGGACTGTTCGACACGCCGCTGCTGGCCTCGCTGCCTGAGGACGCGCGGGCTTCGCTCGGCAAGCAGGTCCCGCACCCGAGCCGCCTCGGCGACCCGGCGGAGTACGGTGCGCTCGCCGCACACATCGTGGCCAACCCCATGCTCAACGGAGAGACGATCCGGCTCGACGGTGCGCTCCGGATGGGGCCGCGCTGACGGTCAGACCGGCAGCAGCCGGGTGATGAACTTCGTCAGCTGGTCGACGTTGCAGCACTCGTGCATCTCGACGACCTCGGCGTATGTCGGCGCGATCGAGTCGCCGAGACCCCATCGCATCGAGTGCTCCGGGTTGAGCCAGAACGTCCGCCTGGCCCGCTGGTTGATCTCGTGGAGGGCGCCCAGGTTGGGGTCCTGGTTGTTGTTGCGGGCATCGCCGAGGATCAGCACGGCGGTGCGTGGACCGATCGCCGTCATGTGATCGGCGTGGAAGTCGGCGAACGCCTCGCCGTAGTCGCTGCTGGTGTGCCACTTCGTGATGCGGGCCTCGCGGGAGATGCGCCCGGCGAGGTCCTCTCCGCCGTCCTTGACGAGGTCGGTCACCTCGGCCATGGCATTGACGAACGCGAAGACGCGCACCTTGCTGAACTGACCGCTGAGCGCCTGCACCAGGTGCATCGTGAAGCTCGAGAAGCCCGACACCGAGCCTGACACGTCGCACAGCAGGACCAGCTCGGGCCGCGATGGATGCGGCTTGGCATACACGGGACGGATCGGCACGCCTCCGGTCGACATCGAGCGTCGCAGGGTCCGACGGATGTCGATCTTGCCGCGGGTGGCCTTGCGACGGCGGGCGGCGAGACGGGTGGCCAGCTTGCGCGACAGCGGCCGGACGATGCGCCCGAGCTCCTCGAGCTGCTGCTGGTTGGCGCTCAGGAAGTCGATCCGGTCGCTGCCCGTACGTACCGCGTGCCGCGTGACGACGTCCCGGCCCCGTAGCTCCGCGGTCCGGCGTCGCGCCTCGCTCGCCACGAGGGCACGGAACCGGTCGATGTTCTGCCGCACCTCGTCGCGTTCGAGCCGCTCGGTGAAGCCGCCGCCCTGACCCTGGCCACCACCGTGTCCCTGACCCTGGCCACCACCGCCTTCGCCGCGCTGTCCCAACGCCTGCACCAGCAGCGTCTGGGGCCGCAGCCGCTCCAGGGTCTGGTACGCCGACCAGCCACCCGTGGGCGAGCCCTCCGTGCCGACGGCGCCCAGGAGGTCCACGGCGATCTCGGCCACCTGCTCCAGCGCACGGAGGTCACCTTCGGCGAGCGCCATCGCGAGCAGGTCCCGCAGGTCGTCGAGGTCGAACTCCTCATCCGTGTCCCTGGCCGCCTGCGGCACCCCGACCCCGGCCGGAAAGAAGATGTCGAACGTCATGTCGAACACGTCGCGCTGCCCGCCGCGCCGGACCAGGGCCGAGGCCAGCCCTTCCCGGAGCTGCGACCGGTCGCTCATGCCGAGGACCTCGACGACCGTGGCAGCGTCGACCGTCTCACTCGTGCCGGCGGGGATGCCCTTGCTGCGAAGCGCGGCGACGAACTCGACGAGCCGGCCGGCGACGTCCTGCGCCACCGGTTCGCCGACTCGTGGGGCGGTCATGACGCGCCCAGCACCTCGTCCAGGTCGAGCCGCGAGGTCGCCTTCTGGAGATCGTCCTGGTGCTTGAGGATCACGCCGAGGCTCTCCTTGACGACCTGGTCGTCCAGGATGTCGGCGCCGAGCGCGACGAGCGTACGAGCCCAGTCGATCGTCTCGGAGACGGACGGCGCCTTGCGCAGCGGCATGGCCCGCAACGCGTTGATGACCCTGACGAGCGAGTCGCCGAGCGTGGCGTCCAGCTCGGGCACCTTCAGGCGTACGATCTCCTGCTCGAGCTCGGCGTCGGGGAAGTCGATGTGCAGGAACAGGCAGCGGCGCCGCAACGCCTCGGAGAGCTCCCGGGTCGCGTTGGACGTCAGCACGACGAACGGACGGCTCGTCGCGGCGATCGTGCCGAGCTCCGGCACCGTGATCTGGAAGTCGCCGAGCACCTCCAGCAGCAGGCCCTCGATCTCGACGTCGGCCTTGTCGGTCTCGTCGATCAGCAGGACCGTCGGGCCGGTGTTGCGGATCGCCGTCAGCAACGGTCGGGCGAGCAGGAACTCCTCGCTGAAGATGTCGTTGCGCGCCTCGTCCCACGTCTCGTCCTTGCCGGCCGTGATGCGCAGCAGCTGCTTGGCGTGGTTCCACTCGTAGATCGCCCGGGCCTCGTCGACGCCCTCGTAGCACTGCAGGCGTACGAGATCGGCGCCGCACGCCTCCGCGACGGCGCTCGACAGGGCGGTCTTGCCGACACCCGCCGGACCCTCGACAAGCAGCGGCTTGCCGAGCTCGCTGGCGAGGAAGACGGTCGTCGCCACGGCCTCAGAGGCGAGATATCCCGCGGCAGCGAGCTTGGCCTTGACGTCGGCGATCGAGGTGAACGGCATGGTGCGCATGCCTACGATGATGCCGTGGCCCTCTTCGAGATCGTTCGCGAGGTGGGCCTGCCGCCCGAGGAGTCGTGGAAGCGGCTCACGGACTGGGAGCAGCACGCACGGCATGTGCCGCTGACCCGCATCATCCTGACCGACAGCGGATTCATCGCCCGCACCGGATTCTGGCGCGCGGCCTTCGACGACCCGATGGAGGTCGTGGAGTGGCGCGAACCGTCGTTCTGCCGCCTCGAGAAGCGCGGACGCTTCGTGACCGGATGGGCCGAGGTCCTCGTCGAGCCGCGCGGCCCCGGCAGCCGCGTGACGTGGCGTGAGGACCTCCACGTACGCGGGCTGCCGAGGGCGCTCGACCACCTCACGCGTGCTGTGAGCACGCGCGTCTTCTCACGGGTGATCGACGGGCTGCTCGCCTAGATCAGCAGGAGTTCGGCGCTCCCTGGCTGCTTGGCGGGCTCCACGTGCAATCCGACTCGAGGTCCTGAGGCTCAGGGCTCGTGTTCTTCGTGTTGCCCTGCGTCTCATCGGTTGACGTCGAGCCGACACCTCCCTGGTTCTTGCCCGGACCGTCGAATGTCGTGCACGTGACGGTGCCTTGCGTCTTCGTACAGTTGTCGGGCAACGGAGCAGCCGCTGCGGACATGGCAGAGCCGCCGACGAACAGCACCGTCGTGGCGGCAGTCAATAGCAACTTGCGCATGGAAATTATCCCCTGGATTTCTCGTGCCAGGCCCCCGCTCTCTGGCGGAATGAAAGGCGCGTCGGTTGGCGTGCCTTACCGTCGAGGCGCCCGACCCGAGGTCACATGTGTGACCCGCTGCGGATATTTCGAACGTACGTCCGGCGGTGGACGTCCGCATCTGCAGAGTGTGGCTCCTAGCGCACCGTGCGGAGCACGAGGTGCGTGGCGAGCCTGGACGACCGCGAGGAGACCGCCTCGAACCGCGGGGGAGGGTTGCCGATCCCCTCGAACAGCCGTCGGCCATCGCCCAGCAACAGGTGGGCGATGCTCAGGCGGAGCTCGTCGACCAGACCGGTCGAGAGGTACTGCCGGATGACGCCGGGGCCGCCCATCAGCAGCACGTCCTGGTCGCCCGCGAGCTCGCGGGCTCGCGCAAGGGCGGGTTTGATGCCCGAGACGTACGTGAACGTGCCCGAGGTCATGGGCCGGTCCGGGAGCTCCTCATGCGTCAGGACCACGGTCGGCATCGGGAACGGGACGTCGCCCCAGTGCGGGATGCCGAGGTCGTGCATGACGCGCCCCACGATGCAGGCGCCGATGCCGGCCGAGAGGCTCTCACCGACGGCCTTGTCGGTCTCGTCCCCGTCGAACAGCCACTCGTGCAGCGCCTCTCCACCGATGCCCATCGCGTTCTCCATGCTGACCCCGGGGCCGGTCGCGTACCCGTCCAGGGAGATGGTCATCGACATGACGAGCGAGCTCATGGGTGGTCTCCGATTCAGTGGTGCCGTGCGTAGGATCACCGTATGGGGTACTCGCCGGAATCCGAAGCGCTCGACATCTGTCGCGACCTGATCAGGATCGACACCTCCAACTACGGCGACGCCTCCGGACCGGGTGAGCGCAAGGCCGCCGAGTACGTCGCGGCGTCGCTCGCGGAGGTCGGCATCGAGTCGGAGATCTTCGAGTCCGAGTCGGGCCGCGCCAGCCTCGTCGCCCGATGGGGCAACCAGGACTCGTCTCGCCCGGGGCTGCTGATCCACGGCCACCTCGACGTCGTGCCGGCTCGGGGGAGCGACTGGCAGGTCGACCCGTTCGCCGCCGAGGTCGTCGACGGCTACCTGTTCGGCCGCGGTGCGGTGGACATGAAGGACTTCGACGCGATGCTGCTGTCGGTCGTACGCGCCCGCCAGCGTGCGGGTGTCATCCCGGACCGGCCGATCACGCTGGTGTTCACCGCCGACGAGGAGGCCGGCGGCCTGCTCGGCGCGCACTGGCTCGTCGAGCACCACCCCGACCTGTTCGAGGGGTGCACCGAGGCGATCGGCGAGGTCGGCGGGTTCTCGACCGAGATCGGCGGCAAGCGGCTCTATCTCATCGAGTCCGGCGAGAAGGGCATCGCCTGGATGCGCCTGCGGGCCCGTGGGACGGCCGGCCACGGCTCGATGCGCAACGGCGACAACGCCGTCACCCACCTGGCGCAGGCCCTCGTGGCTCTCGGCGAGCACCGGTGGCCCGACGAGCCTGGTCCGTCGATGACGCTCCTGCTGGCCAAGGTCCGCGAGCTCACCGGCAAGGAGGGCTCTGCCGACGAGCTGCTCGAGCAGTTCGGGCCGGCCATCCGCATGATCGGCGCGGGCATCCGCAACACGACGAACGCGACGATGCTGGAGGCCGGCTACAAGCACAACGTCGTGCCGGGCGAGGCGATCGCCTATGTCGACGGGCGCTACCTGCCCGGGCACGCCGACTCGTTCGTGCCGACCGTGCGCGGCCTCGTCGGCGACAGCGTCACGGTCGAGCCCTACATCACGGACGCGGCGCTGGAGTACGCGTTCGAGGGCGACCTCGTCGATGCCATGACGGTCGCGCTGCACAGCCAGGACCCAGAGGCGCACATCGCGCCGTTCCTGATGTCCGGCGGCACCGACGCCAAGGCGTGGCACAAGCTCGGCATCACGTCGTACGGCTTCACGCCGCTGCGGCTGCCGGCCGACCTCGACTTCACGGCGCTGTTCCACGGCGTCGACGAGCGCGTACCGGTCGACGCGCTGGCGTTCGGCTCGAAGGTCTTCGACGAGTTCCTCAACCTGATCTAGCCGCGATCTCCAGCCGCCTACAGCGTGCTGCGCATGCGAATGATCTTGCGGCGAAGCACGACGGTGCGCTGCCCCGTGCCGTCCTTGCGCAATCGGTCGAGCTCCCACCCCTGGTACTCCGCAGCGTCGGTCAGCATCCGGCACACGGCCGTGCGCGACTTGGTGCGGTCGATCGTGAGGTTCCAGAACTCGTACTCGATCATCGATTCACCTTCCCAACATCCTGGCTAGCGTGCACCGTCCGAAACGTCGTCGAGGGCCTGGACGATCTCGGGCGGGAGCTCGAGATCTTCCGACGCCAGGTTCTCCTGCAGCTGTGATGTCGTACGTGCCCCGACGATGGCCGACGCAACCCCGGGGCGCTCCAGCAGCCACGCGAGGGCCACGTGCGCGATCGTGACGCCCAGACCCTCGGATGCGCGGGCGAGCGCCTCGACGACGGCTGACTTCTGTGGCGTGAGGTACTTCGAGACGAACGCCTCCCAGGCCGGGTCGGCGGCACGTGAGTCTGACGGGACGCCGCCGCGATACTTCCCGGTCAGCACGCCGCGCCCCAGCGGGGACCAGGCAAGGACGCCCATCCCGAGATGGCGGGCGGCCGGGATGACCTCGTCCTCGGCCTCGCGCCTGACGAGGGAGTACTCGACCTGCGTGCTGATCAGCTGGAGTGCGTCGGCCCGGTCCTTCAGCCAGGTGTGGGCGAGGGCAGTCTGCCAGCCGGAATAGTTGGAGATGCCGACATAGCGCGTACGTCCCGTGCGCACGGCGTGTTCCAGTGTGCCGAGCGTCTCCTCGATCGGGGTCTCAGCGTCCCAGGTGTGGATCTGCCACAGGTCGAGGTGGTCGGTGCCGAGCTGGCGCAGCGAGAGGTCGAGCTGGTCGAGGAGCGTACGCCGTGAGCTGTCCCGGTCGATGCGGTCGCCGCGCTTGATCAGACCGGCCTTGCCGGCGAGCACGATGCGGCCACGCGCGTCGGCCTTGTTGATCAGCGTGCCGAGCAGCTCCTCGCACGCACCGTCGCCGTAGATGGGAGCCGTGTCGACCAGCGATCCGCCCGCGTCGAGGAAGATCGACAGCTGTTCCTCGGCCTCGTACGCATCGACCGCCGTGCCCCAGGTCATGGTGCCGAGCGCAAGCCGTGAGACCTCAAGCCCCGATCCACCCACGCGGCGATACTGCATGCCGCAAGGCTAGTCGGACGGGTGGAACGTGCCCGGTAGGCTCGCACGGTGGATTTCCTTCGTGCCGTGGTCCTGGGTCTCCTTCAGGGCCTGACCGAGTTCCTTCCCATCTCCAGCAGCGCACATCTCGCGATCTTCCCCAAGTTCTTCGGCTGGGACGACCCCGGAGCGGCGTACACCGCGGTGATCCAGATCGGCACCGAGGTTGCGGTCGTTCTCTACTTCTGGCGGGACATCTGGACGATCGGCTCGGGCTGGGTCCGCGGCGTGTTCTCCCGGGAGGCCCGGCTGGCGCAGGAATGGCGCATGGGCTGGTTCGTCATCATCGGCTCACTGCCGATCGTGGTGCTCGGGCTGCTGCTGCAGGACCTGATCGACAAGGAGTTCCGCAACCTCTGGGTCATCGGCACGACCCTGATCGTCCTGGGCATCGTGCTGGGCATCGCCGAGCGAGTGGGGCGCAAGTCCAGCCCGATCGACAACCTCACGATGCGTCACGCGATCCTGTTCGGCGTGGCGCAGGCCGGCGCCCTCGTACCCGGCGTCTCCCGGTCCGGCGCGACCATCAGCATGGGGCTGTTCCTCGGCTACGAACGCGCGGCCGCCACCCGCTACGCGTTCCTGCTGGCGATCCCCGCGGTCGTGGGTGCCGGCGTCTACAAGCTCAAGGACATCGGGGGTGAGAACGACTACGGCGTCGGCCCCACGATCGTCGGCACGGTCGTCTCGTTCGTCGTCGGACTCGCGGTGATCCACTGGCTGTTGCGCTACGTCAGCACCCGCTCCTACACACCGTTCGTGTTCTACCGCATCGGGCTGGGCTCGCTCGTGCTCGTGCTGGTCGGCGCCGGCGTCATCACCGCCGGCACCACCGTCGGCTAGGTCTGGTTCGCCGGCCGGCAGGTCAGCGTCAGGGTTCATCTCAGGGACAGCTCAGGGCTGGGTACGGGACGAGCGTCGCCTGATCCCCGATGTGTCAGGCCGTCCTCGGCATCGACAGTGGTGCCATGATCACAGTCGATTCCCTCACCAAGACGTACGGCCGCTTCACAGCAGTCGATGACGTCACGTTCACGGCCCGGCCTGGCCGGGTCACCGGCTTCCTCGGCCCCAACGGCGCCGGCAAGTCCACCTCCATGCGGGTCATGGTCGGCCTCACGCCACCCACGTCCGGCCACGTCACGGTGTGCGGCCGCAGGTTCGGCGACCTGCCGAACCCGGGCCGGGAGGTCGGCGTCCTCCTCGACGCATCCGCCCAGCACGCCGGCCGCACAGGTCGCGAGATCCTCACCATCGCTCAGCGCACCATGGGCCTTCCGGCCGCGCGAGTCGAGGAGATGATCGACCTCGTGAGCCTGACCGCGGCCGAGGCAGACCGGCGTGTGCGCAACTACTCACTCGGCATGCGCCAGCGACTCGGCATCGCCACGGCCCTGCTCGGCGAGCCCGAGGTCCTGATCCTCGACGAACCCGCCAACGGTCTCGACCCCGCGGGCATCCGCTGGATGCGCGACCTGCTGCGCGGCTACGCCAACCAAGGGGCCACGGTGCTGCTGTCATCGCACCTCCTGCACGAGATCGAGGTCATCGCGGACGACCTCGTCGTGATCGGCAACGGGCGGATCGTCGCGCAGGGCACCAAGGACGAGCTGCTCGCGTCCGCCGGCACCCTCGTACGTACGCACGACGTCACGACGCTGGCGGAGGCCCTGTCGGCCTCGGGCGTCGCGTACGCCACGAGCTCCGCGACGGGCGGAGACAACACCCTGCGCGTCGAGGCCGACGCCGAGCTCGTCGGCAAGGTCGCTCACGATGCGCGGGTCCCGCTCATCGAGCTGCGGGCAGCCGAGGGCGCGGGCCTTGAGGAGATGTTCCTCGAGCTCACCGCCGACACCCAGCGCGAGATCATCACCGAAGGAGCAGCCGCATGACCATCACCGCAACCGCACCTGCGACCACGACCCGCCGGCCCGAGCGGCCCGTGCCTGGGCCGATCCCGTTCACCCGCCTGGTGTCGGTCGAGCTGCGCAAGTGCTTCGACACGCGCGCCGGGTTCTGGCTCATGGCCAGCATCGGCATCGCAGCCCTGCTGGCGACCGGCGCCGTCCTGCTCTGGGCCCCGGACTCCGAGCTCACCTACTCGACCTTCGCCACCGCAATCGGCTTCCCGATGGCGATCATCCTGCCGATGATCGCGGTGCTGTCGGTCACGAGCGAGTGGAGCCAACGCAGCGGCCTGACGACGTTCACGCTCGTGCCTCATCGCAGCAGGACGATCGCCGCAAAGGCCGCCGTGACCGTCGGCATCAGCGTCGTCTCGATGCTGCTCGCGATGGCGATCGGTGTCGTCGGAACCCTGGCGGGGTCCGCGATCCTCGGCATCGACCCGGTGTGGGACGCGGGAGTCGTCGACCTCACCAACATCGTGCTCGCCCAGGTCCTGGGGATGCTCGTCGGCTTCATGCTCGGTGTGGTGATCCGCAACTCCGCTGCCGCGATCGTCGCCTATTTCGTCTACTCGTTCGCCCTGCCGACGATCACCGAGGTGCTCGCCGCGACCCAGAACTGGTTCGACGAGCTGCGCCCGTGGGTCGACTTCAACTACGCCCAGACCGCGCTGTTCAACGGATCGCTCAGCACCAGCCAGTGGTCACACCTGGCCGTCACCGGCCTGGTCTGGCTCGTCGCGCCGCTGGCGTTCGGCCTCTGGTCCCTGATGCGGTCAGAGGTGAAGTAGCTCCAGGCAAATCGAGATCTGGGGTGCCGGACGCCGGCACCCCAGATCTCGCTGTCGACGCGGCGACTCAGAGCCAGCCGGAGCGCTTGAACCGACGGTAGATGTAGAGGCACAGACCACCGATGACCGCGAGGCAGAGCGGATAGCCGTACGTCCAGGTGAGCTCGGGCATGTGCTCAAAATTCATCCCGTAGATTCCGGCTATCGCGGTCGGCACGGCGAAGATCGTGGCGCCCGCTGTCAGCTTTCGCATGTCCTCGTTCTGCTGGACGCTCAGCTGCGCCAGATGGGCCTGCAGGGCGTTGTCGAGCAGGTGGTCGATCGAATCGATCGCCTCTGCGGCGCGGGTGAGGTGGTCCGCGATGTCGCGAAAGTACGGCCGCGTGTCCTCGGGCATCGTGCTGACGGCGAAGCGCATGACCGGCTCCTTGAGCGGCATGACGGCGCGGCGGAACTCCAGGGTCTCGCGCTTGAGCCGGTAGATGCGGGACGAGTCGTTGGATCGCTCGTTCGAGAAGACGGAGCTCTCGACCTCCTGGACGTCGATCTCGAGCTCTGCGGCGACCGCTTCGTAGTGGTCCACGATCTTGTCGACGACGGCGTACAGCGCCGCAGTGGGTCCGTGCGACAGCGGCTCGATCATCCGCTCCGCGGCCTGCCTGGCGTCCTTGAGGGACGGGCCGCCGTGGCGCACGGTCAGGAGGAAGTTCTTGCCGAGGAAGATGTTGACCTCGTGCGTCGTGATGTCGTCGTCGCTGTAGGCCACCGTGCGGATCGACATGAACAGGTGGTCCTCGTACTGCTCCACCTTGGGTCGCTGATGGGCTTCCAGCGCGTCCTCGACCGCGAGCGGGTGGAGCGAGAGTGACCCGGCCACTCGATGCAGCTCATCGCTCGTCGGATTGCCGATGCCGATCCACAGGAAGTCGTCCCGGCCCAGGGCGGCAAGCGCGGCATCGAGGGACTCGGTGTCACTCCCGGTGTTCTCGCGCACGCCATCGCGGTAGACCGCGCAGTCGATGATCACGTCGTCATTCTGCCCCCGGGATCCTCACTGACGCCGTCGACAGGCCGCAACCGCTGAGCCGATACGCTCGCCTCATGCGCAGCTGGTCACGCCCCGACGTCCCGTCACTCGGCGACCTCGGACTTGGTGAAGGGTCGGTCGTACGCGTCCATGACACGGCATCCGGCGAAGTACGTCCGGTCGACCCATCCGGCTCGGCGCGCCTGTATGTCTGTGGCATCACGCCCTACGACGCGACCCACATGGGGCACGCCGCGACCTACCTCGCCTTCGACCTGCTCCAGCGCGCCTGGCTCGACCGCGGGATCGAGGTCGACTACACGCAGAACGTGACCGACGTCGACGACCCACTGATCGAACGCGCCGTGGCCATGGGTGTCGACTGGGCCGACCTGGCCGCCCGCGAGATCGAGCTGTTCCGCGAGGACATGACCGCGCTGCGGATCATCCCTCCGGCCAACTACGTCGGTGCCGTCGAGACGATCGACCTGGTCGTCGACCTCATCGACCGACTCGACAAGGCCGGATCCGTCTACCGCGTGGATGACGACCTCTACTTCGACGTCCACGCCGATCCCGCGTTCGGCGAGGTCTCCGGCCTCAGCGAGACCGAGATGCTGCGGATCTTCCCGGAGCGTGGGGGAGACCCGGACCGGCCCGGCAAGAAGCACCCGCTGGACTGCCTGCTCTGGCAGGCCGAGCGCCCCAACGAGCCGGCGTGGGAGACCCGGCTCGGCAAGGGCCGCCCCGGGTGGCACGTCGAGTGCGCTGCGATCGCCCTCGAGCACCTCGGTGTCGCGTTCGACGTGCAAGGGGGCGGCTCGGATCTGGTGTTCCCGCACCACGAGATGTCCGCGTCCGAGGCCACCGTCGTCACGCACGAGGCGTTCGCCCAGGCATACGTCCACGCCGGCATGGTCGGCTTCGAGGGCGAGAAGATGTCGAAGTCCAAGGGCAATCTCGTGCTGGTCTCCAAGCTCCGGGCAGAGGGTCGCGACCCGATGGCGATCCGGTTGGCCCTGCTGGCGCACCACTATCGCGCCGACTGGGAATGGTTCGACGACGAGATCACCAGGGCCGAGGCGCGGCTCGCCGCCTGGCGCGACGCCGTGAGCCGGACGCTCGCTCCCTCGGGCACCGAGGTGCTGCAGTCCATCCGGACGGCGCTGGCGAACGACCTCGATGCACCCGCAGCCCTCGCCGCGATCGATGCGTGGGCGGCCGACGACTCGGCGGCTGACCCGCAGGCGGGCCGAACGGTCCGCACGGCCGTCGATGCCCTGCTCGGCGTGGCGTTGTGATCGACAAGCTTCCCCGACCGTCGCCCCAACAGCTCAATGTCCTGCGGTGGCTGGTCGCCGCCGCGCTCGCGGTGACCTACATGTTCACGGGTTGGGAGCCTGCCTTCTACGCGGGCATCGCGGTCCTGTTCCTACCGCTGCTCCTGCGCAGGAAGTCCTACCCGCAGGATGAGCCCAAGGATCCCGAAG
>NZ_JAKFCB010000349.1:0-2681 GCF_036676885.1 Aeromicrobium sp.
CCTTGTCGAGCAGGGCATTGATGTTGGCGCGCGTCAACTGTCCGATGCGCCCCAGGATGGACTGTTTCTGGGCCATGGTCATCACTCTCTGTCAGATGCTGCCGGTCAGGATGCGGCCAGCACTGGAGTGGCCGCGCCGTTGCCGCACACGTCGATCTTGGTGCATCGCGAGGGGCGAGACAACCGGTTTCGGCGGCGCGTGCAGTTCAGCCTACGGTTTCCGGCCCTGCGCGCACGCCGCGGAAGATCCATACGCGCATCAGGACGAAGCGCATGACCGTCACGAACAGGTTCGCGGCGGTCAGCAGGACGACCTCGACCAGCGGATGCCCGTCGCCGCGCACGGCCCGCAGCGTCCACAGCGCACCGCTCGTCACGCCCAGCCCGCAGGCGAAGACCAGCAGGCCCTGGAGCTGATGGCGCACCGCCCCCTGTGGACCGCGGACGCCGAACGTGAACCGCCGGTTCGCCGCGGTGTTGGCGATCGCGGTCGCCGCGAGCGCGAGGGCGTTCGCCTCCTGGGCGCCGAGGCGGCCGCGCAGCGCGACGTACAGGACGCCGTACGCGAGCGTCGACAGGATCCCGATCAGCGCGAACACGACCATCTGGGCGCTGAGCCGGCCGCCGGCGCTGCGGGCGGTCGTACGCCCGAGGGCACCGGCGACCTCTGCCAGCGGCACCCGCCCGCGCAGGAGGGCCCAGCCGAGCCGGCCCATGCCGCGCAGGTCGGCCGCCGCGGTGCGCACGATGTCGACCCGGCTGTCGGGGTCGTCGACCCAGTCGACCGGCACCTCGTGGATCCGCAGCCCCGCGCGCTCGGCGACGATCAGCAGCTCGGTGTCGAAGAACCACTCGTCGTCCTCGATGAGCGGCAGCAGGTGGGCCGCGACGTCACGTCTGATCGCCTTAAAGCCGCACTGGGCGTCGGAGAACCGGGCCCGCAGCGCCCCACGGAGCATGACGTTGTACGTCCGGGAGATCAGCTCGCGCTTCGGCCCCCGGGTCGTCCGCGCCGACCGGGCCAGACGCGATCCGATCGCCAGGTCGGAGTGCCCCGACAGGAGCGGCGCGACAAGGGGCAGCAGCGCGTTGAGGTCGGTCGACAGGTCGACGTCCATGTAGACCAGGACGTCGGCGTCCGACCGCGACCAGGCCTGCTTGAGCGCACGGCCGCGGCCCTTCTCGGTCAGCGACACGACCCCCACGTCCGGGTAGCGATGTGCGAGCTGGTGGGCCAGCAGGCTGGTCGCATCGGTGCTCGCGTTGTCGGCGATCGTCACCCGAGACTCGTACGGCAGCGTGTGCAGGTGCTTTCGTACGGTCTCGACCGACTGGACGAGCGCTCGCTCCTCGTTGAAGACCGGAATCACGATGTCGAGCACGACGCGGCGTGAGACGACTCGAGAAGCCTCGGAGGAGGGTGATGCCGACGCAACGCTGGTCACTGGATGCCGCCCGAGAGGTCGTAGAGCGTGACACCGTCGACGGTCTGGGCGGTGAAGTTCTCCGACACCCAAGCCGAGATCTCCGCGCTCGTGCTGCCGCCCGCATTCATGCCACCGCGTCCGCTGCCACCGCCGATGAAGTAGTGGATCTCGCCGTCGGCGACGTACTGCTTGAACTCGGCGAGCGTGGGGCTCGGATCGGAGCCGTTGAACCCGCCGATCGCCATGACCGGGAGCTCGGTCGCGAGCTGGTAGCCCGACGCGGTGTTGGACCCGATCGCCGCCGCGACCCAGGTGTACGAGCCGGCGTCGGTCGTCAGCAGGGCGTTGATCTCGGCGGTCGACTCCGAGCCGTTGAGGAGCCCACCGGTGGTGCCCCCGCCGGCCCCGCCGGGCGCCTGGCGGGTGCCGTTCTGCGTCGGCGGCTGACCCATCGGGCCACCGCGACCGCCGGGACCGCCTCCGCCGAACCCGCCGCCCGCGTTCGGTCCCGCGCTCGGAATCGAGCCGGTGTGCGGCGTCGAGGCGGTGTCGATCGCGTACGCCGTGGGGCCCGCGAGCATCGTGATCGCGGCCGCGCCGGCGACCGCGATCATGGCCCGCCGGGGGAGGAGCCGGTGCAGCACGATCAGGAACGCGGCGCCGGCGCCGGCGACCACCACGACGTACTTGAGCCACGGCACGAACCCGTCGGCGCGGTCGAGCAGGACGTAGCTCATCGAGGCGGTCATCGCGAGCACGAACGCGGCGCCTAGCGCGGCGACGAGTGACTCGCGGTGCTCCCACAGGATGCTGGCGCCGATCGCGACGAGCGCGGCGACCGCGGGAGCCAGCGCGACGGTGTAGTACGCATGGAAGATGCCGGCCATGAAGCTGAAGGTCAGGGCCGTGACGAGCAGCCAGCCGCCCCAGACGACGAGGCCCGTGAGCTGGCGATCGGTACGCCCGGCCTTGCGGCGGAACCACACGCCCAGCACCAGGAGCGCGAGCGCTGCCGGGAGCAGCCAGGCGATCTGGCCGCCGGTCTCGGAGTTGAACATCCGGAACAGCCCCGTTGACCCCCAGCCGCCGCCGTTGTTGCCGCCGCCGACCGAGCCGACCTCGTTCCCGTTGAGCCGGCCGAAGCCGTTGTAGCCGAGCGTCAGCTCGAGGATCGAGTTGTTCTGCGAACCGCCGATGTACGGGCGGCTCGACGCGGGCCACAGCTCGACGATCGCGATCCACCAGCCGGCGGCG
>NZ_JAKFCB010000350.1:0-31449 GCF_036676885.1 Aeromicrobium sp.
CGTCCTAGACGCCTCCGCCCAGGCCGACGTCATCGCCGCCGTCATGAACGGATACGGCAGCAGCCGACCAGCCACCGATGAGAGGGACTCAGCATGACCGCCAACGACATGACCGTGATCGCGATGGGTGTGCACGTCCTGGACGTCCTCGTGCGCCCCGTCGAGGAGATCCCCCAAGGCCAGGGTGGGCAGCTGGTCGAGCAGATCAAGATGACCGCCGCGGGCTCGGCCGGCGGCACGGCGCTCACCCTCGCCAAGCTCGGCGCAACAGTGCACAGCGCGGGCGCGATCGGTGCCGACCCCATCGGCGACCTCCTGGTGACGCTGCTGCAGCGCGATGGGGTGGACACCTCGATGCTCGTGCGCCGCGACGGTGAGCAGACCTCGTCCAGCGTCCTGCCGATCCGCCCGGACGGTTCCCGTCCCGCCTTCCACGTCGTCGGGGCGAATGGCACGTACGGTCCTGATGACGCTCCCTGGGACGCGATCGCGTCGGCCACGCACCTGCACCTCGGCGGCCCGGAGTTCATGGGCGGCGAGGCCGCGGCGAAGATCCTCTCGTTCGCGCGCGAGCACGGCGTCGTCACGTCGGCGGACTTCCTGGCCCCTGGCGAGCCCGGCCTGCTCGACTGGATCGCGCCGGCGCTGCCCCACCTCGACTACGTGCTGCCCAACGAAGCGCAGGTCCTCGGCTTCACCGACACCTCGGACCTGGTCGACGGCTGTCGCCGGCTGCTCGAGCTCGGTGCCGGCTGCATCGCCGCGACGGCCGGTGCGGCCGGCGTGATCGTCGTCGAAGCGACGTCGGAGACCAGGATCCCGGCGTTCGCCGTCGAGGTCGTCGACACGACCGGCTGCGGTGACGCCTTCTCGGCCGGCTTCCTGAGAGGCCTGTCCCTGGGCAGGAACCATGCCGAAGCGGCGACCCTCGGCTGCGCCACGGCCGCCCTCGTGGCCGGCGGCCTCGGCAGCGATCATGGCGCGTTCGACCTGGCCGCGGCCCTCGAGTTCACGCACACCGAGCTGTTGGAAGCAACGAGCTGACCGACTCACTCCCACCCCTCCTCAGAAGTCAGGCAGGTCCATCGCATGAGTGACGACATCACCACCCCCACCGCTGCCGCTGCGCCCAGCCGGCGCACGGTCCTGCGCGGCCTGACGATCGGCGGTGTGATGGCCGCGTCAGGAATCAAGCTGGCATCGGCCGGTGAGGCCGCGACCACGCATGGATCGCTGCCGGCGTCCGTCGATGTCGTGGTCGTCGGCGGAGGGCTCTCCGGACTCGTCGCGGCCCGCGCGCTGCGTACGGCCGGCAAGTCCGTGCTGGTCCTCGAGGCGCGCGACCGCGTCGGCGGGCGCATCCTCAACCACACGCTGTCCGGCGGCGCGGTCATCGAGGCCGGCGGAGCATTCGTCGGTCCGACCCAGGACCACATCCTCGGGCTCGCCAAGGAGGTCGGCGCCGAGACGTTCAAGGAGTATGTCGCGGGCAAGAACGTCTACGTCGCGAACGGGCAGCCGCCGCAGCAGTTCACCGGCACGGTGCCGCCGGATCCGCTCATCCTGGCCGACGCCGCCCTGCTCCAGGCGCGCATCGACAAGATGGCCGCCGAGACACCGATCGATGCCCCGTGGACGCGCGCCGACGCGCAGAAGCTCGACAGCACGTCGCTCGACACCTGGCTCCGGCAGAACTCCGTGCTGCCACAGGTTCGGACGTTGTTCCTCAGCTACCTGCAGCCGACGTTCGGATCTGACGGTCTGGACGTGTCGATGCTGTTCTTCCTCTGGTACATCGCCGGCGCGGGCAACGAGACCAACGTCGGCACGTTCGCCCGCTCCTCGGACACCGCGAACGGCGCCCAGGACTCCCGCTTCGTGCTCGGCAGCCAGATCGTCCCGCTGCGGCTCGCGGCCGAGCTCGGCAACGCCGTCGCGCTCAACGCCGCGGTGCGCAAGATCCAGCAGAGCGCGGACCACGTGACCGTCACCAGTGACCGCGGGACCGTGCGCGCCAAGCGGGTCATCGTCGCGTGCCCGCCGCCGATGGTCCTGGGCATCGACTGGTCTCCGCAGCTCCCGCCGCGCCGGCAGCAGCTGCTCCAGCGCATGCCGATGGGCGCCCTGATGAAGTGCGACGCGGTCTACGCGAAGCCGTTCTGGCGCGACAAGGGCCTGTCCGGCTTCGGCCTCTCCGACACCGGCGCGGTCCGGGTCTGCTTCGACAACAGCCCGGCTGATGCCTCGGTGGGCGTGCTGCTGGCATTCGTCGGCGGCTCCAACTGGAACACGTACGGCAACGTGTCGCTCGCCGAGCGGCGCAAGGCGGTCCTCGAGGGGTTCGCGAAGCTGTTCGGGCCCGAGGCCCTGAACCCGATCGAGTACACCGAGCACGACTGGACCCACGAGCCCTGGACGACCGGCGGCCCCGTGGCCGTGCAGGTGCCCGGCGCGCTGACGGCGTTCGGCGACACGATTCGTACGCCGTTCCAGCGCGTGCACTGGGCCGGCACCGAGACCTCGACGTACTGGGCCGGCTTCATGGACGGCGCCGTGAGGGCCGGCAAGCGGGCTGCGAGCGAAGTGCTGGACCTGTCGTGACCACGCTGCTCAGGCATCGCCTGCTGATCGCCTTCGCCGTCGCGCTGGTCGCACTGGCGACCACCGCGCCGCAGGTCTCGGCCGAGACGCCGCGACCGCGGTGGGACACCCGGGTCTTCGCCCCGGTCGGCAGCCCCGGCTATCCGGCCAACGTCTATGCCCACCCGAACGGCCGGGTCTACGCCGGGACCTACACGAACCTGGCGGGCGACAGCATCCCCTCGAAGGTGTTCGAGTGGTCCGCCACCGGCGCGCTGCTCCGGACGTGGACCGTCCCCGGCCAGCACCTGGACCAGCCGCACGGCATACAGGTGTCCATCAGCGACTCGAAGGGCAACCTGGTCCTGCTGGAGAAGTCCACCTCCCGCGTCCTTCGGCTCGATCTCGGCACCGGGAAGTTCACGACGTACGCGACCCTTCCCGACCTGCCCACCTGCTCGGCCGCCGCTGCGAGCGCCGACTGCAGCCCCAACCTGGTGGACCACAAGGGCATCCCCAACTACTCGGTGTGGGGCCCCCGGGGCGAGCTGTACGTCACGGACTACGCGCAGGCGGTCATCTGGCGGGTCCCTCCCGGGGGTGGGACACCCCGGCCGTGGTTCACGGACCGGCGCCTCGACGGTGTGGAGTTCGGCACGACCGGCATCGCGCTGGCTCCCGCACGCGATGCGCTGTACGTGATGCAGCAGACCTCGCTGGGTCTCGGAGAGCTGAGCGTCGCGAACGGCAAGCTCTACAAGCTGCCCATCACGAGCGACGGCCGGCCCGGCGCGCTCGCCAAGGTCTGGGAGAGCCTCCCGGCCGAGCTGCCGGACGGCTTCGGCATCGCGCGGTCGGGCCGGATCTACATCGGCAACGTCGGCCTCACCCGGCAGATCGTGGTGATCGACGGGCTCGGCAAGGAGGTCGAACGCTTCCCCAAGACGCCGCTGACCGGTGACAACGGATCCGCGATCCCGTTCGACGGGCCGTCCAACGCGACCTTCGTCGGCACCCGCATCCTCGTCGCCAACCAGGCCAACCTGGGCAACACCGCCCACCACGCGATCCTCGACGTCGAGGTCGGTGAGCCGGGTGTGAAGATCCACATCCCCGCTGGCGCGGGCGGTTGACGCGGGGTCAGACGGTCAGGAATCAAGAAGCGCCGGTCGTCGGCCCGCGCCTAGCGTGAATGTCATGACCTCAATCGACAGCATCACCCTCGAATCGGCCGACCCCACGGCGGCCGCCACCTTCTATGACACCGCCTTCGGACTGGGCTCGCAGGTGCGCGTAAGCGCATCGGAAGCCCGGACGGAGGGCTTCCGGGGATACACGATGTCCCTGGTGGTGTCCCAGCCGGCCAACGTCGATGCACTGATGCATGCGGCGATCGACGCCGGTGCCACCGAGCTGAAGCCGGCCGCCAAGTCGTTCTGGGGATACGGCGGCGCCGTGCAAGCCCCTGACGGCGCGATCTGGACGCTCGCATCCTCGTCCAAGAAGAACGTGGGACCGGGCACGCGGGACATCGACGAGATCGTCCTCCTGCTGGGCGTCGACGACGTCAAGGCGACCAAGCAGTTCTACGTCGACCGCGGGTTCCCTGTGGGCAAGAGCTTCGGCGGCAAGTACGTCGAGCTCGCCACGGCCCCCATCAAGCTGGCCCTGTACGGCCGCCGTGCCCTGGCCAAGAACGCCGGCGTCCCGCCGGAGGGGACCGGTTCGCACCGGCTCGTGATCGGCGGAGACGCCGGGTCGTTCACCGACCCGGACGGGTTCGCGTGGGAAGCCGCGGCGCGCTGATGTGCCACCCGGCCAGGGCGCAGGCCATGGTCGAGGCGCAACGGCTGAGCGACCTCGAGATCCTCCGGCGCGCAGGCGATCGGATGGACCGGGAGGTCGCTCAGCCGCTCGACGGCGAGCCGCGTGACGCCATGGCTAGAAGCGGAGCACCGGCTTGATCGTGACGCCGGACGCCATGTCGGCGGCCGCCTGCGTGATGTCGTCGAAGGCGTAGTGCGTGATGAGCCTGCCGATCGGGAGCCGCCCGGTCGTGACGAGCTCGACGAGCGTGGGGATCAGCGACCGGGTCTCGGCATCACCGAGCGTCAGGCCGGTGACGGTGCGTCCGGGGATCATGAAGTTGACGTCGATCGGCACCTCGCTGCCGAAGGCGGGTGCGCCGACGACCACGGCGGTGCCACGTGCGGCCAGTGCCAGGACCGACATCCTCAGGACGTCGACGTTGCCGGTGCTCTCGACGACGCCGTCGACTCCGCGACCACCGGTCAGGTCGGCGACCGCCTCGTTGAGGTCGACCCGGGTCGTGTCGATGACGTCCGTCGCGCCGAGCTCGGTCGCGAGCTCGAGCCGCGCGGGCGCGCGGTCGGCGACGAGGATCGTCGTCGCCGGCGTGAGCCGGGCCGCCATGAGCGCCGACAGCCCGACCGCACCGGCGCCGGTGATGAGGATCGACGAGCCGGGCCGCGGCTCGAGGACGTTCCAGATCGCCCCGACGCCCGTCATGACCCCGCAGCCGAGCGGAGCGAGCAGGTCGAGCGGGGCGTCGCGGTCGACCTTGACGATGCTGCGCTCGTCGACGATCGCATGGCGGGCGAAGCTCGACTGGCCGAAGAAGTGCCCGCCGATGGCCTTGCCCTCCCGCGTGATGGGTGAGGTGCCGTCGCTGCGCTGCCCGCCGATCAGGTTGGCCGTCAGCCAGCTGTCGCAGTAGGCCGGGTGGCCGTCGCGGCAGGCACCGCACTCGGCGCATGACGTGAACGACAGCAGCACCTGGTCACCCGGCTGGACCGAGGTGACCGCGGCCCCGACATCCACGACGATGCCGGAACCCTCGTGCCCCAGGACGCCGGGGAGCGGGAACGGCAGCGCGCCATGGGCGACGCCGAGATCGGTGTGGCACAGGCCGGCGGCGGACATCTGCACGAGGACCTCGTCGTCGCGGGGAGACTCGAGCTCGACCTCGCCGAGCGTGAAGCCGCTGCCGGGTGACTCGACGACTGCTGCTGTGGTGGTGGTCATGGTGTGCTCCTTGGGTGGGCCGGCTCAGGCCAGCGAGACGAGGACGGACTTGGTACGGGTGTAGGCGTCGAGCGCTTCAGGCCCGTACTCGCGGCCGTGGCCCGAGGACTTCACGCCGCCGAACGGCATCGTCGGGTCGAGCATCGCCCAGTCGTTGACCCAGACGATGCCGGCGTCGAGCTGGGCGGCGACGCGGTGGGCGCGGGCCACGTTCTCGGTCACGAGCCCGGACGCCAGCCCGTACGCCGTGCTGTTGGCCATCGCGATGGCCTCCTCCTCGGTGTCGAACGGCTGCACCGTGAGCAGGGGACCGAAGACCTCGTCCTGCACGACGCGTGAGTCGTTGGGCAGGTCCGCGATCACGGTGGGCTCGACGAAGTAGCCCGGCAGGTCCGGTCGTCCGCCACCGGTGACGATGCGTCCACCCTCGGCACGCGCCTGGGCGATGAACCCTTCTGCCTTCGTGCGGTGCTGCTCGGCGGCCATGGGGCCGATGACCGTCTCGGGGTCGAACGGGTCGCCGAGTGGGACGCCGGGGACCGCCTGGGAGAGGATGCCGAGCACGGTCTCGTACAGGCTGGAGTGCACGAGCAGGCGCGGGCCGGCCATGCAGAACTGTCCCGTGTTGAACACGAACGCCTTGATCGCGGAGCCGATCGCCTTGTCGAGATCAGCGTCCTCGAAGATGATCTGCGCGGCGTTGCCGCCGAGCTCGAGCGTGATCGGGACGAGCGCCTCACCCGCGACGGCCGCCGCGTGACGCCCGACGGCGGTGGAGCCGGTGAACGCGATCTTGTCGATGCCCGAGTGGTTCAGGAGCGCGTCGCCGGCGACCGGTCCGAGGCCGGACACGATGTTGACGACGCCGTCGGGCACTCCGGCCTCGGCGAAGATCTCGCCCATCAGCAGGGCGCTCAGCGGTGCGATGTCGGCGGGCTTGTGGACGACCGTGTTGCCGGCGGCGAGGGCGGGCGCGAGCTTCGTGCTGCTGAGGATCAGCGGGAAGTTGAACGGCGTGATCGCCGCGACGACGCCGACCGGCTCACGGAGCGTGTAGGCCAGAGCGGGGAAGTCGGTCGACCGCGTCGAGCCCTCGATGGCCTGGGCCAGCCCGGCGTAGTACTCGTACTGGTTGGCGGCCGTCGTCACGTCGACCGGGCGGCACAGCGACACCGGCTTGCCGACGTCGATGCTCTCCGTCGCGACGAGCTCGTCCGCGCGCTCGCGCATCAGCAGCGACACCCGGTTGAGGATGCGAGCGCGCTCGCGAGCCGGCAGGGCAGCCCATGCGGGTGCTGCGGCGCGGGCGGCCTGGACGGCGGCGTCGATGTCGGCTGCGCCGGCCTCGGCGACCGTGGTGATCACCTCGGTCGTCGACGGGTCGACGATCTCGGTGCGGCCACCGTCGACGGCCTCGACCCACCGCCCGCCGATGAAGAGCTGGCGTGCGGCGATCGCGGGGCGCGCGAGGGTGGGTTCTGCGAGGTGCTCTGTTGCGGTCATCGTGGTCACGTTCCTTCGTTCGTACGAGTGTCAGGAGTGGTAGTAGCGGTGCACCATCTGCGCGATGCAGGCGGGCTTCGGGGAGCCGTCGAGCTCCATCGTGGCGTCGATCGTGGCCTGGATACCGCCGCGCCCGACGTCCTCCGCGCCGGCGAGCGACGCGCTGAGGCGGACCTTCGAACCGGCCGGGACCGGGGTGGGGAAACGCACCTTGTTGAGGCCGTAGTTGACCGCCATGTCGATCTGCCGGAACTCCAGCATCGACGACCACAGCGGGATCAACAGGGAGAGCGTGAGGTAGCCGTGGGCGATCGTGCCGCCGAACGGGCCGGTCTTGGCGCGCTCGACGTCCGTGTGGATCCACTGGTTGTCGTGGGTCGCGATCGCGAACAGGTCGATGTCCGACTGCGGGATGGCAAGCCATTCGCTCGTGCCCAGATCCGCGCCGATCATCGTCAGCAGGTCCTGGGGTCGGTCGATCTCGATGCTCATGTGTGGCCTTTCGGTGGGGAGGTACGGGCTCGTTCGCGCAGGGGTGCGCGGAGGATCTTTCCGGTGGCGGTGCGGGGGAGGTCGTCGACGAAGTCGAAGGTCTGCGGGATCTTGTAGCGGGCCAGCCGCCCTTCGAGGTGCCGGCGCAGTGCGGCCTCGTCGAGCGTGGCGCCCTCGGCGAGGACGACGAACGCGTGGCCGACCTCGCCCCAGCGCTCGTCGGGCTTGGCCACGACGGCGACCTGGTCGATGCCGGGGAGCTCGGCGATCACGGCCTCGACCTCGGCGGGATAGATGTTCTCGCCGCCGGAGATGATCATGTCCTTGACCCGGTCGACGACCTGGGCCCAGCCGTCCTCGTCGACGCGCACGACGTCGCCCGTACGCAGCCAGCCGTCGGCGCTCATGGCTTCGGCGGTGTCGCCGGGACGATCCCAGTAGCCGGTGAACACGTGGGGTCCGCGGACCAGGAGCTCGCCCTGCCCCGGGCCGTCGATGCGCTCGCGCAACGGCGTCTCGAGCGTGGTGTCGGTGAAGAAGTGCGGCACGCCGGCCGAGACCGGATGGTCGGCGATGCCCTCGGGCACCGCCATCAGGATGCCGGGGGCGGCCTCGGTCAGGCCGTACCCCTGCTGCACCTGGACGCCACGGGCCAGCCATTCCTGGGCGACCCGGGCGAGCACGGGGGAGCCGCCGAACACCACGTAGCGCAGCGAGGAGACGTCCCGCCGCTCCCAGTCGGGGTGGTCGCAGATCATCTGCAGCATCGTGGGCACGGCCGCGAAGCCCGTCGCCCGACGCTGCTCGATCAGCTCGAGGAACGGCCCGGGATCGAACTTCGGGACCACGACGACCGTGCCGCCCTTGAAGAACGTCGGCATCGTGATCTGGCCGAGCCCCGTGACGTGGAACAGCGGTGCGGCGCAGATCGTGACGTCCGTGCTGGCCAGGTCGACATGGGCCAGCTGGTTGACGGTGTTCCAGGTGATGTTGCCATGGCTGAGGACCGCGCCCTTGGGACGGCCGGTCGTGCCGGACGTGTAGAGGATCAGGGCCGGGTCGTCGAGCTCGACGCGGGTCGTGTGGTTGGCCGGGTCGTCGGGCTCGGCGGGCGTCGAGCGTACGAGCGCGCGCAGCTCGTCGACCGAGAGCACGTGCTGCACGCCGAGGGACTCCGGGTCCGCCTCGGCGACGGTCGCCGCGCACTCGGGCCCGTAGACCAGCAGCCGGGCGCCGCTGTCGCGGAGCATGTACGCGATCTCGCTGCCCGCGAGGCGAGTGTTGAGCGGGACGAAGATCGCACCGCGGCGACCCGAGGCGAACAGGCACTCGAAGGTCGAGATCGCATTGGGACCCAGGTATGCCACGCGGTCGCCGCGGCCGATGCCGAGCGTGCGCAACGTGGTCGCGAGGTGCTCGACGCGGGAGGCGAGCGTGGCGTAGTCGAGCTCCTCGTCGGGGCCGACGAGCGCCGTGTGGTGCGGGCTGATCCGGGCGCGGCGCATGGGCCACGACCCGATCCCGTGGTCGTGGACAGTCGTGCTCACGGCGCCCGCCTTCCTCACGGTCGGTCGCAGGTCCGTCGTCATGACGACGTCCCGAGGCCGAGGACCCTGACTGCATTGTCCTTCAGAATCAGCGGGCGAACCTCGTCCTTGAGCGGCAGATCCGCGAAGTCCTTGAGCCAGCGGTCCGGCGAGATGAGCGGGAAGTCCGAGCCGAACATGACCTTGTGCTTGAGGAGGCTGCCGGCGTACTTCACGAGCTGCGGCGGGAAGTACTTCGGCGACCAGCCCGACAGGTCGATGTGGACGTTGGGCTTGTGGGTCGCGACGGCGAGCGCCTCGTCCTGCCAGGGGAAGGACGGGTGGGCGATGATGATCGGCAGCTCGGGGAAGTCGACCGCGACGTCGTCGAGCCGCATCGGGTCGGAGTACTTCAGCCGGATCCCGCCGCCCCCGGGCAACCCCGAGCCGATGCCGGTCTGGCCGCTGTGGAACAACGCGGGCAGGCCGTGCTCGGCGATGACCTCGTAGATCGGGTAGGCCGCGCGGTCGTCGGGCCAGAACGCCTGGACGCTCGGGTGGAACTTGAACCCGCGGACGCCCTCCTCCTCGATCAGCCGGCGGGCCTCACGGGCACCCGCCTTGCCTCGTGCCGGGTCGATGCTCGCGAAGGGGATCAGCACGTCGGCGTTGCGCGCGGCGGCCTCGATGACCTCGGTGTTGCTGAGTCGCGGGTGGCCCAGCGCCGACTCGGCGTCGACCGTGAACACCACAGCGGCCATGAGCCGGCTGCGGTAGAACTCGGCCAGCTGGTCGAGCGTCGGTGGGCCGTCGCCGTCGGTGCCGAAGTACGCATCGGCCCCCGCGCGCAGCTCGTCCGGCAGCGAGTAGTGCCCGCAGCCGTCGACCTCCGCGTGGGTGTGCACGTCGACGGCGACGATCGAGTCGACGTCGATCGCGCACGTGTAGCGCGTCGTCACGGGCTCAGGCTCCTTCGCGCTGCGTCGTCGGGATCTTGGGCAGCGGGATGCCGTACGTCTCGAGCGACTCGCCGATCGACGAGTCGAACGCCTCCGCGATCGCGTCGGCACTCCAGCCGCCGTCGAGGAAGGCGCTGCGGATCTCGGTCGGGTGCGACCACAGGGAGATGCGGTCGCCACCGATGCCGATGCACTGGCCGGTGATGTGACCGGAGGCCTCGGACGCGAGGAACACGACGAGTCCGGCGACGTCCTCGGGCGGGCCGAACGATGCTGCCCGGCGTACGACCGAGGGGATCGGCTCGCCGGCCTTCATCGCCTCGACATACGGCGCGAGGAACGGGATCGTCTCGGTCATGACGGTCGCGGCGTTGGGGACGATCGCGTTGACCGTGACGCCGGCCTTGGCGCACTCCATGGCCCAGGTGCGCGCCATGGCGGCGATGCCGGCCTTGGCAGCGGCGTAGTTGGTCTGGCCGAAGTTGCCGCGCTGGCCCGCCGGTGATCCGGCAAGGACGAGTCGTCCGCCCTCGCCGGCCTCACGGAAGTGCTTCATGGCCTCGCGGGCGCAGGTGAACGTGCCGCGCAGGTGGACGTGGATGACGGCGTCGAAGTCCTCGTCGCTCATGTTCCACAGGACCTTGTCGCGCAGGATGCCGGCATTCGTCACCATGACGTCGAGGCGGCCGAACTCGTCGACCGCGCGGGCCACGAGCTGCTGCGCGGCCTCGCTGGTGCCGACCGCGACGGGCTCCGCGACTGCGGAGCCGCCGGCGTCGGCGATCTCCTCGGCGACCTGCTTGGCCTGCGCCTCGTCGACGTCGTTGACGACGACCTTGGCACCGGCGGCAGCCAGCGCGAGGGCGTACGTACGACCGAGTCCTTGACCACTCCCGGTGACGATCGCGACCTTGCCGTTGAGCTGCATCTGGTGACTGCCTTTCAAGATATTCATCAGGGAACCTGTTGGTTCGGATCAGTGTGGACGCGTGCATCGCAGTTGTCAACCTCCTGTTTTCGCGGGAGTTTCCCGTCGGGATCACCGGGTCTTGACAGCCCATGTGATCTGACTCATACTCCACTGTCAGGTTGCCTGACCATCAGGAAACCTGAATGAAAACGCGGGAGTCGACGCTTTCTCGGACAGCGCGGGCCCCCTCTCACCGAGGAGTACAGATGAGATCCACACGACTGATGGCCCTGGGAGTCGCCGCCGCGCTCGGGCTGGCCGCCTGCGGTTCTGGGGGAGGTTCCGGAAGCGACGACAGCGGACCGATCATGATCGGGATGGTTGCGCCGCTGACCGGGCCGCTGGCCCCACTGGGGATCGGCGACAAGGCTGCCGCGGAGCAAGAGGTCGCAGCCATCAACAAGGCGGGAGGCATCGACGGCCGGAAGATCAAGCTCACCGTCGTCGACGACAAGAGCGATGTTCCGCAATCGGTCACGGAGTACAGCAAGATGACCGCCAACAAGGACATCAGCCTGATCCTGTCGTCGGCCAATGTCAGCGCATCGACGGCCATCGGACCGACTGCAATGAGCCGGAAGGTGCCGACCCTGGCGCTGGGCCCGGTCACCGCCTTCGTCGACGGAAAGAATCCTTACGCCTTCACGATCCCGGCGAGCCCGAAGGCGTACGCCGAGAAGCTCGTCGACTACTTCGTCGATCAGGGCGTCAAGACTCTCTCGATCGCCTACAACGGCAAGGACGTCTACGGACCGACGGGCAACGATGCGACCAAGGCCGCGGCCAAGGCGGCCGGGATCGACGTCCTGATGGATGAGCCGCTGGATCCCGGCTCCACGGACTTCACCCCGCTCATCACGAAGGCCAAGAACGCCAAGGCCGATGCCTTCCTCGTCTGGGCCGCTGGTCCGGCTCCGGTGATCATCGCCAAGCAGCTGCAAGGCACCGGCGTCGCGATGACCGGGACCGGCGCGAATGCCTCGAACCTGTTCACCGAGCCTGCTGGCGAAGCGGCCGAGGGCATGATCATGGCCAGCAGCATCGCCGTGCCGGGCAAGGATCTTCCGGAGGGCCCCCTGAAGTCCCTCATCGATGCGTTCGCCGGCCCGTGGCAGGCGGCCAACAAGGGCGTCTTCCCGCCGCAGTTCGCGTTCGACGGCGTGACCGGCATCCAGCTGGCCAAGGCCGCGATCGAGAAGGCCGGGTCGTCCGACCGCGAGGCCATTCGTGATGCGCTCGAGGGTCTCGACGTGCTGACGCCGACCGGTCGGTTCCAGTACTCCAAGACCGATCACAGCGGACTCGACAAGACTGCCGTGGCGATCGTGGAGGTCAAGGACGGCGCGTTCACCGCGACCGAGTTCAGCCGCAAGCAGTTCGAGACCGAGCTGCCGAAATGACCGTGCTCCTGCAGGTCCGCGCAGCCACGAAGTCCTTCGGGGGGGTGGTTGCCGCGCGGGACGTCGATCTCGAGGTCGCGCGTGGCGAGCTGCGGGGCATCATCGGCCCGAACGGCGCCGGCAAGTCGACGCTGTTCAACCTGGTCAGCGGCCACCTCCGGCTCGATTCCGGATCGATCAGCCTCGACGGCCAGCGCATCGAGCGGCTGGCGCCGCACGAGCGGGCCCGACGCGGGGTGTCGATCGTGTTCCAGGGTGCGCGTGTGTTCCCCGCCATGACGGTCCTCGAGAACGTCATGGTGGGGGCGCACGCCCGCACCCGTGCCGGCATCGTCTCGGCGGCCCTGCGACTGCCCGCGCAACGTGCCGAGGAGCGGCGGATCACCGCCGCCGCGCGCGAGGCGCTGGAGCGGGTCGGACTGGCGGCGTGGGCCGATCGGCTTGCGACGGACCTGCCGCTCGGGCAGCAGCGACGCATGCAGGTCGCCCGCTCGCTCGCGGCCGAGCCGACCGTGCTGCTGCTGGACGAGCCCGCCTCAGGACTGCGCGCCGACGAGCGCGAGGACTTCGCGGTGCTCGTGGAGCAGCTCAAGGACATCGGGACCACGATCCTGCTCGTGGAGCACGACGTGGCCCTGGTCATGCGGCTCGCCGACTCGATCACGGTCCTGGATCTCGGCGAGGTCATCGCCGAAGGCAAGCCGGACGAGATCCGGGCCGACCAACGCGTCATCGACGCCTACCTGGGAGCGGGTGCCACTCATGCTCACCGTTGACGACGTCGTCGTCCGCTACGGATCGGCGACCGCCCTGGACCGCGTGAGCCTGCACGCCGACGCCGGCGAGATGGTCGCACTGATCGGCCCGAACGGCGCAGGCAAGTCGACCCTGGTCAATGCCATCTCCGGACTGGTGCCGATCGAGTCCGGCTCGATCGTCACCGGCGGTCGGGTCGCGCAGGTGCCCGAGGGCCGGCAGATGTTCGCCGACATGAGCGTCGTCGACAACCTGGTGCTCGGCGCGTGGCGCTCCGGCGACCGTGACCCGTCGCGGATCTTCGACCTGCTGCCGGCGCTGCGCGACTTCGCGAACCGCAAGGCCGGCACGCTCTCGGGCGGCCAGCAGCAGATGGTTGCGGTGGGACGTGCCCTGATGGCCGATCCGCAGATCCTCGTGATCGATGAGCTGTCGCTCGGCCTGGCCCCCCTCATCGTGGCCGACCTGGCCGAGCACCTGCGCACGATCAACCAGGAGCACGGGACGACCGTGGTCCTGATCGAGCAGGAGGTCGGGCTCGCGCTTGAGCTGTGCTCACGCGCGTACGTGCTGGAGGCCGGCCGGATCACCGTTTCGGGAACGACCGAGGAGCTGGCCGACAGCCCCGCGGTGCGAGCCGCCTACTTCGGCGGTCTCGACGTCGGGAAGGACGTACAACTGTGAGCGAGCGTCAGCGAGCGAATCATGAGGCAGGGATCATGCCGTTGCCTCCATATCGTGGGTTCTTCTTGGAGGTGACGGCATGAGCGACTTCATCACCTATCTCGTCTCGGGGATCGCCCTGGGGTGCACCTTCGCGCTGGTCGGCAGCGGGTTCGTCGTCATCCACCGGGTGACCCGGGTCGTCAACTTCGCGCAGGGCACGTTCGCGGTGTTCGGCGGGTTCATCTCCTACTCATTGCTCGACGGCATCCTGCCCCAGGGGTTGGCCCAGCTGGTCACCGTGGTGGCGTGCGGCCTGATCGGCCTGGTCGTCGGCTTCGTCGCGATCGGCAAGCCCGGCACCGACCCGCTGATCGCGCTGATCGTGACCCTGGGTGTGTCGATCTTCTGCGCTGCGGTCTTCATCACGGTGTGGGGTCAGGACCCGGTCTCACCACCCGGATTGAGGGGGTCGGTGTCGATCCTCGGCGCCGACGTCCAGCGACAGCGCCTGTTGGTCGTGGTCGCGACGCTCCTGACCTTCCTCGCCCTGTCGTTGTTCTTCAGTCGCACGTATGTCGGCAAGGGGCTGACGGCGTGCGCCTCCAACCCCCGTGCCGCGGCGCTCGTCGGCATCAACGTGCGGAGGATGGGATTCATGGCCTTCGCCGTGGGAGGCGCCCTCGGCGGTCTCGCCGGCGCGCTGATCTCGCCGTCGGTGGCGCTGTCGTTCTCGTCCGACCTGCCGTTCGCGTTGAGCGGGTTCGCCGCCGCGGTCTTCGGCGGGCTGACGAGTCCCGGCCGTACGCTCCTGGGCGGCATCGTCCTCGGCGTGACCGGGCAGCTCGTCGCGGGCTATCTCGACGGGTCCTACCAGACCGAGGTCGCGTTGCTGATGATGCTCGCGATCATGGTCGTCCGCAGCAGCACGTTCGTCACCGAGGAGGCGAAATGAGCACGATGATGGCCGGTCGCCGTACGTCGACCCTGATCACCCGTTCGACGATCGCGGTGCTCGCCGTGGTCGCACTCGCGATGCCGATGCTGATGTCCGACGTCACGTTCTTCATGCAGATGGTGCTCGCGGCGATCGTCGTCACCGGGCTCTCGCTGCTGATGGGTTATGCCGGACAGGCGTCGCTCGGCCAGGGCGCCTTCTTCGCGGTCGGCGCCCTCACGGTCGGGATCGGCACGACGACGTGGGCGCTGCCGCCGGTGCTGGCGCTCGTGCTGGCGCCGGTGCTGGCCTCGGCGTTTGCAGCCGTGGTGGGCATCCCGCTGCTGCGGCTCCGCGGCCACTACCTGGCCTTCGGAACCCTGGCGCTGTTGCTCATGGTCGTCGCGGCGATGAACACGTTCGACTTCCTCGGCGGCTCGTTCGGCATCGCCGGCATCCCGCCGCTCGCCGTCGGCTCGTTCGAGATCACGGACCCGCGCGACTACGCGTACCTGGCGCTCGGGTGCCTCGCCCTGGTGCTGCTCATCAGCCGCAATCTGATCAACAGCAGGTTCGGTCGTGGCATCCAGGCGCTCGCCGGCAGCGAGACCGCGGCCGCCTCCGCAGGCGTCGCGGTGTTCAGGGCCAAGCTCACGGTGTTCGCGATCTCGGCCGCCTTCGCGGGGCTGGCGGGCGCCCTCTCGGCGTTCTTCACGCCGTTCATCAGCCCGGAGTCCTTCCCTGCCTCGCGCTCGTTCGAGTACGTCATCATGGCCGTGGTCGGCGGGCTCGGCGCGCTGTGGGGCGGCGTCATCGGGGCCATCGCGATGTCGGTCGTGATCGAGGTGATCAACCGCATCAGCACCCAGCCGGGCCTGCCGGCGACGGCCGGCCCGATCCTGCAGTACGCGGCCTATGCCGTGCTGCTCATCCTGGCGCTGCTGTGGATGCCACGTGGGCTGATCTCGGTGCTGCACGGTGTACGCGGGCGGCTGGCTGCGATGCGCACATGAGCGAGCGCAGCGAGCGAGTGGTGACGGCATGAGCGCGGAGGTCGTGACCGAGGAGCCGGTCGAGACGTCGCTGCTCTACCTGCTCAAGCAGGTGGAGCTGGCCGTACGCGGTCGGGTCGACGCCGCAGCGGCGGAGCTCGGGCTGACGATGCCCAAGTTCGTCGCGATGAGCGTCCTGGCGCGGCACCCGGGCATGACGGCGGCCGACCTGGCCCGGCGGTCCTTCGTCCGGCCGCAGAGCATGGCGGCGGTCGTGACGTCGCTGGAGTCGCTCGGCTTCGTCAGCCGCTCACAGGACCCAGCCGATCGCCGCAATCATCGCCTGACACTGACGACCGAGGGCCGCCGGCTCGTGGTCGAGCTGTCGCTCCTGGTCCGTGAGATCGAGGAGATGATGCTGGCGGACTTCACCGAGGCGGAGCGCATGATGCTGCGCGACTTCCTGGTGCGGGGCCGCAAGGCGTTGCCCCATGAGTTCCGAGGCGGCCTGTGACCGCGGCGGCGACGTCAGTCACGTCGAAGGTCCTCGCGATCCTCGACGCCTTCAGTCCTGAGCGGCCCGAGCTCACGCTCAGCGAGCTCGCCGCCCGGACCGGGCTGACCCTGCCGACGCTCCACCGGCGAGCGGCCGAGCTCGTCGAGTGGGGAGCGCTCGAGCGTACGGAGTCGAGCCGCTACCGGATCGGACTGCGGCTCTGGGAGGTCGGCACGCTCGCTCCGCGCGGCCTGGGTCTGCGCGAGCGAGCCCTGCCGTTCCTCGAGGACCTGTATGTCGTGACGCGGCAGAACGTGCAGCTCGCCGTGCGCGAAGGGCTCGAGCTCGTGTTCGTCGAGCGCATCGCCGGGCGCGGCGCGGTCCCGGTGCTGACCCGGGTCGGCGGCCGCTTCTCGCTGCACGCCACCGGGGTGGGTCTGGCCCTGCTGGCGTACGCGCCGGCGGACATCCAGGAAGCGGTCATCACCGGGCAGCTGCCGGCGTACACGTCGTTCACGATCACCGACGGCGAGCGACTGCGGCGCGAGCTCGCCGAGGTGCGGCACCGCGGCTATGCCGTGAGCGACCGCATGGTCACCGAGGACGCGCTCTCCGTCGCCGCCCCCGTCCACGGACCCCAGGGCGAGGTCGTGGCGGCGGTGTCCCTGGTGACGCTGGCGGCCGATGCGCGTCCGCATGCGCTGGCCCCAGTCGTACGCACTGCGGCTCGGCAGATCTCCCGGGCGCTCGGAGCGCTCTAACTTTCAGTGAATGAAAACGCGGTCGCGGGAGGGCCGTCGCGGGCCGGATGCTCAGGAGGTCATCGCACGACCTCGAATCGCAGACAGGAACGGACATGTCGCTCGTCGATCAGGACGCCGTCACGGCCAAGATCTTCCCGCACCCGCTCAACGCGTGGTACGCCGTCGCGTGGGACCACGAGGTCAGCAACAAGGGCCTGCTGGCGCGCACGATCGCGGGCATCCCGATGGCGATCTACCGCACGGCCGACGGTCGCCCCGTCGCCCTCGCGGATGCGTGCTGGCACCGCCTGGCGCCGCTGTCGATGGGCAAGCTCGTCGGCTCGGACGAGGTGCAGTGCCCCTATCACGGCCTGCGCTACAACTCTGCCGGTCGCTGCACCGCGATGCCGGCGCAGGAGACGATCAACCCCAGCGCGATGGTGCCGTCATACCCGGCGGTCGAGCGCTACCGCTACATCTGGGTCTGGCCCGGTGACATGACGCTCGCCGACCCGGACCTGATCCCGGACATGCACCAGATGGACTCGCCCGAATGGGCCGGCGACGGCCTCACGATCGAGGCTCCGTGCAACTACCAGCTGATCCTCGACAACCTGATGGACCTGACGCACGAGGAGTTCGTGCACGGCTCCAGCATCGGCCAGGCCGAGCTCAGCGAGTCGGAGTTCCACACCCGCCTCGAGGACGACGGCAGCGTCACGGTCTCGCGCTGGATGCGCGACGTCGCGCCGCCGCCGTTCTGGCTCAAGAACATCCGCGACCGCTTCCCCGACTTCGAGGGGCATGTCGACCGCTGGCAGATCATCCACTACTACGCGCCGTCGACGATCTGCATCGACGTCGGCGTCGCGAAGGCCGGCACCGGAGCGCCCGAGGGTGACCGCAGCCAGGGCGTCAACGGCTACGTCATGAACACGATCACGCCGAGGACCGAGCGCAGCTCGCACTACTTCTGGGCGTTCATGCGCAACTACCGGCTCGACAGCCAGCTCATCACGACGCAGCTGCGCAACGGGGTCGCCGGGGTGTTCGCCGAGGACGAGGCCATGCTCAAGGCGCAGCAGGAGGCGATCGACGCCAATCCCGAGCACGCGTTCTACAGCCTCAACATCGACGCGGGCGGCATGTGGGTGCGCCGGATCCTCGATCGCATGCTGCAGGCGGAGGGGCGCACGGGCGCCGAGGCCCCGGCTGCGTCCCCGGCGCGATGAGCGTCGACAACCGGGCCGAGTGGCGGCTCGGCCGCGTGGTCGAGTCCGTCCCCGTGGCGCGGGACATTCGCCGCATCACGATAGAACGCCCCGGAGCCGCGGCCGGGCGTGCGCGGCCCGGCACGCATCTCGACGTCCGCGTGCGGCTCGATGGGCGTGAGGACCTGCGGTCGTACTCGGTCGTGGAGTCCGACGAGGGCGGTCGACGGCTGACGATCAGCGTGCTCCGCGTGCCGGAGTCGCGTGGCGGCTCGGTGTTCATGCACGGCCTTCAGGTCGGCGACGAGCTGATGACGACGCAGCCGCTGCAGAACTTCCCGCTTCGCGTCGGTGCGATCCGGTACGTGCTCGTGGCCGGCGGCGTCGGCATCACCGCGCTGGTCGCGATGGCGCGCGTGCTGCGTGAGCTCAAGGCCGACTACACGCTCGTGTACGTCGGGCGCAGTCGCGAGCAGATGGCCTATCTGGCGTCGCTCGCCGAGCTGCACGGCGACCGCCTCGAGGTGCACGTCGATGACGAGGGCACCTCGCTCGACGTCACCGCGCTGGCTGCCGGCGTCGCGGCCGATCCGCGCGGACCCGGGACGGAGATGTACGTGTGCGGGCCGATCCGGCTGATGGACGGGGTGCGCCGGGCCTGGGCGGACGAGCAGCTGCCGCCGGCCAATCTGCGGTTCGAGACGTTCGGCAGCAGCGGCTGGTTCGATGCCGAGGAGTTCGTGGTGCGGGTGCCGCAGCTGGGCGTCGAGACGACCGTGGGCTCCGATTCCACGATGCTCGAGGCGCTGACCGCGGCGGGTGCCGACCTGATGTACGACTGCCGCAAGGGCGAGTGCGGGCTCTGCCGGGTCGACATCGGCGCGGTCGACGGGGTCATCGACCACCGGGACGTGTTCCTGAGCGGGCGGCAGAAGCAGCGCGACGATGCGGTCTGCATCTGCGTGTCGCGGGTCGTGTCGGGGCCGGACGGACGGCCGCCGACACTGACGCTCACGCTGCCCTAGGTCTCCAGACTCGAGCGGCAGTCCATCAGGAAGCGCCGCAGCAGTGCTGCGTCCGAGGTGCTGAGGGCCCCGGTCATCCGCTTCTCGATGGCCGCGACGTGCGGGCGGCGGTCCGCGAGGATCGCCCGACCCGCCGGGGTCAGCGCGATGAGCAGGCGTCGCTTGTCGCTCGGGTCGCGATGTCGCTCTATCAGGCCGCGATCCTCGAGGATCAGGACCATGTCGGCCATGGTCTGGGCGGTCACGAAGGAGTTGCGGGCCAGCTGGGCCGAGCTGATGTCGCCATGGCGCTCGAGCACGGTCAGTGCGGTGTACTGCAGCGCGGTCAGGCCGACGGGCCGCATCAGCTCGTCGAGGCGAGCCCGTACGGACAGCTCGAGCTGCTTCACGAGATAGAGGAGCGTGGGGTTTCCGGCCATGCGCTCATTCTCACTGATCGGAGGCACTCCCACGGGGAGGTGCGCGCTCAGGTCGTCCCTGGAGCCGTGAGGGTGGTGGCTTGCTGCACGTGCCGGGCGATCAGAGCGTAGACCTCACGAGCCTTGTCGTCGTCCTCGGCGTCGTACCCATGATCGGCGTCGGCCACGTCGTGGTGCTCGACGAGCGCACCCGCCGCGCGGAGCCGTTCGGCGTACTGCACGCCTTCCGCGCGCAGGAGGTCGAGCGCCGCCGTGATGACCACAGCCGGAGCGATGCCGTGCAGGTCGGCGGTGTCGGTGAGGTTGGCAGGTGAGACCAGCGGATCGAGGCGGTCCTGAGGATCGGGCACGTAGGAGCCGTCGAAGACCTCTGCCATCCACGGGCGCAGCTTCGGCTTGGGGATCGCGGCGCGCTTGTCCTTGGCGCTGGTCGCCAGGTCGAGCGGCGGGTAGTGGAGCACCTGCAGTGCGATGGCGGGCCCGTCCTGCTCGAGCGCCTGGCGCGCCACGGCAGCCGCCAGCCCGCCTCCCGCGCTCTGACCACCGACCGTGACCCGGCTGCCGTCCCAGCCGTGCGCGGCGCCGTTGGCGGCGACCCATTCCACGACTTCGTACGCCTGGCGGGTCGGCGCGGGGAAGGGGTGCTGCGGGGCGACGACGTAGTCGACGTTGATGACGACGACATTCGCCTCCGCGGCGAGGAAACGGCACAACGGATCGTCCAGGTCGATGAGCGGTATGACGTAGCCGCCACCGTGGAAATTCACGTGGACAGCCGGGGCGGGGCCATCGGTGTCGGGGAGGTAGACGACAGCGCGAGCCGGTGCGATCGAGGTGGGGATCGTGATCTCGTGGCTGTTGCCGGGGAACTCGGTGAGGCGCTCGTACGGGGAGGTGCCGATCTTGCCGGAACGCGCGGCCAGGCCGGCGACGCGTTGCAGTGTCCTGGCCGCGAACGCAGCCATCACGGGTCGGGCCAGGATGGACATACGTGTCTCCGATCGGGTGTGGTGCCCGCTGGGCAAAATCATCAGGTTCCCTGTGTAATGCCGGAAGATTAGCACGCTGACGGCCGGTGCGGAATGGCCTCAGCTCAGAACGGCGGCCAGGGGATCGCCGGCATGTCGCCGCGGGGTGCCGGGAACCTGGCCTCGTCGAGCAGCAGGTCGCAGCGGGCAGCCAGTCCGGCGATCTCGGCCTCGGTGAGGAGCGCGGCGAGCGTGTCGCCGAGGTCGGTGGACAAGGCGGAGCGGACGCGCTCGACGCCCTCGAGCTCCTCGGGGTGCAGCTCGCGGCCCAGCCATCCCCACAGGACCGTACGCAGCTTGTGCTCGGTGTGGAACGTGAGCCCGTGGTCGACGCCATGGCGGTGGCCGTCGGCCATCTCGAGGACGTGCCCGCCCTTGCGGTCGGCGTTGTTGACGACGATGTCGAACACCGCCATCTGGCGCAGCGCGGAGGAGTCCTCGTGGATCAGCGACACCGGCCGGTCGCGATCGTCAAGACCGTCGAAGACGTGGCACCAGCCTTCGGCGGGCATGCCGTCGGCAGGGACCAGGGTGACGGCCTGCTGGGCCGGGTCGGGCTCCCGCCACAGCTGCACCATCCCGGGGCCAAGCGGCCCATCGCGCAGCCAGGTCGGCGGCGCGATGTGCCAGCCGAAAGACTCGGAGACCGCGTATGCCGCGACCTCGCGGTGGGCGAGGTTGCCGTCGGGGAAGTCCCACAGCGGCCGTTCACCGGCGATGGGCTTGTAGACGACCTTGACGTCACCGATCTGGCCGAGGAACGTCGCGTTCGACGCCGGCATGATCCGGCTGGTCAGCTCGAGGTCACCCTCGACGACCCCGGCGGCGAACGTCACCGGAACCCGTCGGGCAGCTCGCAGATGTGGTCCTCGGAGTCCATCGGCAGACGGCACAGCGGGCAGATGGGGCGACCGGCCCCGACGACCTCGCGGGTGCGCTTGGCGAAGGCGCGAGCCGTGCCGACCGGGATCCGGACGAGCAGCGCCTCCTCCGGCTCGACCTCGATCACCTCGACGTCCTCGAGCTCGTCGACATCGACCTCGATGATCGGGAACGCCTCGATGACGATCTGGGCGGTCGTCGGGTCCCAGCCGAGGCTCATCACGCCGGCGCGGAACTGCTCGTCGATCGGCAGCTCCAGGGGATCGTTGTCGACGAGCCCCTCAGGAGTCAGCGCCGGGACGCTGTACGGATTGCCGTCCGTCGCCATGAGCTCGTCGAGGACCTCCTCGACGCGTTCGGCGAGGGCGGCGGACTGTTCCTTCTCGAGGGAGACGCTCACGATCCGGGACCCCGTCCGCGCCTGCATGTAGAACGTACGCGACCCGGGTTGCCCGACCGTCCCGATCACGAATCGATCGGGCCAGTCGAATCCGTGGACGATGGGTGGCATGTAGCCATGTTAGGAGCGCGCCGAAGGTGGACCCTCGGGGCCCGCTCCGCCGCCCACTGTTGCGTCACCAGCGCCGGGGTCGGCGGCGAGCCAACCGAGGTCGCCCGCGTCGGTGTTCATGGCCACGACATCGGGCCGGGTCGCGGTGTAGCGGACGATCGACGCCGACGCCGGGTTGATGGTGATGCGCTGGAACAGGTCGAGGTGCATGCCGAGCGCGTCGGCCAGGATCGACTTGATGATGTCGCCGTGGCTGACCGCGGCCCACACCGCGCCCGGACCGTGCTCGGCCTCGAAGGCCGCGTCGAGCCGGCGGATCGCGGCGACGGCCCTGGCCTGCATCGCGGCCAGCGACTCCCCACCGGGGAACACGGCGGCCGAGGGTTGGGTCTGCACGACCGACCACAGGTCCTCCTTGGCCAGGTCGCCGAGTGCGCGGCCCTGCCAATCGCCGTAGTCGCACTCGGTGATGCCGTCCTCGATCGGAGCGGCAGGGGAGCCGGCCTGACGGTCGAGGATCGCCTGCGTCGTCTGCCGGCAGCGTTCCAGCGGACTCGAGACGATGCCGACCAGCGGCACCGCGGCCAGCCGCTCGCCTGCCCGGGCCGACTGGTCCAGGCCGGTCGGGTCGAGCGTGATGCCGGCGATGCGGCCGGCCAGCACGCCGCTGGCGTTCGCGGTCGTACGCCCGTGCCGAACCAGGATGACTGTGGCCATGCCTGCGAGCCTAGGGGACCGTCATGACTCGCGTGCTGCGCGGCGCCGGAGGGCGTCGGACCATCGGCGGTGTTCCTCGTCGGTTCGGGGTGCAGCTTGTCGCACTGCGCACGGCTTTCCGTCATCGCCCAGCGCGACCATCGTGAAGTAGCAGCTGTTGGTGTGCCTCCGGACCCCCGTCGTGACGTCCTCGGTCTCCACGCGGATGCCGACCTCGAGCGAGGATCGTCCGGTGTAGTTGACCGACGCCAGCAGCGTGACCAGGTCGCCGATGTGCACCGGACTGTGGAAGCGCACCTGATCGACCGACGCCGTGACCATGTACTGGCGTGTGAACCGGCTCGCGCACGTGTAGGCGACCTGATCCAGGTACTTCAGGATCAGGCCGCCGTGCACGTTGCCGGCGAAGTTCGCCATGTCCGGCGTCATGAGGATCGTCATGGTGAGGTCGCGTTCGATGCGTTCTTCAGTCGGCACGAGGCCTCCGTCCTTCCGTGGGTCGGAGCGCGCTCCACGCGACTCCAGGCGGTTACGGGTAGAGGCCCCGGATCTGGTGCGCCTCGGCCACGCGCTGCACCGCGATCACGGTCGCGGCCTCGCGCAGCGTGATCCCGAGCTGCTGGGAGCTCTCGACGACGGCGGTCCAGCCCGCCAGCATGCGCTGGTGCAGTCGCTCCTCGACCTCCTCGACCGACCACCAGTACGCCTGGTTGCCCTGCACCCACTCGAAGTAGGAGACGATCACGCCGCCCGCGTTCGCCAGGATGTCGGGGACGACCAGGACTCCCTTGCCACGCAGGATCTGGTCGGCCTCGGCCGTCGTCGGCCCGTTGGCGCCCTCGACGACGACCGTGGCGCGGACGTCCGCGGCGTTGGCCGCGTTGAGGACACCCTCGACCGCAGCCGGAACCAGGAGATCGACGTCGAGCGTCAGGAGGCTGTCGGGGTCCATGGGTTCGGCGTCGGCGAACCCGAGCACGGTGCCGGTGACCGCGACATGCTCGTGCAGTCGCACGACGTCCAGGCCGTTGCTCGCGTGAACCGCGCCGTACTGGTCACTGACGGCCACGATCCGCACGCCGGCGTCGGCGAGGAACTGGGCAGCCGAGGCGCCCACCTTGCCGAATCCCTGCACCGCGGCGGTCGCTGCGGTCGGGGCCACACGTACGTGCTGGAGGGCGGCCAGCGCGACCTGGGCCACGCCGCGCGATGTCGCGGTCGACCGGCCCAGTGAGCCGCCGATGCTGACCGGCTTCCCCGTGACGACGCCGGGAACCGTGTATCCCGCGTTGACCGAGTAGGTGTCCATGATCCACGCCATGGTCTGCTCGTCGGTGCCGATGTCGGGCGCCGGGATGTCCTTGTCCGGCCCGAGCACGGGCTGCAGCTCGCTGGCATACCGGCGGGTCACGCGCTCGAGCTCGCCCTTCGAGTAGAGCCGCGGGTCGATCGTGACGCCACCCTTGGCGCCGCCGTACGGTACGTCGAGCAGTGCGCACTTCCACGTCATCCACATCGCGAGCGCCCGCACCTCGTCGAGGGACACGTCGGGGCTGTAGCGGAGCCCGCCCTTGGTCGGCCCCCGCGAGAAGTTGTGCTGCACCCGGTAGCCGGTGAGGACCTCCATCGTGCCGTCGTCCCGTCGCAACGGGATGCTGACGCGGGTCTCCCTGCGGGCGCTGGCCAGCAGCTGGTGGAGTCCGTCGCCGTAGCCCAGCAGGTCGACGGCGAACTTCAGCTGCGCCAGCGCGTCGGCCAGAGCATGCTCACCGGGGCTCCGGTCCGTCGTGGTGGGGGTGCGCTCTTCGGTCTGCGTCATTCAGATGATCCCGTCGGTGAGGTGGTTGGGTGTGCCGAATCGATGTGCGGTGATGCTGATGGCCTGCTCCTCGAGGAACGGCAGCAGCTCGAGCCGGCCGGCCTCCGTGACGCGGTCGGCGTACACCGCGAGGTCGGGTCGTCCGCCGGTTGCGCGCGCGAGCGATGAGGCGTCGGCGCCGATCAGCCGGACCCGGGCGTGCTGGATCGAGTCGGCGTCACGCAGCCACTCGCGGTCGGGCTGCACGACGACCTTGACTCCCAGCTCGGCGAGGGCGGTGTCGAGGGCATTCGGCGGCGCAGTCGCTGCCGAGACCGTGATCGTGGATCCGGTGAGCAGCCCGGCGCCGACGACTCGGATGAGCACGGGGAGCGGCGTGTCCTCCGCCAGGCGTACGAGCACGGGCGTGGGGACGTAGCGGAAGAGGTTGCGCTCGGCGCTCAGCTGCGAGGCGTCCTTGACCTGGCTGAACTCCTCGCGCCAGGCGATCGCGTCGCTCGAGAACGAGCGCTGGAGGAAGTCCAGCTGCCATGGCGCGAGACCGATCTCGTCGGCGGCCCGGAGCAGCCGATCTGCCGCCGGGGCCAAGGCGGTGTCATCGGCGCTCGACCGTGCGCACTCCCAGGAGCCGAGCCCGACCAGGTAGTTGGGCCCGCCGGCCTTGAACCCGGGCCCGACGGCGGACTTCTTCCAGCCGCCGAACGGCTGACGCTGGACGATCGCTCCGGTGATGCCACGGTTGACGTAGAGGTTGCCGGCCTGGACGCGGTCGAGCCACGTCGCGATCTCGGCAGGATCGAGGGAGTGGATCCCGGCAGTGAGGCCGTAGTCGACCTGGTTCTGGATCTCGATCGCCTCGTCGAGTGTCGCGGCGGTCATGATGCCGAGGACGGGGCCGAAGAACTCGGTGAGGTGCACGTGCGAGCCGCGCTGGACCCCTTCACGTACGCCGGGGCTCCAGACCTGTCCTGCGTCGTCGAGCCGACGCGGTTCGACGAGCCAGGACTCACCAGACTCGAGCGACGTGAGGGCGTCGAGCAGCTTGCCCTGCGCGGGTTCGATCAGCGGGCCCATCTGGGTCGTGGCGTCCTCGGGGCGGCCGACCGTCAGTGAGGTGACGGCGTCGACCAGCTGGTCGCGGAACCGCCGTGAGGTTGCGGCAGACCCGACGAGGATCACGAGCGATGCGGCCGAGCACTTCTGGCCCGCGTGGCCGAACGCCGAGTGGGCGACGTCCTTGGCGGCGAGGTCCAGATCCGCGCTGGGGGTCACGACGATCGCGTTCTTGCCGCTCGTCTCGGCCAGCAGCGGGAGGTCGGTCCGGAACGAGCGGAACAGCTCCGCGGTCTCGTACCCGCCCGTGAGGATCACGCGGTCGACGCGGGCGTCGGACACGAGCTGACGTCCCAGGTCGCCCTCGTCGAGGTGCACGAGGTGCAGGACGTCGCGAGGGACGCCCGCCTCCCAGAGTGCGTCGACCATGACCGAGCCGCAGCGTGCCGCCTGGGCGGCCGGCTTGATGACGACGGCGGATCCGGCGGCCAGCGCCGCGAGTGTCGAGCCCGCGGGGATCGCCATGGGGAAGTTCCACGGGGGAGTGACGACGGTCAACGCCGAGGGCATGAACCGGGCGCCGTCGACATCGTCGAGCTCGCGCGCGAGGTGGGCGTAGTAGCGGGCGAAGTCGATCGCCTCGGAGATCTCCGGGTCGGACTGGTCGAGGGTCTTGCCGGCCTCGGACGCCATGACCTCCGCCAGGTCGGCCCGGCGGGTCTCGAGCACGTGCGCGGCCTGCTCGAGGATCTCGGCGCGAGCGGCGCCACTGAGCAGGCCCCAGTCCGCGCCGGCTTTCACCGCGGTCGACAGAACCGTGTCCAGCTCCAGGACGCTCGAGAGCGTGTGGCGGGCGACCAGGTCGGTGCCCAGCGTGGACGTGGCGACGCGGGAGAGGATCCCGCGCGCCCAGCGGCGGTTGTCCGGCAGCGACGAGTCCGTGTCGGGCGCGTTGTGGAACTCCGTCGCGGTCTCAACGACAGGCGGGAGCAGCCGGTTCTGCGTACGGTTCGGCGCCGGCACGTCGGTGTCGAGCGCCGCGAGCGAGGCGAGGAAGCGCTGCTTCTCGCGCTCGAACAGCGCCTCGTCGTCGTGCAGGTCGAACACCGCCGACATGAAGTTGTCGTGGCTCGCGCCCTCCTCGAGCCGCCGGATCAGGTAGGCGATCGCGACGTCGAACTCGCGCGGGTGCACGACGGGTGTGTAGAGCAGGAGGCCGCCGACCTCCTGCTTGACGACCTCGGCCTGTCCCTGAGCCATGCCCAGGAGCATCTCGATCTCCATGCCGTGGCGCACTTCTCGCCTGCCGGCGAGCAGCCAGGCGTACGCGAGGTCGAACAGGTTGTGCCCGGCGACGCCGATGCGCACGTTGTCGATGTGCTGCGGCTGAAGGGCGAAGTCGATGACGCGCTTGTAGTTGGTGTCGGACTCCTGCTTGGTGCTCCACGTCGCGAGCGGCCAGTCGTGCAGCGACGCCTCGACGCGTTCCATCGGCAGGTTGGCGCCCTTGACGACGCGGACCTTGATGCCCGCGCCGCCCTTGGCCCGCCGCTCGGCGGACCAGGTCTGCAGCCGCATCATGGCGCTCAGGGCATCCGGCAGGTATGCCTGCAGCACGATGCCGGCCTCGAGGCCGAGGAGCTCGGGCTTGTCGAGGATCGTGGTGAACACCGCGATCGTGAGGTCGAGGTCGCGGTACTCCTCCATGTCGAGGTTGATGAACTTCGGGGTCGGGGAGCTCGCGGCCTGCTCGAACAGCGGGGTCAGGCGCTCCACGATGTGCTCGACGGCCTCGTCGAATGCCCAGGCGGAGTGCGGCCCGATGGTCGACGAGACCTTGATCGACACGTAGTCCACGTCGGGGCGGGCCAGCAGCTCGTGCGTGCCCTCGAGCCGGCGAGCGGCTTCCTGGTCGCCGAGCACGGCCTCGCCCAGCAGGTTGACGTTGAGCCGCGCCCCACGGCGGCGGATCTTCGCGATGGCCCTGCCCAGCCGGGCGTCGGTGGCATCCACGATCAGGTGGCCCACCATGGACCGCAGCGCACGGCGTACGAGCGGGATCACCAGGCGCGGGACGACGAGCCCGGCCGCACCGCCAAGACGTACGGCTGTGCGCAGGTGCCACGGGAGGAACGCCGGCACGTCCCGGGCGAGGGTCGCGAAGTTGCGGGCGGCGACGCGAGGGTCCTCCGGCCGGATCACGCCGTCGATGAACCCGACCGTGAACGGCAGGCCCCGGGGATCCTTCAACACCCCGGCCAGCTGCGTGCCGGCACGGTCGGGCGGCACCTCCGCGGAGCTGGCGAGCCAGCGCCGGACGAGGGCGATGGTCTCGTCGGCGAGCTCGAGCGTGTCGGGTGCGCGGTGGGCGACCTCAGTCATCTGGAACCTCAGGATCTGTGCGGCGTTGTAGGACCAGTGTGTGAGGCGCATCAGTTAAGGTAAAGCAATGTTTTCTGACGTGTATTCGTCAGATTTGATGATGATTGGAAGCGCGCCATGCTGGACGTTCGCCGACTCCGCCTGCTGCGCGAGCTGCACCTCCGCGGCACCCTCGCGGAGGTCGCGGCGGCGCTCCACCAGAGCCCTTCCTCGGTCTCCCAGCAACTGACGCTGCTCGAGAAGGAGGTCGGCGTCGAGCTGCTCCGCAAGGTCGGGCGCAAGGTCCAGCTGACGCCGGAGGCGGAGATCCTGGTGGAGCACGCGGGGGCGGTGCTGGAGCGTCTGGAACAGGCAGAGTCCGACCTGGCGGCGTCGCTGGAGAAGGCGAGCGGCACCTTGCGGCTCGTCGCGTTCCAGTCGGTCGTGCTCGCGCTCATACCCGCGACGCTCACGCTCCTGGCGCGTGATCATCCGGGCCTTCGCGTCACGATGACCCAGCGCGAGCCGGAGACCGCGCTGTACGAGACCTCGGCGCGCGACTTCGACCTGGTGATCGCCGAGCAGTACCCCGGCCACGCGGCGCCGTGGTACCCCGAGCTCGACCGGATGGACCTGACGACCGATGCGATCCGGCTGGCCGTGCCGCCGGCCGGCCATCGGTGGTCCGACATCAGCACGATCAGGGACGCTGCCGAGGCGCCGTGGGTCATGGAGCCGCGAGGCGCCGCGTCCAGGCACTTCGCCGAACAAGTGTGTCGTTCGGCCGGGTTCGAGCCCGACGTGCGGTTCGAGACCGCGGATCTCCAGGCGGAGATCCGGCTCATCGAGTCCGGCAACGCCGTCGCCCTCCTGCCGAGCTTGATGTGGATGGGACGAGAACCCTCGGTCCAGCTGCACGACCTCGCCGGGATGCCGCGGCGAACCATCTTCACCGCGACCAGACGCGCATCTGCTCGGCATCCCGCCGTCATGGCGTGCCGTGAGGCGCTGGCGATCGCGGCGGGTACGTCGTAGGGCCCAGCTTCGCGGCCCCGCGATTGTCCGGATGCCGAGACCCGGGGTCCGCAGGTTGCCGGGCCGACCCGGATGCGAGGATGCTCGGGAAATGCTGGAACCCCGAGCGGATCATGCGGCCTGAGTTCCAGGACATCGTCGACGAGGTGTCGCGGCTGCTGGGGAGACCCGTGACGCTCGAGGATCGCGCCTTCAACCTTGTCGCATTCGGCTCGCACGACTCGCAGGTCGACGACGTGCGGCTTCGCTCGATCCTGCAGCGTTACTCGACCCGCGAGGTGCAGGACTGGTTCGAGAGCTTCGGCATCGCGACGAGCAACGTGCCACTGCGTACCCCGAACAGCGCCGCCCTCGGCGTCGTCAGCCGGCTCTGCCTCCCGGTCCGCTGGAACGGCGTCACGTACGGCTACCTCTGGCTGCTCGACGAGCACGCCGGGATCGACGAGGCGCGCGTCCCCGCCGCGGTGGCTCTCGCCGAGCGCGCCGGCGCCCTGATGGCGCAGCAGGCCCGATCGCGTGAGGAGCTCCAGTACACCGTCCAGGACCTGCTGTCGGCCGACCCCGAGGCGGTCGAGCGGGCCGTCACGCAGATCCACGACCTCGGCGTGATCGGCCGAGACGCCTCCGTCGCCGCGATCGAGCTCCGGCTGGTGGCGCCGGGCCCGGCGCGGCTCGTGCCCATGAATCTGTGGCGGTTGCCGCGGTCGGTCCTGGCCGCGAGCGGCGACGAGCAGCAGACGCTCCTCGTGCCCGTGGGCTCAGGTGGCCTCGAGCTCGTGCGCGACATCGCCCAGCAGGCGTGGGAGCTCTACGCCGAACGCCTGCCCGCCGCCGCACGGGCCGGGCTGGTCGCCGGGATCGGTGGAATCCGGCCCACCCTGTCGGAGGCGCGAGCCAGCTGCCTGGAGGCCCGGCTCGCCACACGGGTCGGCGAGGCCGTGCCGTCGCTGCGGCCCATCGCCACGTGGTCGGAGCTCGGGGTCTACCGCCTGCTGGCCTGCGGCCCGGAGAAGGCGCTCGCCGGGGCCGTGCTCGACCCGGCCGTGCTCCGGCTGCTCGAGGAGGACGGCGACGCCGACCTGCGCGACACCGCACTGGCATACCTCGACGCCGCCGGCAACGTGCAGGAGACCGCGGCGGCGCTCGGCGTGCACCGGCAGACCGTCTACTACCGCGTGCAGAAGATCGAGCAGGTGACCGGCCTCGACCTGTCGCGCGGCGACCACCGACTGGTGCTCCACCTCGGCCTGACGATGGCGCCCTTCGTGACGGACCCCGGGTAGACATGCTCCGTTTGTGCACCTGTCACACATCGAATCGACCAGGTTCGTACGCCTGTCGGTCGCGGCCACTCGTGCCGAGGGTCTAGGTTCAGACGAATCACCACGGCAGAGCCGCAGTCGGGGGATCGGGGGCCACACAGCTCGCGCCCGCCTGCCCGGTGATGTCGAGATCGAGGCCCGCACCCAGGGCCCGCTCCAGGCGAGCACGTCCTGCTCGCCGTTCCACCACTGCCCGTCACCACATCAGTCGATGCATCCCATGGGAGACACGCATGTCAGCCGGACCAGAACTGAAGAAGACCCTGACCCAACGTCAGCTGTCGATGATCGCGATGGGAGGTGTCATCGGCGCCGGCCTGTTCGTGGGGTCCGGCGCGGTGATCGGCGATGCCGGTCCCGCCACCTTCATCACGTACGCCGCGACCGGCGTGCTCATCATCATGGTGATGCGGATGCTGGCCGAGATGGCCGTGGCGAACCCCTCCACGGGGTCGTTCGCCGACTACGCCCGCAACGCGATGGGCGGGTGGGCCGGATTCTCGGTGGCCTGGCTGTATTGGTACTTCTGGGTCATCGTCGTCGGGTTCGAGGCCGTCGCCGGAGCGAAGATCATCCAGTACTGGGTCGACATCCCCCTCTGGGCCTCTGCGCTCGTGCTGATGCTGCTGATGACGGGGACCAACCTGTTCTCGGTCTCGTCATTCGGTGAGTTCGAGTTCTGGTTCGCCGGCATCAAGGTCGCGGCGATCATCTTCTTCATCGTGTGCGGCAGCCTCTTCGTGATGGGCGCCTGGCCCGACAAGGGACTCGACTTCAGCAACCTGTGGGACCACGGCGGCTTCATGCCCAACGGCCCGACTGCTCTCACCGCAGGCGTGGTCACGGTCATCTTCTCGATGGTCGGCGCCGAGGTGGCGACGATCGCGGCGGCCGAGTCCGAGAACCCCGAGCGCGCGGTCGCCAAGGCGGCCAACTCGGTCATCACCCGTATCTGCCTGTTCTTCGTGGGTTCGGTCTTCCTGCTCGCCGTGATCCTGCCGTGG
>NZ_JAKFCB010000351.1:0-6317 GCF_036676885.1 Aeromicrobium sp.
TAGGCGTCGAACAGGTCGAGCGACTCGATCGTGTCGTCGCTGATGTTCGGGGTCAGGTAGATGGTCATGAAGCCTCCTTCCAGGGCGTCGGCCGGGTCAACGTCGCCATGCCGGGGTTCATTCCGCCGGGCCGGTCGACTCGGTGGGCGTCGGGGTGGGCGTCGGAGTCGTCGCGGACGGGCTCGGTGCGGGGGTGGTCGGTGTCGGCGTCGGGGTCGTCGTGGGTGCGGTCTCGGGCGGAGTCGTGGTGGGCTCTTTCGTCGGTTCACTCGGCTCCGGGTTGCCCCTGGTCCCGCCGAACGTGTCGCCGATCGTGGTGCCCTTGGAGCCGTCGAGCGTACGCCCGGACAGCAGCTCGTACGTCGAGATCGCGGCGAGCGCGAGGGCCAGCACGACGACGGTCGTGACGATGATCGTCTTCCAGTGCAGGCGGCCCCTGGCCTCGTCCTCGACGAACTCGGCGCCCTTGACGGGGCCGACCTCGCCGGCCTGCTCGATGGTTTCGCCGATCTCGCCGTCCTCCTCGACCCGGCGCTGGATCACCGTGCCGCTGGCGGTGGTGACGAGCAGCGTGCGCCCCTTGTCGAGCGTACGGGCGTACAACGCCGAGGTGACGGTGACGACCGCGCTGCCGAGCGCGGCGCCCACGAGCGTGCCGGCGACGCCGAGCCGCGAGGCGAGCCAGGCGGCGGTGACGGCGGCGAGCACGCTCGCGGCAAGCTGGAACCAGGACACCTCACCCAGGAATCCGCGACGTCGAGACATACCGGCCAGACTAGGGCGTGTCTCCCAATTGGTGGCCGATCAGGGAGCGTGGCATCCGCGCCCGTCCGGCAAGGCCGACGACTGAACCGCACCGGGGTTGTGCGGCGAAGGAGGAGAACGCCGCCGGGCGGGATGCGGGGCCGCGCGAGCCGGCCATCGAATTGGGAGAGATGCCCTAGGGGGCGGAACCGAATGTCTCCGAAGTCAGTGTGTCCACTTCGTCGAGCCAGGCGGCGCGCTGCTCGTCGGTCGAGTCGCCGACCGGGCGGAGCACCCGGCGGGTGACTCGCGGGCCGCCCAGGTAGGGCGCGACGCACCGACCCCAGATCGAGGCGAGCGGATCCTTGTAGAGATCACGCTCCCGCTCGTCCGTCGTGTCGGACGTGTTGACGACCATCAGCTCGGTGAGGGGGGCGAGCGGCTCGGGGTAGCCGGTGGCCTCGGCCAGGCGATAGGCGACACCGGGCACGACCACCCGGTCGATCCATCCGGTGAGGATGGCGGGCGGCATGCCCCACCAGTTGGGGTGCACCACGACGAGGCCGTCGGCGAACCGCAGCTCCTCACGATGCCGCGCGACGACGGGGTCGTTCTCGCGCGCGAGGATCGACTCGATCGTCTCGCCGCTGGTGTGCGACTCCTCGGCGGTCAGCACCGGGTCGAACAGCTCGGCGTACAGGTCGTGCGACCGCACCTCGTGGCCCAGGGTGAGCAGCCGCTCGCCGATCCGCTCGGCGAGGGCGTGGCAGAAGCTCGTGGCCCGTGGGTGGGCAAGGAGGAGGATCACGGTCGCCATGGTTGACGATTCTGGCAGTCCCCACCGCTCATCGCCGGGTGATCGGGCGTGTCATCGGCCAGTCTCCACGATTGTGTCGGTCCCGGTTGCGAGACTGAGCGCATGGAGACATTGCTGATGCTCGCGGTCGGACTCGCGCTGGGACTCGTGCTGGGCTGGTTGCTCGGCCGCACCCCGCGCGCGGGTCAGGCGGGCGTCGATCCGCGAGTCCTCGAGATGCAGCACAGCGCGGCGCTCGCCCAGGTCCGCCACGAGGCGGCAATCGAGCGGGCCGAGGTCGAGCAGCACCTCGCCGCAGCACGCGCATCGGTCGAGGGCCTCCGCGAGCAGCTCGTCCTGGCGCAGGACCAGCACCGTCAGACCGTCGAGGCCCACCGGCAGGAGACCCGCCAGCGCGAAGCCGCCGCACAGACCGAGAGCAAGGTGCTCGAGAAGCTCGCGCCGGTCGCCGCCCAGCTCAAGGACATGCAGCTGAAGGTGCTCGACCTCGAGAAGCAGCGCAGCCAGCAGCACGGCGACCTCGCCGCGCAGATCCGCGCGACGCGACAGAGTGCCGAGCAGTCCAAGATGGCCGCCGAGACGCTGTCGGCCGCCCTGCGCAACAACTCGGTGCGTGGTGCCTACGGCGAGCTCCAGCTCAAGACGCTGGTCGAGTCGGCCGGACTCCTCAACCGCATCGACTACTCCGTGCAGGAGTCCATCTCCGCCGACTCGGGCGCCCGCCGCCCGGACATGGTGATCAAGCTGCCCGGCCGCAAGCAGGTCGCGATCGACTCCAAGGTGCCGTTCAGCGCGTTCATCGACTCGTTCCGCGAGGACATCAGCGACACCGAGCGCAAGTCGCTCCAGACGCAGCACGCCAAGCAGGTTCGCGGGCACGTCGACGCCCTGGCCGGCAAGGAGTACTGGACGGGGCTGCCGGTCAGCCCCGAATACACGATCGCGTTCATCCCGAGCGAGGCGATCCTCAACACCGCGCTGGATGCCGATCCCACGCTGCTGGAGTACGCCTTCAGCCGGGGCATCGTGCTGGCGACGCCGGTCAACCTGTGGGCCACGCTCAAGACGGTCGCGTTGACCTGGAAGCAGGAAGACCTCGCCGAGAACGCGCAGGAGCTGGTCGACCTCGGTCGCGAGCTCTACAAGCGCCTGGGCAAGCTGTCCGAGCATGTGTCCAAGCTCGGTCGGTCCATCGAGACCACGGTCCGGTCCTACAACGACTTCGCCGGCTCGCTCGAGGGCCGTGTGCTCGTGACCGCCCGCAAGCTCGACGGCATCGACGAGGCCAGGCTGCTGGGCGAGGTCAAGCAGATCGAGGGCGACACACGCCGGCTCACGGCAAGCGAGTTCACCGCCCTCGAGGAGACCGGCATCGCCCGGCCGGAGATCGACTTCGAGCAGGTCGGCCTGCCGATCGCCGACGACGACGAACGCACTGCCTAGGTCAACGCACCCCTGAGGGTGACGAGTTGCAGGCTCGCATCGGCGTGTCCCTGCAACTCGTCACGTCATCGAAGCGCGTGCTCCAGGTCGCCGATCAGGTCGCCGATGTCCTCGATGCCGACGGACAGGCGTACGAGGTCGTCCGGGACCTCGAGCAGCGATCCCGCGGTCGAGGCGTGCGTCATCGCGCCGGGGTGCTCGATGAGCGACTCGATGCCGCCGAGGCTCTCGGCGAGGGTGAACAGCTCGGTGCGGGCGCAGAGGTCGAGCGCAGCCTGGCGGCCACCGGCGAGCCGTACGGAGATCATGCCGCCGAACCGCCGCATCTGCTTCGCCGCGACCACGTGGCCCGGGTGCTCGGGCAGGCCTGGGTAGAGGATCGATGCAATGGCCGGGTGTCCCTGCAGGAAGTCCACGACCGCCTCGGCGTTGTCGCAGTGCTTGTCCATCCGCACCGCGAGCGTCTTGGCGCCGCGCATCGTGAGGTAGGCGTCGAACGGCCCCGGCACGCCGCCGGCACCGTTCTGGAGGAAGGCGAACGCGGTGTCGAGCTCTTCGTCGTCGGTGACGAGCACTCCGCCGACGACATCGGAGTGGCCCCCGATGTACTTCGTCGTCGAGTGCAGCACGATGTCGGCGCCGAGCTCCAGCGGCTGCTGGAGGTAGGGCGACGCGAAGGTGTTGTCGACGAGGAACTTGGCGCCGGCCGCGTGTGCGATCTCGCTGATCGCGGCGATGTCACCGACGTTGAGCAGGGGATTTGTCGGGGTCTCGATCCACACGGCCTTGGTCTCGGGCCGGATCGCGGCCTGGATGGCGTCGAGGTCGTTGACCGCGGCGACGGTGTAGGTGATGCCCCACTGGGTGAACACCTTGTCGATCAGGCGGAACGTGCCGCCGTACGCGTCATCAGGGATGACCAGGTGGTCGCCGGGGCGCAGGAGCGAACGGAGCGCGCAGTCGGTGGCCGCCATGCCGGAGCTGAACGCCCGGCCGTGGGCGCCACCCTCGAGCGCGGCGAGGTTGGCCTCGAGGGCCGTACGCGTGGGGTTGCCGGTGCGGGCGTACTCGTAGCCGGAGCGCATCCCGCCCACCCCGTCCTGCGCGAACGTCGAGGACGCGTAGATCGGGACGTTGACGGCGCCGTTCTCGGCATTGGGCTCATAGCCCGCGTGGATCGCCCGGGTCGCGAAGCCCTGCGAAGCGCCCTCGCCTGACCCGTCCCGGTCCCTGAGCTTGTCGTAGGGCTCGCTCATACGTGAACCCCCAGCAGGTCGTGGCGGGTCAGCACGCCGAGCGGCTTGCCGTCCTCGATGACCATGACCGCGTCGCTGGTGTGCAGCGCCTCGAGGGCTTCGTCGATGCTCTCGCCGGAGCCGAGCAGCGGGAGCGGCGGCTCCATGTGCTGCGAGACGGCGTCGGTGAGCAGGGCACGTCCCTCGAACACGGCGCTGATCAGCGCGCGTTCGTTGACGCTGCCCGCGACCTCGCCGATGACGACCGGCGGCTCGGGTCCGACGACGGGCATCTGCGAGACGTTGTACTCGCGGAGGATCTCGATCGCGTCGCGGATCGTCTCCGAGGGGTGGGTGTGGACGAGGTCGGGCATGCCGCCGGACTTGGACCGCAGGAGGTCGCCGACCGTCATCTCGTGGACCTTGCCGTCGAGCGGCTCGCGGAGGAACCCGTACGACGACATCCAGTCGTCGTTGAAGACCTTGGAGAGGTAGCCGCGGCCACCGTCCGGCAGCAGCACGACGACGAGGGCGTCGGGGCCGGCTTCCTCGGCAACCTGCAGCGCCGCGACGGTTGCCATGCCGCACGATCCGCCGACGAGCAGAGCTTCTTCGCGGGCGAGGCGACGGGTCATGTCGAACGAGTCGGCGTCGTTGACCGCGATGATCTGATCGGGGACCGCCGGGTCGTACGCGCTGGGCCAGAAGTCCTCGCCGACACCTTCGACGAGGTAGGGCCGTCCGGTGCCCCCGGAGTAGACGGAGCCTTCCGGGTCGGCGCCGATGACCTTGACCTTGCCGCCGGAGACCTCCTTGAGGTAGCGGCCGGCGCCGGTGATCGTGCCGCCCGTGCCGACGCCGGCGACGAAGTGCGTCACCTTGCCGTCGGTGTCGGCCCAGATCTCGGGGCCTGTGGTCTCGTAGTGGCTCTCGGGGCCGGCGGGGTTGGAGTACTGGTCAGGCTTCCAGGCGCCCTCGGTCTCGCGTACGAGGCGGTCCGAGACGTTGTAGTAGCTGTCGGGGTGGTCCGGCGGCACCGCGGTCGGGCACACCACGACCTCGGCGCCGTACGCCCGCATGGTGTTGCGCTTGTCCTCGCTGACCTTGTCGGGGCACACGAAGATGCAGTGGTAGCCCCGCTGCTGGGCGACGAGCGCGAGGCCGACGCCGGTGTTGCCGGAGGTCGGCTCGACGATCGTTCCGCCGGGCTTCAGGGCCCCTGAGGCTTCGGCAGCCTCAACCATCTTGACCGCGATGCGGTCCTTGGCGCTGCCGCCGGGGTTGAGGTACTCGATCTTGGCGGCCACGGTCGCGGATCCCGCGGGGATGACCGAGTTGAGGCGGACCAGCGGGGTGTTGCCGATCAGCTCAACGATGTGGTTTGCAATGCGCATACCGTCATTCTTGCACTCGTCAGCCCAGCGGGATCCTCGCGTTGTCAGGGCCTGGTGAGGACGGGTGCGGCCTCGCGGACATCGAGCTCTGCGGCCGGTCCGGATGCCAGCAGCGTCTGCCCGATGGTCTGCCATGCGCCGCCGTCGACGCGGTAGCGAACCTGGTAGGTCACGTCCACCCGGGGATGCACGTCGTCGGCGGGTTCGCGGTAGCGATGGGTCACGTCCATCGCCGGGTAGGGCTTGCCCGGGCGGCTCGTCGTCGCCACGGTGCCGTCGTCGTGGATCCAGGTGTAGCGGACCGGTTCGGCGACCAGGTCGATGTCGAAGCCGAGCAGCGTGATGCTGCGTTCGAAGGGCTCGGGCTCGGCGTAGAAGATCGTCTCGACGTTGACGAGCGTCTCCTCGCCGGGCTGGATCTGCACCTGCAGACTCGGCAACCCGATCTCCCGCACCGCGCGGAGGACGTCCCCCTCAGTCAGCTCCGGATCATCAGGGTCCTCGTCCTCTTCGAACGTCCGCGGGTAGCACTGCTGGATACCTTCCTGGTCCTCGAGGCAGGACACGTCTGGCGGGGGATAAGGCGTCTCTCGTGGTGCCGCCGCTGGTCGATTGCCTTCAGCGCCCTTTTGCGTTTTGGACTCCTCCTCGACCGTCACGTGAAGTTTCGGTTACCAAGAGTCG
>NZ_JAKFCB010000352.1:0-3782 GCF_036676885.1 Aeromicrobium sp.
GCACCGCGTGTGCCCGAGGCCAGGCGCTGGTGCATCTCGACGGCACGGGCCTCGGCGAACATGTCGATGACGGTATTGCTGTCCGAGCCCAGTGTCAGCCTCGCCCCGGCTTCGCGGAGCGCGGCGCTCGGTCCGATGCCGTCCGCGAGCTCGGCCTCCGTGGTCGGGCAGAAGCACACGTACGCCCGTGCGTCGCCCAGCGTCGCGACGTCATCGGGCGTCAGGTGCGTGGCGTGGACGGCGGTGGTGCGGGGTGTCCAGGCGCCGGCCTCCGCGAGCAGCGCGACGGGGGTCAGGCCGGTCGCGGCGACGCAGTCCCGGTTCTCGGCGCGCTGCTCCGACACGTGCACGTGCAGCGGCGCGTGCGGGAACGCCCCGGCGACCGTGGCCAGCCGCTCGCGGGGCACCGCGCGTACGGAGTGGATCGCGGCGCCGACCACGACGTCGTCCTCGCCGGCATGCTTCTGCGCCAGCTCCTCGACGCGTGCCGCCCAGGCCTCGACGTCGCCGTCGCTGAAGCGCACCTGCACGCCCTCCGGCGCCTGCCCGAACCCCGAGGACAGGTAGCACGTGTCGAGCAGCGCGATGCGTACGCCGGCCTCACGGGCCGCGGCGATCAGCGACTCGCCCATCGCATTCGGGTCGTCGTACGGTCGCCCGTCAGGCTGGTGGTGCACGTAGTGGAACTCACCGACGCTGCGGATGCCGGCGAGATACATCTCGGCGTACGTCGCCCGGGCCAGGTCGAACAGCAGGTCCGGGTCGAGCACCGCCGCGATCGCGTACATCTGGTCGCGCCACGTCCAGAAGGAGTCAGCCCCCGTGATGCGCCCGCGCAGCGCACGGTGGAAGACGTGGCTGTGGCAGTTGGCGAACGCCGGAACCGTCCTCACGCGAGGTCCCGCACGACCGTCGTCAGGGCGTCGACGCCGGCCGCGCAGTCCGCGTCCTCGGCGAACTCCTCCGGCGAGTGTGAGACGCCGGTCGGGTTGCGGACGAAGAGCATCGCCGTCGGCACGTGCGGGCTGAGGACACCGGCGTCGTGGCCGGCTCCGGTCGGCAGCACGGGGGCGGCGAGCAACGTGGCGAGCCGGTCGCGCAGTTGCTCGTCGAACTCGACGGCGGGGCTGACCGACTCGGTCGTGAGGGTGACGGTGGTGCCGTCGGGATCGGCCGCGGCGCGGGCCTGGTGGATGAGGGAGTCGACGAGCTCGTCGAGCTGGCCCTCCTCCGCGGCACGTGCGTCGAGCCAGGCACGTACGCGCGAGGGGATCGCGTTGGTGGCGCCGGGCTCGACCTCGAGCCGACCGAACGTCGCCCGCGCTCCGGCGTCGGTGGCGAGCCGGCGCGCGGCGAGGACCGTCGCGGCGTATGCCTGCATGGGGTCGTGCCGGTCCTCCATCAGCGTGGCTCCGGCGTGATTGGCCTCGCCGCAGAAGTCGAGCCGCCAGCGGCCGTGCGGCCAGATCGCCGTCGCGACGCCGACGGCCGCGCCGGAGTGGACCAGCGAGCGGCCCTGCTCGACGTGCAGCTCGACGAATGTGCCGATGCTGTCGAGCAGGTCGGTATGCCCCACGGCGCGCGGGTCGCGGCCGCGGGCCGTCATGACCTCGGCGAGCGTCTGGCCGTCGCGGTCCTTGAGCCCGAGCGCCTTGTCGGGCTCGAGCGCTCCGGTGACGAGCTGCGAGCCGGCGCAGGCGATGCCGAAGCGGGCGCCCTCCTCGTCGGCGAAGTTCGCCACGACGATGGGCCGGTTCGGCGTGAAGCCCTCGGCGCGGAGCCGGTCGACCGCGGCGAACGACGAGACGACGCCGAGCGGTCCGTCGTACGCTCCACCGTCGGGCACCGAGTCGAGGTGCGAGCCGATCAGCAGCGCGTCGTCGCCGCTGCCCCACCACGCGAACTGGTTGCCGTTGCCGTCCTCGACGAGCTCCAGCCCCCGCGCGGCAGCCTCGCCCGCGAACCACTCCCGGAGCTGCATGTCGGCGTCGCTCCACGCGAACCGCCGATAGCCGCCCGTACGAGGATCCCGCCCGATGTCACTGATCGCTTCGAGCATCACGCCAGCCCTCGGTGGTCGAGTCCGAGCGAGGGACGAGCGAGCGAAGGGCGGTGAGACGACACGCTCACCCGAGCCTCTCGGCGTACGCCCCTTCGGTCGCAGAGCTCCCTCCCGCTCGCAAGCTCGCCAGGGGCCGGGGTGGTGGACATCAAACCTCCGCCCTTCGGTCGCTGGCGCTCCCTCCCGCGACTTCGTCGCCAGGATCCTCGCTTCGCTCGGACATCGGGACTCGGAGGCCTCGTTCCTTCGCGACCTCGGCGGCACGGTCGTAACCGGCGTCGACGTGCCGCATGACCCCTGTACCCGGATCGTTGACCAGCACGCGCTCGATCTTCTGCGCGGCGAGGTCCGTGCCGTCCGCGACGATGACCTGGCCGGCGTGGATCGAGCGGCCGATGCCGACGCCGCCGCCGTGGTGGATCGACACCCACGTCGCTCCCGACGCCGTGTTGAGCAGCGCGTTGAGCAGTGGCCAGTCGGCGATCGCGTCGGAGCCGTCGGCCATCGACTCGGTCTCGCGGTAGGGCGACGCGACGGAGCCGGAGTCGAGGTGATCGCGGCCGATCACGACCGGAGCGCTGAGCTCGCCGGAGGCGACCATCTCGTTGAACCGCAGACCCGCAAGGTGCCGCTCCTGGTAGCCGAGCCAGCAGATGCGGGCCGGCAGGCCCTCGAAGTGCACCTTCTCCTGCGCCTTGGTGATCCAGCGAGCGAGGTGCTCGTCCTCGGGGAACAGCTCGAGGATCGCCCGATCGGTCGCGGCGATGTCGGCCGGGTCGCCGGACAGCGCGGCCCAGCGGAACGGGCCCTTGCCCTCGCAGAACAGCGGCCGGATGTACGCCGGGACGAACCCGGGGAACTCGAAGGCGCGATCGAAGCCGCCGAGGCGCGCCTCCTCGCGGATCGAGTTGCCGTAGTCGAAGACCTCGGCGCCGGCGTCCTGGAAGCCGACCATCGCACGTACGTTCTTGGCCATCGAGGCGCGCGACTTGTCGGTGAACCCGGCCGGGTCGCGCTCGGCCTCGGCGTGCCACTCGGACATCGAGATGCCCTCGGGGAGATAGCTCAGCGGGTCGTGCGCGCTGGTCTGGTCGGTGACGATGTCGATCGCCGTGCCGCGCTCGAGCAGCTCGGTGAACACCGTGGCGGCGTTGCCGACGATGCCGACCGACAGCGGCCGGCCCTCGTTCTTGGCAGCCACGGCGCGGTCGACGGCCTCGTCGAGGTCGGTCCAATACTCGTCGAGGTAGCCGTGCTTGACCCGCCGCTCCAGCCGCGACTCGTCGACGTCGACCACGAGCACGGCGCCCTCGTTCATCGTGACCGCCAGCGGCTGGGCACCGCCCATGCCGCCGCAGCCGCCGGTCAGGGTCAGCGTGCCGGCGAGCGTGCCACCGAATCTCTTGCGGGCCACCGCACCGAACGTCTCGTACGTCCCCTGGAGGATGCCCTGCGTCCCGATGTAGATCCACGAGCCGGCGGTCATCTGGCCGTACATCGTCAGACCCTCAGCCTCGAGCTTGCGGAACTCCGGCCAGGTCGCCCAGTCGCCGACCAGGTTGGAGTTGGCGATCAGCACGCGCGGCGCCCACTCGTGCGTACGGAAGACGCCGACCGGCTTGCCGGACTGCACCAGCAGCGTCTCGTCGTCCTCGAGCGTCTCGAGCGTGCGGATGATCGCGTCGTACGCCTCCCAGCTCCGCGCCGCCCGGCCGGTGCC
>NZ_JAKFCB010000353.1:0-1808 GCF_036676885.1 Aeromicrobium sp.
GCCGACCAACGAGCGGCGCCTCGTGCGGGCGCTCGAGGTCATCGACCTGACGGGGGAGCCGTTCATCGCGACGATGCCGCCGTACGAGTCGGTGTTCGACGGCCTGACGATGCTCGGCCTCGATGTGCCGCGGCACGTCCTCGACGTACGCCTCGCCGAGCGGGTCGACCAGATGTGGGCGGCGGGATTCGTCGATGAGGTCCGCGCCCTGCGCGAAGCCGGGCTCGAGGACGGGTTCACCGCCAGCCGGGCGCTGGGCTACCAGCAGATCCTGGCGTTCCTGCGGAGCGAGATCACCGAGGACCAGGCACGCGAGGCGACCGTGACCGGCACGCGGAAGTTCGCCCGGCGGCAGGACCGCCTGTTCCGCAAGGACCCGCGGATCCACTGGCTCCCGTACGACGCCGAGGACCTGGTCGAGCAGGCGTTGGCCCGCGTGAGCACCTGACGTCAGGCTTCCCGTGCGACCTCGAGGATGCGGTCGGCCGCGACCACGGCCCCGTCGATCGCCCGGATCCGCGCGCCGATCGCTGCAGCGGCGTCACGGTGCGCATCGTCGAGCACCGTGTCGACCGCCGTACGGAACGCGGCCGGCTTTGACGACTTCTTGATCGTCACCCCGGCTCCGGCGGCCTCGACGGCCTTGCCGACCATCGGCTGGTCGAGCAACGGATGCATCGGGATGATGACGAGCGGGAGGTCGTGCGCCAGCGCGCGCATCGACGTCGAGTGGCCGCCGTGCGTGATCACTGCCGAGCAGCCGGCCATGACCTCGTCGTGCGGCAGGAACCGGTGCACCGTGGCGTTGGCCGGCACCCTCAGCTCGTCCGGGTCGACAGCAGGGCCCGTGGTCACGACCAGCTCGATCGGTGCGTCGGCAAGGCCGTCCAGGACACGCTGCAGGACTTGGCGCTGACCGGGGAACGAGATCGTGCTGAGGCTCACGAGGACGCGCGGCGGTGATGCGGGGGAGGCCGGCTCCGTACGGGGTTGCACCGGCCCGGTCCAGAGGAACGTGTCGGGCCAGGCGCGTGCGCCCGCGGGGTCGAGGCTCGGGTCGCTGCACACGACGACCGCGTCGCACTCGGCCCAGACCCTCCGGGGGTTGAGGCCCTTGAGCCGGGACGCGATGCCGATCGGGCCGGCCCGCCACGGGCCGTCGAAGTAGGCGTGGAACGTATGGACCAACGCCACGTGCGGCAGTCCCGCGGAGCCGGCGGCGTCGAGGGCGCTGAGCAGCATGCAGTCGACGACCACCACGGAGGCGTCCCGGGCGAGCTCGACGAGGTCCTCACCCTTCGCGCGCTCGGTGAGCTGGTGGATGTATCCCCAGAGCCCCGGAAGGGTGGACTTCGGCGCGATGGGGTCCCACGGCGTCGCATGGGCGTACGGGTGGAAGTCGAGTCCAGCTGCCTCGAAGGTCGCCCGTTGCTGCGGATGGCCGATGACGCGTACGTCATGGCCGCGGCCGGCGAGCTCCACGCCGAGGCCGAGCATCGGCGCCACGTTGCCGCCTGCGTCGAGCGTCGCGAGGACGATGTCCATGTGACGCACCGTCGCACCGAACGGGGCGCGTGGTCAACGCCCGTGTGCTGTCGCTCCCGACGGCTAGACTGGAACCCATGACTTTTCCATGGCTCAAGGGGCACGGCACGGAGAACGACTTCGTGCTGCTCCCGGACCATGACGGCACGATCCACGGCGAGCTGGAGGGTGCCTTCGTGGCCGCCCTCTGCGACCGCCGGCGCGGCATCGGCGCCGACGGCGTCATGCGCGTGATCCGCACGGCCGCGCTCGGCGAGCCCTCG
>NZ_JAKFCB010000354.1:0-26678 GCF_036676885.1 Aeromicrobium sp.
GCGTGCCGGTCCTCGGCGTGACGGCTGGGGCACGGGCGTAGGCTGGCACGGTGACTATCGCTCCTGAGGGACGCAAGATGCTGCGTCTGGAAGTCCGCAACGCCGAGACCCCCATCGAGAAGAAGCCCGAGTGGATCAAGACCCGGGCCAAGATGGGCCCGGAGTACAACGAGCTGATGAAGCTCGTCAAGGGCGAGGGGCTCCACACGGTGTGTCAGGAAGCCGGCTGCCCCAACATCTTCGAGTGCTGGGAAGACCGCGAGGCGACGTTCCTCATCGGCGGCGAGCAGTGCACCCGGCGCTGCGACTTCTGCCAGATCGACACCGGCAAGCCCGACCCGATCGACCGCGACGAGCCGCGCCGCGTCGCGGAGTCCGTCCAGAAGATGGAGCTCCGCTACGCCACGATCACGGGTGTCGCCCGCGACGACGTGCCCGACGGCGGCGCGTGGCTCTACGCCGAGACGGTCCGCAAGATCCACGAGCTCAACCCCGGCACCGGCGTCGAGAACCTCATCCCCGACTTCAACGGCATCCCCGAGCTGCTCGAGCAGGTCTTCGACAGCCACCCCGAGGTGCTGGCGCACAACGTCGAGACCGTGCCGCGCATCTTCAAGCGCATCCGCCCGGCATTCCGTTACGAGCGCTCGCTCGACGTCATCACGCAGGCCCGCGACTACGGCTTGGTGACCAAGTCCAACCTGATCCTCGGCATGGGCGAGACCCGCGAAGAGGTCTCCCAGGCGCTGGTCGACCTCCACGAAGCCGGCTGCGACCTCATCACGATCACGCAGTACCTCCGCCCCTCGGTGCGCCACCACCCCGTCGAGCGGTGGGTCAAGCCCGAGGAGTTCGTCGAGCTCAAGACCGAGGCCGACGAGATCGGCTTCGCCGGAGTCATGTCCGGACCGCTCGTACGTTCGTCCTACCGGGCCGGCACCCTCTACAAGCAGGCAATCGAGTCCGGACGCGGCGGCGTCGCACTCCGCAACGCGACGTAGACTGACCTTCATGTCGAATGCCACCCCCGAACCCGCCAAGGGTCGCCTGGGTCAGATGCGCCAGGCGTACACGATCACCAAGCGCAGTGACCGCAACATCGGTCTGCTCCTGCTGCTGACCTTCCTGCTGGCCGGCGGTGTGGCCGCGACAATCGGCTACTTCGTCTTCGGCTCCGGCACGTTCGGGCTGGTCTTCACGATCCTGTTCGGCGTGCTGATCGGCATCCTGGCGGCCCTGATCGTCTTCGGCCGGCGCGCCGAGAAGGCCGCATACGCGCAGGTCGAGGGCCAGGTCGGCGCTGCCGCCGGCGCCCTGCAGATGCTGCGCCGCGGCTGGGAGCTCAAGCCCGCCGTCGCGTTCACCAAGAATCAGGACGTCGTGCACCGCGTCGTCGGCCGCCCCGGCATCATCCTGGTCGGCGAGGGCAACCCCGCCCGGGTCCGCAACCTGCTCACCGCGGAGAAGAAGAAGCACGCGCGCATCGGCGGCGACGAGATCCCCGTGATCGACATCGTGGTCGGCAACGGCCCCGACGAGGTCAAGCTGACCAAGCTCGTCAAGCACCTGCGCAAGCTGCCCAAGAACATCAAGCCGGCGCAGATGACCGGTGTGCTCTACAAGCTCAAGGCGCTCGACGCGATGCGTCCGGCCGCCCCCATGCCGCGCGGCCCCATGCCGACCAGCATGAAGGGCTCGCGCAAGGCGATGCGCGGCTGACGCTAGATCGGCGCGACGCGTGAGCCGGCGGCGAGGTCGTGGATGCCGCGCTTGTCATCGGTCATGACGAGCGCCGGGATCACGAGGCACAGCAGCGCCGTACGTACGAGCGCGCGCAGGAGGCCGATCGGCCGTCCCTCGGGATTCTCGACCTTCAGGCCGAGGATCCGCTTGCCGATCGAGAAGCCCAGCAGGCCCGTCAGCAGCGACACCTCGACGAAGAACGCGGCCAGCGGGATGAACGAGTTGGACGCGCCGGATCCGGAGTAGGCCGAGCCCGTGATGGCGGCCGCGCTGAGTGCGGCGATGATCCAGTCGATGAAGAGCGCGCCGAGTCGGCGGCCGAGGGAGACGGTCTGCACGCGGCGAGCCTACAGACGCTGTGATTGCGCCTGTCACGGGCACTTGTAACATGCCTGAAACAAACCAGTGACTGCCGGGAAACTGCCCGACCATACCGTCAGCGGTACGGTGCAGCGACGCACTCACCTGTCATCGACAACACAGGCCGCACAGCGGTCGAGGAGGCCCCATGTTCGGCAATGCCGACGAGTTGTTCAAGTTCATCAAGGACGAAGGTGTCGAGTACCTGGACGTCCGGTTCACCGACTTGCCCGGCATCCAGCAGCAGGTCACGCTGCCGGCTTCGACGTTCGACGCCGACATGGTCGCCAACGGTGTCGCATTCGACGGCTCGTCGATCCGTGGCTTCCAGACCATCGACCAGTCCGACATGGTGCTGTTCCCGGACATCAAGACCGCATACGTCGACCCGTTCAAGGCTCGCAAGACCGTCGCGATGGACTTCTTCGTCCACGACCCGATCACGGGCGAGGCCTACTCCCGCGACCCCCGCAACATCGCCCGCAAGGCCGAGGCCTACCTCGCGACCACGGGCATCGGCGACACGGCGTACTTCGCGCCCGAGGCCGAGTTCTACATCTTCGACCGCGTCAACTACGGCACCAGCGCCAACAAGTCGTTCTACGAGATCACGTCGGCCGAGGCCGCCTGGTCCACGGGTGACTCGATCGATGACAACCGTGGCTACAAGGTCCGCTACAAGGGCGGCTACTTCCCCGTCGCGCCGACCGACAAGACGGCCGACCTGCGCAACGACATGATGACCAACCTCACCAACGCCGGCCTCATCCTCGAGCGCGGCCACCACGAGGTCGGCACGTCCGGTCAGGCCGAGATCAACTACCGGTTCGACACGCTGCTCAAGGCTGCGGACGACGTCATGAAGTTCAAGTACATCGTGCGCAACACGGCGTGGGCCAACGACAAGACGGTCACCTTCATGCCGAAGCCGATCTTCGGTGACAACGGCTCGGGCATGCACGTGCACCAGTCGATCTGGAACGAAGGCAGCCCGTTGTTCTACGACGAGGCCGGCTACGGCGGACTGTCCGACCTGGCGCGTCACTACATCGGCGGCATCCTCAAGCACGCGCCGTCGCTGCTCGCGTTCACCAACCCGTCCGTCAACTCGTACCACCGTCTGGTGCCGGGCTTCGAGGCTCCGATCGCGCTGGTCTACTCGGCCCGCAACCGCTCGGCCTGCGTCCGCATCCCGATCACGGGATCGAACCCCAAGGCCAAGCGCATCGAGTTCCGTTGCCCCGACCCGTCGGCCAACCCGTACCTCGCCTTCTCGGCGCTGCTGCTGGCCGGACTCGACGGCATCAAGAACAAGATCGAGCCGCCGGCCCCGATCGACAAGAACATCTACGAGCTGCCGCCCGAGGAGTACGAAGCCATCGACATGGTTCCGACCTCGCTCAACGCGGTGCTCGACTCGCTCGAGGCCGACCACGAGTTCCTCACCGCTGGTGACGTGTTCACGCCCGACCTGATCGAGACGTGGATCGACTACAAGCGCAACGAGGAGATCCTCCCCGTGCAGCTGCGCCCGCACCCGCACGAGTTCGAGCTCTACTACGACATTTAGGTCGTGAACTGATCGAATTACTCATATTCGGTCGCACGATGGCCCCGGGGATCCCCCCGGGGCCATCGTCATTTTCAAGGAGCGGCGTCGGCGGCCAGGGCGAACCGCACTTGAGTCACACCGCCCAGAAAGCACGTGCACCTTGGCTAGAAGCTGAGTCGTGGTTGATCGTAGAAACCGGGCGGCCCAGATCCGAACTCGACCCCGGCGAAGCTGCCAGGGGGTCCAGTGTGCGGTCCAGCCACGAATCGCAGGACGGTCCCGTCCGGGTCCGCGACATCCATTGCTATTCCAAACTCGCCGCGGTCGTGAACGTCACCGTGCGCGATGCCCAGCTCGTCGCAGCGAGCGATCACTGTAGACATCTGCTCCGCCGTCTCGACCATGAACGCACATACATCGAAACCATCCAGCACCGGACTGCTCGCACAATAGGCACGCTCGCGAAGGCCGATAACGAAACCTGCATCATGATCGGCAAGCACGACACCCCGAACGGCGGAGTTCTCAAAGAACTCGTTGGCCAGTTCCAAGTTGAACAGGTCGACGTACGACCGAGCACTACGCGCCAAGTCGCTGATCGACGGTACTCGGGATGCTCAGAATTCACCTGTCCTGCTCCTTGTCAACTGCGAAGGATGGCGCTCGTGCGCCGGTACGCGCACCAGCCGAGTGCGCTCGCCGCGATCGCCATCGGGAGCGCGGTGATCAGGCCGACCACGCGCGAACTTCGTTGCCTCCGACTCTCGCCGACGCTGCTTTCAGGGCCGCGCGAAGGACCAGGCAGCGCGGCTCGTGGTCTGACCCGGTCTGAGGCCGACCTCGGTCACCAGTCGTCGCAGCACGCCGTCGACATAGGCCAGGCCCTCTGCCTCGGTGCGCCAGACCTCGGCGACCACGAACCCGTCGCCGTCGGGGTAGACCACGTGTGACATGAGTCCGTCGGGCGGGCCACCTGCCGACATCATCGACTCACCGACCCGAGCGTCGAGCTCGTTGAACTCCTCTTGTGTCGCGGGTGACACCGTCACCTGGAGGACTACTGCCATGGCGGGGTCCTTTCCGTTAGCTCTGCCTCGTGAATGGTGCGGTCATGTAGAGCGCACGCTGGTACACCTCGTCCGGGACCCCGTTGTAGGGGGGCATCGTCGATTCGGCGTAGTCCAGCCGCAGGGTGTCGCCGTCGACCTCCCAGTTGTAGGTCGTCGAGCCATCGGAGTGATGGAAGGTCACGGTATCGCCATCGATCTCGTAGTCGGCGTCGTAGTCGATCGGCTGCGGTTGCCCGCCCTCGGACTCGCCGTACAGGTCCCAGGCGCCGTTCTCGATGGTGAGGGTCAGCAGGGTGTCGTCTGAGACCGGTGGATCCGCCCGATAGTCCTTGACGTACCGGCCGAGTCCGTGGCTGCGGATGGTGGCCTCGGTCTGCTCGAGGGTGATGGGACCGGCCCGCCACGTGCCTTCCAACGGCGACGCGGCTGGTGCCTCTGAGGTGGCCGGCGGCTCCGAGGTCGCGGAGGTGCTCGCCCGGTCGTCGGGCGAGGCGGTCGCCGGCGCAGAATCGTCGGAGCCGCAACCGACGAGCAGCATCGAGGTGGCCGCGACTGCGACCAGTGGTCGGAGTGCGTCTTTGAGAAGGGCCTGGAACATGTCCTACTCCTTGTCAACTGTGAGGATGGCGCTCGTACGCCGGTACGCGTACCAGCCGAGTGCGCACGCAGCGATCGCCATCGGGAGCGCGGTGATGAGTCCGATCACGCCGTTGCCGGGGACCAGGAAGGTGAGGATGGCGGTCAGCAGGCCGATGGGGATCCAGACGGGGACCACCTTCGCCCGGAGCAGCCCGATCGCCTGGGCGATCTGCCCGACGATGGCAAGTGCGGCGCCGGTGATCATCACCGTGAACACGTAGCCGATGTTGTCGTTGACGACCTTGAACGCCTGGTGGCCGGCTGCCGGGTCGAGCGAGGGGTCGGTGGGGAAGAAGTACGCCGTCGCCCAGCCCGCGACGCCCACGCCCTGGGCGATGATCCCGACGATCAGCAGGGCGGCGCCGATGGTCGCCCAGGTGCTGCCCCGGTGTCGGACGAGGTACATGGTCGCCATCGCCTGCAGCGTCGTGCCGAGGATCCCAATGATGGCGAGCCCGGTGAGGAGTCCCCACCACAGCTCGCGCTGGTCGGCGATGTCGGCGTACGCGTAGGTCTCGCCGCCTCCGCTGGGCTCGGGCCAGAGCAGGCCACCGATGACAGCGGCGATAGAGGCGATCGCGAGCACGGCCGCGAGCAGGCCGATGCGATGGGCGGTGGCGGATTCGTGCGGGTCTGCGTGCAGCGCCGCCGAGGTCGTGGACATGTCCGGGTCCCTTCCGGTCGCGTGTTCGGTTCTCTCAGGATTCTCCGCCAGGACCGACCACGCATCGTGGCGGGCACGGGCTTTCTGCCTCCGTGGTGACACGGAGGTCACGCACGCCCGGTCGGCCCTACGCTCGGGAGATGCGGTCGGCGCGTGTCGTGGTGTCCGTGCTTGCGGGGGCTGCCCTCGCTGGAGCCGGTGGCACCGTGCTGTTGCTCACCCGAGATTCTCTGGAGACCTCCAGCGCTGTCGGGTTCGGTGGTCTCGCCTGCCTCGGCGTGCTGACCGCGATCATCCTCGGCCTCGCCGTCACCTGGCAGGTGCCTCGGAACGCCGTCGGGCCGCTGCTGGCCTGCTGCGGCCTCGCGACCACCCTGCTGGCCGTGCGCGAGGTGTACTACCGCGTCTGGCTCGACGAAGCGGCCGGTCATCCTCGACGTTTGCGCAGGTCAACCGTGGGTCAGTCAGTCAGTACTACCGACATCTGACCGGTGGACTCAGCCACGAGAGCCGACGCCGCGAGGTGCCCCCTCCGCTGCAAAGCTCTCGCCAAGCTGAAGCGCCGGTCACCGTGACGTGACCAGAACACCCCCGACCACCATGTCGGGGGCGTTCTGCTGTTCCGTCGGAAGTCCGCCTGGGGCGAACCAGGGCAGAACGTACGTCCAGCGCAACCGGTACGCCGGTCATAGACTCACCTGTGCGGGGTGTGCGCGTCGGGGCGCGCTGTCACAGACGGCAGAGGCGGAATCCGGTATGGCGACGACGAAGCTGGCGAGGTCGAGTCGGGGGGCGCTGCCCGCCGAGCTGACCAGCTTCGTGGGACGTCGACGCGAGCTGAGCGAGACCCGGCGGCGGCTGGCCAGCGGCCGGTTGCTGACCCTGATCGGAGTCGGGGGCGTGGGGAAGACCCGGCTGGCACTGCGGATGGCGGCCGAGGTGCGGCGCACGTTCCCCGACGGCGTGTGGTTCGTCGAGCTCGCGGCGCTTCAGGACCCCCAGCTGGTGCCTCACACCGTGGCCAACACCCTCGAGCTGCGCCAGGTCTCGGCCGACCCCTCGAGCGACCTCGCCGAATACCTGGAAGGCAAGAGTCTCCTGGTCGTGCTCGACAACTGTGAGCACCTCACCGACGCCTGCGCGGTGCTGGTCAGCAAGTTGTTGGCCGCAGCCCCGGACCTGCGCATCCTGGCCACCAGCCGGCACGTGCTCGGTGTCGAGGGCGAGCAGATCCTCTCGGTGCCGCCACTGTCCACACCCGACGCCGAGGGCGAGGTGGGCGCCGGCGATCCGACTCGGTACGAGTCGGTGAGCCTCTTCCTGGACCGCGCAGCGTCGGTCGCGCCGGGCTTCACGATCTCGGAGGCAAACCGATCCGCGGTCGTCGAGCTGTGCCGGCGGCTCGACGGCATTCCCCTGGCGATCGAACTCGCTGCGGTGTGGCTGCGCATCCTCTCCCCCGCCCAGATCCTCGAGCGGCTCGAGGACCGCTTCCGGCTGCTCGCCAGCGGTCGACCCACGGCACCGGCCCGGCAGCAGACGCTGGATGCCACCGTCGGGTGGAGCTTCGACCTCTGCTCCCCCGCTGAGCAGGTCATGTGGGCCAGGCTCTCGGTCTTCTCCGGAGGGTTCGACCTCGAGGCCGCGGAGGAGGTCTGCGCCGGTGACGGGATCTCGCGCGACGACGTCCTCAACCTGGTCGCGAGTCTGGTCAACAAGTCGATCGTCCTCCGTCATCAGGCGACCGAGCACCACACCGCTTGGTACCAGATGCTGGAGAGCATCAGGCAGTACGGCGCCGGGCGAATCACCGACCAGGACCAGGTGCGTGAGTTGCGCGTCAGGCATCGGGACCACTACCGGTCGCTCGCGCACCGGTTCGCGGCCGAGGGCTTCGGCCCGCACCAGGCGGACTGGTTCATCCGACTGCGGGGGGAATCCGGCAACATCCGGGCGGCGCTGGAGTTCTGCCTGACCGAGCCGGGTGAGGCCTCCGGAGCGTGCGACATCGCGGCCTCCATCTGGAACTTCTGGTTCGCCGGGTTCCTCCGCGAGGGCTACCGCTACCTGATCCGGGCCCTCGACCTGGCCACCGAACCCACCAGCGACCGGGCGCACGCGCTGTGGGCCGCCAGCTACCTGGCCATGTTCGCGACCGACTTCGACCGATCCGCCACGATGCTCGCCGAGTGCGAAGAGATCGCCGCGGGACTCGACGACGACCTGCTGCAGGCGCGGATCAAGGAGTGCCGGGGGCAGGCGACGCTCTACCAGGGCGACCTGCCGGGCGCCATCGCGTTGCTGGAGCAGGCCGGCCGGGAGTTCCGAGAGCTCGGGAACGCGCTCGGGGAGTTCGACACGCTGATCCTGCTCACCGCGTGCACCTTCTTCCTCGACGATCCGAGGGCCACCCAGTTCAGCCGGCAGGCCTTCGAACTGGCCGAGCGCCACGGCGCACAGTCCTCCATGGGTTACGGACTCTGGAGCGTCGGCATCGCGCAGTGGCGCACCGGCGACTTTGCCGAGGCGACGCGTTCCCTGCGGCGGAGTGTCCGGCTCTTCCTGCCGATGCACGACCTGACGGGCATCAGCTTCGGCGTCCAGGCGCTCTCCTGGTGTGCCGCCTTCGCCGAGCCCGGCGAGCGGGCGGCTCGCTTGCTCGGTGCCGCTCAGGCGGTCTGGCGGACGAGCGGCGCGAAGGTCGACGAGACGAACGCGTACAGCGTCTTCGACAAGAGATCCGAGGCCCAGCTGCGTGAGACGCTGGGCTCCGGCGCGTCCGACACCGAGGCGTTCAAGAACGCGTTCGCGGAGGGAGCGTCGTACTCCTTCGAGCAGGCCGTGGCACTCGCCCTCGGAGAGGACGAGGAGCCCGACGGCTCCGACGGGGCCCCCGCGCCCACCGGCGGGCGAGCCGGAGCGCCCGGCGGTCTGACCAGGCGCGAGACGGAGATCGCCGCGCTCCTCGCCGAGGGGCTGAGCAACAAGGAGATCGCGGCACGGCTCGTCATCTCCCAGCGCACCGCCGAGACTCACGTCGACCACATCCTGAGCAAGCTGGGGATGACTTCCCGCGCTCAGGTCGCGGGCTGGGTCGCGGAGCAGCGGCCTCGCTGACGGCGGTCGCGACGCGGCCTACGTAGGTCTGCGCAATCTACGTAGTCATCTCCGTATTTGTCCCGATGCCTGGGATCCGGCCTCGATGCGAGCGTTAACAAACGCCGTCCCCACCACCCGAGGTTTCCATGTCCGCCATGACCGCCGATGCAATCTCCCCTAACCCCAGCGGGAGGCCTGGCGACATGCTCGGGTGGTGGCGGACGAGCGTCATCTACCAGGTGTACGTGCGCAGCTTCCAGGACTCCGACGGCGACGGTGTCGGTGACCTCGGTGGCGTGCGGGCACGACTTCCGTACCTGCGGAGCCTCGGTGTCGACGCGATCTGGCTCAACCCGTTCTACGCCTCTCCCCAGCACGACCACGGCTACGACGTCTCCGACCACCTTGCGGTTCACCACGAGTACGGCGATCTGGCAGCGTTCGACCGGCTGGTCCGCGACGCCCACCGGTTGGACCTCAAGGTCATCGTCGACGTGGTGCCCAACCATTGCTCGATCGAGCACGCATGGTTCACCGCCGCCGTGGCCGCCGGCCCGGGCAGCCCCGAGCGACGTCGCTTCCACTTCGCCGACGGCCGGGGTCAGTACGGCGAGCTGCCGCCGAACAACTGGCGCTCCATCTTCGGCGGGCCGGCCTGGCACCGGATCAGCGAACCCGATGGCACACCCGGGCAGTGGTATCTCCACACGTTCGCTCCCGAGCAGGCCGACTTCAACTGGCGTCACCCAGAGGTCACCGAGCACTTCGAGGCGGTCCTCCGCTTCTGGTTGGACCGCGGAGTGGACGGCCTGCGCATCGACGTCGCACACGGCCTCCACAAGCGCGACGGACTGCCGGACCACGAGTTCGCGATAGACGACGAGCTCACCGGCGACCCGGTCAACCCGCACGCCTGGAACCAGCCCGAGGTGCACGACGTGTGGCGCAGCTGGCGAGCCCTGGCGGAGGAGTACACCGAGCAGACCGGCCGCGAGCGGGTGCTGATCGGCGAGGTCGGCGTGCTGGACACCGCCGAGCTCGCGTCGTACCAGCGTCCGGACGAGCTGCACCAGAGCTTCTTCTTCGAGTTCCTCCGCGCCCCCTGGAGCGCCGAGTCCCTGTCGCAGGTGATTGACCGCGGACTGGGGACGGTTGCGGCTCACGACTCCCCCGTGGCGTGGGTGCTCAACAACCACGACATGCCACGGTCCGTCACGCGGTACGCCGGTGGCGCACCCGGTGTGTCGCCCGGTGACGTCAACCTCGGGCTCACCCGAGCCCGGGCTGCCGCGCTGCTGATGCTCGCGCTGCCGGGGTCGGTCTACCTCTACCAGGGTGAGGAACTCGGTCTGCCGGAGGTGGTGGACCTGCCCGATGCCGTGCTGACCGACCCGATGTTCCGCCGCACCGGTGGCGCTCGACGTGGGCGGGACGGGTGCCGGGTCCCGCTGCCTTGGACGTCCGCCGGCGACGCGTTCGGCTTCTCCCCGGCAGGCTCCCACACCCCGCCCTGGCTGCCTCAGCCCGAATGGTTCGCCCACTACTCGGTCGACCGCCAGCTCGAGTCCGGCGAGTCCATGCTCCAGCTGTACCGCGAGGCCCTCGCCCTGCGACACCGTGTGCGCGCACTTGCCGCGGGCCGGTTCCGCTGGTTGTCGACGGAGCCGGGGGTGCTCGCCTTCACGCGCGGCGACAACGTCGCCTGCGTCGTCAACTTCTCCTCTAGGCCCGTGTGCGCCCCGGTCGGGTCCCAGCTGCTGCTGGGAAGCGATCCGGAGGTGGGCGACAAGGTGCCGCCGAACGGCGCCGGATGGTTCCTCCTGGATGCCGGGTCATGAGCTACGAGGATCCGCCGCTGCTGCTCGGCTACATTCGTGCCGACCTGCTCCCGAACGGCACCGAGCTGCCGCAGGTGAAAGCCCAGCTCGAGGCCTTCGCCGACCGCGAGAGCTTCGGCCTGGGGGGCGTCCTCGTGGCGGAGGGCGACGAGCCGGCGACGTTCAGCGCACTGATGGCGGAGTTGGCCGAAGACGAGGCCGTATGGGGCATCGTCGTCCCGGATCTTCGCCACCTGACCGTCGTCGAGCAACTGATCCTGGCCCGCGACGCCGACGGCTGGCGGACGGCCATCTTCGCCGCCACCCTCGGCCCCCATACCGGCGGGCCTGGCGGGAGGTTCCAGACTCGCGCCAGGCCTGCCGTTCCACCCCTCCCGCATGGGCCGGGCACCTGGTCGAGCTTGAACTGGTCGTGATCACCGCGCTCGCTCAGGCCTGGATGTCCAGCTCTCGGCCATGCGGTCTCATCGAGGCCCTGGTGCGGCTCACAGGTCGCGGTGGACCTCGTCGGGCTCCTCGCGCGTGGTGCGGGCAACGTTGAGGATCGCCAGGGCGAGCCCGCCCCAGAGCACCAACATCGCAACGACCATCATGACGACAGCAGACGTGCTCATCGGGATGCCTCCTTGCTGGGAGCTGACAGGTCGACGGTGCGTTTCCAGGGCATCCGGGCCAGGACCACGGCCAGGACGAGCACGCCGCCGGCAGCGCCCCACCCGATCCCGTTGACGAGCCAGTCGGGATAGCCGCCGTACGGTTCGTCAAGCACCGCCCTGAGCTCGTCGACCAACACGTACGTGAGCGCGGCCGGGGTGACAACACCCACGAGGACGAGCCACCACGTCCCCAGTGGCAACGACCCCGTGGCGTTGAGGTGATCACGAAGATGATCGAGGTCGCGGTAGACCCAGGAGACGGCGAGCATCGCGACCACGGCAACCAACAGGATGCCGAAACGGTTGATGAAGTGATCGGCGGTGTCCAGGATCGGCAACCCGGTGGTGGTCGCGAACAGCAGCACGCTGACTGCGGCAGCCGGCACGCCCACAGCCAGCGACGCCGCAGCGCGGCTGAGGTCGAGCTTGTCGCGAACTGCGGAGATCACGACCTCGATCACGCTGACCAGCGAGGTCAGCCCGGCCACCACGAGCGACCCGAAGAACAGCACGCCGATGAATGCCCCGGCGGGCGCCTCCGAGATGATCGCCGGGAAAGCCACGAAGGCAAGCCCGATTCCGGAGGTCGCCACCTCGTCGACTGCGACGCCGTTGGCCTGGGCCATGAAACCCAGCGCCGCAAAGACGCCGATGCCCGCGAGCAGCTCGAATGAGGAGTTGGCGAGGCCGACCACGAGACCGGAGCCCGTCATGTCTGTCCTGCGCCCGACGTACGAGGCATACGTGATCATGATCCCGAACCCGACCGACAGCGAGAAGAAGATCTGCCCGAATGCCGCCGCCCAGACACCGGCGTCGGTGAGCGCGTCCCAGTTGGGGGTGAAGAGTGCGTCCAGCCCCTCCGCGGCCCCCGGCAGGAACAGCGACCGGATCACCAGCGCGAGGAACGCGACGACCAGCAGCGGGATGAACACCACCGAGACAGCGCCGATGCCCTTCTCGACACCTGCGACGACGATCACGAGGACGGCTGCCCACACCAGGATCAGCGGCCACAACACGCCGCCGACGAAGTCCAGTCCGATGCCCGGGGAGGCCATCTCCAGGAAGTCGCCGAAGAAGAAGGCGTCGGGGTCCGCGCCCCACGTCTTGTCGATGGAGAAGAACGTGTAGCGCACCGCCCACGCGATGATCACCGCGTAGTAGATCGCGATCACCGCACAGATCCCGACCTGCCACCAGCCCAGCGTCTCGGCCGTGGCGCCGCCCATGCGCCGGAACGACAGTGGCGCAGAACCCCGATATCGATGCCCGATGCCGTAGTCGAGCAACAGGAAGGGCAACCCGGCGACCAGCAGGGCCACCAGGTACGGGATGAGGAAGGCTCCGCCGCCGTTCTCGTAGGCCACGTAGGGGAACCGCCAGATGTTGCCCAGGCCCACAGCGGACCCGATCGCGGCGAGGATGAACACCCGGCGACTGCTGAAGGCTCCGCGCGCCTGCTCTTCCTGGGGCGCACCGTGCGGCTGAGCTTGCGCGGGCGACGTCATGTGGGCTCCTTCGGCTCGGAATCCCCCGAGACTAGCGCGCAAGGCGTCGGGCGGGACGCACCACCTACGCCGGTCGCGAACCTGCGCGCTCGTCCAGGAACCACCTCACGCCCGCGCGGATCGAGTCCGCGACCGGGGCCGGCTCCCAGCCGAGCTCGCGGGTGGCCTTGCTGTGGTCGAGCGGGGTCTGGATGTGCATCAATCGGACGCTGGTTGACGTCACGACCGAGTCCTTGCGCAACAGCCGGGAAACCCCTCCACCGACGGCCCCGATGACCCGCATCAGCGGGAGTGGGATGCCGACCTTGGGTGGCCTGGCGCCGGCCTCCCTGGCCGCGATGTCGAAGAGGTCCTTGATGGGTAGGTAGCGCTCGGAGACGATGTATCGCTCGCCCGGCCGGCCGTGCTCCTCGGCGAGCAGGAAGGCGGCGGCCGCGTCCTCGATGCCGACCACCTCCATCGACGCGCCCTTCGCGTACGCCGGAACCTTGCCCCGTGCGGCGGCCCGGACCAGCTTGCCGTGCGGAGTGGGCCCGTGGTCCCGCGGTCCGTACGTCGTACCGACGTTGAGGACGATTGCCGGCAGCCCGCGCTCCCGGTGATAGCGCAGGACCAGGTCCTCCGCCTGGATCCGGGACTCGATGTAGGCGCCACCCAGGTGCCGCCAGTTGTGCGGCATCGTCTCGTCTGCCGAGCCGGACTCGGCGATGGCCATCGTGACGACGCTGCTGCAGAAGACGAACCTGGGCACCCCGACCTCGACAGCCACGTCCAGCACCTTGCGCAATGCCTCGACGTTGGTCGCGTGGAGCGGTGCCGGATCGCGAAGCCAGGCGCGCGCGTCGACGACGCAGTAGAAGACCGTGTCGACATCCTTCATCGCCGTACGCATCGCTGCATCGTCGTCCAGGTCGCCGTGGTGCCGTTCGACGTCGAGGTCGTCGAACGCCACCGTCGAGCTGGACCTCCGGATCCAGACCCGGACCTGGTCGCCCCGTTCGACGAGCTGCCGGGTCACGTGCGAGCCGACAAAGCCGCTGGCTCCCATCACAAGCTTGGTACCGCTCACCGCTTCGCTCCTTCTGCAGACATCGACGATTCTGGCCCATGGGTCGAGCCGGACGCGGGGTTCTGCCGAAATGAGCCGTATCCCAGCGTCAAACGCCGTTCTGGGTGATGCTGTGGGCGTGGACCTGAACACCGACTACCTCGTCATCGGGGCCGGCATCAGCGGGCTGGCGTTCGCGGACACGCTGGTCGCGCACAGCGACGCCGACATCGTCATCGTGGACCGGCGAAGCGCGCCTGGCGGCCACTGGACCGACGTCTACCCATTCGTCCGCTTGCACTCCCCCTCGGCGTACTACGGCGTCAGCTCGCTGCGACTCGGCCAGGACCGGATCGACACAGAGGGGCCCAACGCCGGGTTGTACGAGCGCGCGACGGCCGACGAGCTCTGGTCCTACATCCGCGAAGTCGCCGAGCGACTCACCGCGACCGGCCGGGTGCGGATCCTGCTGGACAGCGAGGTGCTGGACGACGGAGCTGGCGCGGCCCGGGTTCGCGACCTCGCCACAGGGGTCGTACACGACATCGAGGTGCGGCGCCGGATCGTCGATGCGCGGTTCCTCGAGGTCTCGGTCCCCGCGACGCATACCCCCAGCTTCGAGGTCGCCGCTGACGCGTCCTTCATCCCGGTGCACCGGCTGCCAGAGGTTGCCGACGGCGCCTCGGCCTTCGCCGTCCTCGGATCGGGCAAGACCGCGGTCGACGCGGTGATGTGGCTGCTGGAGAACGACGTCGACCCCGAGCGCATCCGCTGGGTACGCCCGCGGGACGCGTACTTCCACAACCGCGAAGCGTTCCAGGCGCTCGACCTCGTGGTGGACGCGCTGGATGGCTTCGCCACCGACGCCGAGGTCGGCGCGCGAGCGACGACCCAGGCCGAGCTCGTGGCAGACCTCGAGCAGAGCGGTCGGTTGATCCGGCTCGACCCGGAGGCACCGGCGACCATGTACCGCGGCGCGATGCTGAGCGCTCACGAGATCAGCCACGCCCGCCGGGTCGCCGACGTCGTGCGCCTGGGCCGGGTCACGCGCATCGAGCGGGACCGGCTCGTCCTCGAGCGGGGCCTGCTGCCCACCCGTGGCGCGCTGCACATCGACGCCAGCGCCAGCGGGTTGCGGCTCGTCGACCCACGGCCGATCTTCGCCCCCGGGCGGATCACCCTCCAGCAGGTGCGGCACAACACCCCTCCGTTCAACGCCGCGCTCCTGGGCTGGGTCGAGGCGAACCGGGACGACGACGAGCAGAAGAACCGGCTCTGCCCGCCGAACCCGTTCACCAGGTCGGTCGACGAGTGGGCGCGCATCGTCGCCCGGACCTGGCGCACCGAGGGTGGCTGGCGCACCGAGTCCGACCTCCGGGAGTGGGTGGGCTCCACCCGCTTGAACATGATGCAGGCGCTACCGCAGCATCTCCACGAGCCGCGCACGCAGGCCGCCATGAGCCGGCTTGCCGGCAACATCGGTGACGCCGTGCTGCGGCTCGAGGAGATCGCCGCCGCAAATTAGGCCGCGGCTCAGAACTCGAAGACGAGCCGCGCGGCGATGCTTCCGGCGCGCAGCTCCTCGATCGCGTCGTTGACCTGCTCGAGCTTGCGTCCCTCGGCGATGACGCGGGTCCGGCCCTGCGCGTGCAGGCGGAAGACCTCGGCCAGGTCCTGCCTGGTGCCGACGATGGACCCGATGATCTCGATGCCCTTCAGCACCGTGTCGAAGATCGGGATGCTCATCGTGCCTTCGGCGGGAAGGGCCACACAGATGAGGCGGCCGCCGCGGTTGAGTGAGGCAAAGGCCTGATTGAACGCCACGGGCGCGACGGCGTACGCCAGCGCCACATCCGCTCCGCCCAGGTCGGCGATGGCAACGACCGGGTCGACCTTGGCCGCGTTGACCACGTGGTCCGCGCCGAGCGAGGTCGCGAGCGCCAGCTTCTCGTCATCGATGTCGACCGCGATGACCGTGGCGCCGACGAGTCGGGCGTACTGGACCGCGAGGTGACCCAGACCGCCGATGCCGAACACGACAACCGTCTCGCCGGGCTGCACGCGGGCGACCTTGACCGACTTGTACGACGTCAGGCCCGCGCAGCTCAACGGCGCGGCGTCGAACGGCTCGACACCGGCAGGCACCGTGACCGCATACCGGGCATCGACGACGGCGTACTCCGCGAACGCTCCGTCGATCGAGTAGCCGCTGTTCTGCTGGCTCTCGCACAGGGTCTCCCGACCGTCGACGCAGTAGCGGCAATCGCCACAGGCCTGTCCGAGCCACGGGATGGCCACGCGATCGCCGAGCTGGTGCGCGGTGACGCTGCTGCCGAGCTTCTCGACGATGCCGACGCCTTCGTGTCCTGGTACGAACGGCGGTGTGGGCTTGACCGGCCAGTCGCCGTGGGCGGCGTGGATGTCGGTGTGGCACAGACCGGATGCTTCGATCCGTACGAGGACCTGATCCGTGGACGGTTCAGGGACCTGGCGGTCCTGGATCTCGATGGGCTGACCGAGCTGGGTGACGACGGCGGCTTTCATGGCACTCCTGTGGAAGGTTGGCTGGAGCCCTCACCGTCGCGTGGTCGTCGTTGCACCGACGTTGCGTCAGCGGCGATCGGTCAGCAAGGACTCGACGAGCTGGCGGAACACGCGCAGCTGCTTGCGCATCGGCTCCGGCGAGCCGAGGGCGCGGCAGACCAGGTAGGAGCCCTCGAAGATCACGAACAGCTGATCGGCGAGGTCGTCGGGATCCGGAGCGTCGATGAGACCGCGGGCCGCGTACGCCTTGCGGAGCAGGTCGGCCACCGCCGTGCGCCAGCCGAGGATCGCGCGCTCGAGCTGCGTCGCGGTCTCGTCGTCGAGCAGGTCGCGCTCGCTGATCACCGCGATGTAGAGGCAGGACGACTCCGCGGTCAGGTCGCCGGACCACTCCTCGTAGAAGCCGAGGAAGGCGAGCACCTTCGCCACCGGGTCCGCCTCGGCCTCGGCGGCGTCGAGGCCGGCTCGCAGCATGTTGAGGTCGGCGTCGACGTATCGCTCCACGAGTGCGCTGGCCAGCGCCCGCTTGCTGGCGAAGTGGTGGAAGAAGGCCCCCTTGGAGCTGTTCGACTCGGCGAGGATCGCGTCGACCGAGGTGGCGGCGAAGCCGTTCCTCTGTACGAGTCGCTCAGCGGTTTCCAGCAGGCGTTCGCGGGTCGGCTTTCCATCTTTGGGCACCTGGCCATTGTTTCAGACTGAACAGTCTGATACAACAGACTGATTAGTCTGATACAGGAGCAGAGCATGCACACGAACAACCTTCTTGATGGCGGCGGATGGGTCACCGACGGCGGCCTCGAGACCGACCTTCTCTTCAACCACGGAGTCGACCTCCCCGAGTTCGCCTCGTTCCCGCTCGTGCAGGACGACCAGGGCTCGGCGCTGCTGAGGAGCTACTACGAGGAGTACGCGGCGATCGCCACCGCCGCCGAGGCCGGCCTGTTGGTCGAGACGCCGACGTGGCGCGCCAACCCCGACTGGGGCTCGATCCTCGGCTATGACGCGAACCGGCTCGACAAGGCCAACCGCGCCGCCGTCGCGCTCGCGCGCGGGGTGGCGGAGGCATCCGAAGCGACGAGGACGCGAGTCAGCGGGAACGTCGGCCCACGCGGCGACGGTTACATCGCAGCCGGCGCCGATGCGGACGAGGCCGCCGACTACCACTCCGTCCAGGTGCGCTCCTTCGCAGCCGAGGGTGTCGACCTGGTGCACGCGATGACGATGAGCGAGCCTGCCGAAGCCATGGGCGTCGTCCGCGCCGCCCGTGCCGCGAGCCTCCCGGTCGCCATCTCGTTCACCGTCGAGACCGATGGGCGACTCCCGGACGGCACCACGCTGTCTGACGCGATCAACACTCTCGAGGCGACCGATCCGGCCGACTGGTACGGCATCAACTGCGCGCATCCGACCCATGTGTTGGCCGGCCTGGACGGCGAGGCCTGGCAACAGCGGCTGCGCTTCTTCCGCCCCAACGCGTCGACGATGTCGCACGAAGAGCTCGACAACATGGAGGTCCTGGACTCGGGCGATCTGGCCCTGCTTGTCGACGCCACGAAGTCGCTGCGCGAGCAGACTCCCGAGGTCGCGGTGCTCGGCGGGTGCTGCGGCACCGACAGCCGCCACGTGGCTGCGCTGTGGGGGGTGCCCAGGTGAAGCCTGGCCCCATTCCTGCCGCACATCCCGGTCTAAGGTCCCCTGCTCGTGCCCCATTGGTCCCTGCCGCACTAGGGCGGCCGGCGCGAGAGTCGTAGGCGACAGCGTTCGTCGCGAGGAGGCCCGGATATGCAGGCATTCGCAGTCGGCCCGCCACGCTTCGAGGACTATGAGGGCGTCCGCCGGGACTTCTCCTGGGAGGCGGTGCGATCCACTCTCCCCGACGTTCCCGGTGAGCGTGGACTCAACATCGCCCACGTCGCAGTCGATTGCCATGTGGCCGCCGGGCGCGGAGACTCCGTAGCGATCCGGTGCGTGACGGAGACCGGGGCCGTGACCGACATCTCCTACGCAGAGCTGGCAGCCCTGACCAACCGGTTCGCCAACGTGCTCGCCTCGCTGGGTGTCGCGAAAGGCGATCGGGTCGCGTCCCTGCTGGGCCGGCAGCCTGAGCAGTACGTCACGGCGCTCGGCACGCTCAAGCACGCCGCCGTGTTCTCGCCGTTGTTCTCGTCGTTCGGGCCGGAGCCGATTCGAGAGCGACTCCAGCTCGGCAGCGCTCGGGTCCTCGTCACCACCCCGCAGATCTACGCCCGGAAGGTGGCCCCGCTGCGTCCGGACCTGCCCGATCTGAAGCACGTGCTGCTCGTCGGCGGCCCTCCGGCCACGGGGACGCTCGAATTCGGAGCCGCGGTCGCCGCAGCCTCTCCCGACTACACGATCCCCGTGACCGACCCGGAGGACATGGCCCTCCTCCACTTCACCAGCGGGACGACCGGCAAGCCGAAGGGCGCGGTGCACGTGCACGAGGCCGTCGTGGCACATCACGCGACGTCGGCCTTTGCGCTCGACCTCCGTGAGGGCGACGTCTTCTGGTGCACGGCGGACCCGGGCTGGGTGACGGGCACGTCGTACGGGATCATCGCACCGCTGACCCACGGCTCGACGCTGGTCAGCTTCGCGGGCGAGTTCGACGCCAAGGCGTGGTACCGGCTGCTCGCGGAGCAGCGGGTCAACGTCTGGTACACCGCGCCGACGGCCCTGCGCATGCTGGTCAAGTACGGCAAGGAGCTGCCGCAGTCGTACGACCTGTCGGCTCTCCGCCACATCGCGAGCGTTGGCGAGGCACTCAACCCCGAGGTGGTCGTATGGGGGCGGGAGGCCTACGGGCACACGGTCCACGACAACTGGTGGCAAACCGAAACCGGGGCGATCATGATCAGCAACTATCCGGGCATGGAGGTTCGCCCCGGATCCATGGGCCGGCCGATGCCCGGCATCGACGCGGCGGTCCTCGTCCGCGGCGACGACGGGCGTGCCGAGATCGACCGCGGACGCGCGCGACCCGCGCCGACCGACGAAGTCGGCGAGATCGCGTTGCGCCCCGGCTGGCCATCGATGTTCCGCGGATACCTCGGCGACGACAAGCGATACAACGCGTGCTTCAAAGGCGGGTGGTACCTCACGGGCGACCTCGCCCGGATAGACGCCGACGGCTACTTCTGGTTCGTCGGGCGCGCCGACGACGTGATCAAGTCCGCCGGCCACCTGATCGGTCCCTTCGAGGTCGAGACCGCGCTGATGGAGCATCCGTCGGTCCTCGAGGCCGGGGTCATCGGCAAGCCCGACCCCGTCGCCGGCGAGATCGTCAAGGCGTTCGTGACCCTCAAGCCGGGCTACGACGAGAGCGAGGACCTGCGCCTGGAACTGCTCGCCTTCGGACGACGCCGGCTCGGCGGCCTGGCTCCCAGGGAGATCGCCTTCGACCAACACCTCCCGCACACCACCAGCGGCAAGGTGATGCGACGCCTCCTCAAGGCTCGCGAGCTGGGCCTGCCCGAGGGTGACCTGTCCACGTTGGAGGAGCCGTCATGAGCGCCCGGCACACTGCCACCCGGAAGCGCGACGGCGCCCTCACCGAACACCGGCACGACCTGCTGCGGACGATGCTGACGATCCGCCGCTTCGAGGAGGCGTGCGCGGAGCTCTACAGCGCCACCAAGATCCGCGGCTTCCTCCACCTGTACGTCGGCGAGGAGGCCGTCGCCACCGGGGTGATCGCGGCCCTGGGCCCAGACGACGCGGTCGTGTCGACGTACCGCGAGCACGGCCATGCGCTGGCACGTGGAGTTTCGATGGACGCGGTGATGGCGGAGATGTTCGGCAGGCAAACCGGGTGCAGCCGCGGCCGTGGCGGATCCATGCACCTGTTCGACCGGTCGCACGGACTCTTCGGCGGCAACGCGATCGTGGCCGGCGGCATGCCGCTGGCCGTGGGCCTGGCTCTGGCGGACCGGATGCAGGACCGCGACCGCGTCACGGCGTGCTTCTTCGGGGACGGCGCGGCCGCCGAGGGCGAGTTCCACGAGTCGCTCAACCTGGCCAGCCTCTGGCACCTGCCGGTGTTGTTCTGCTGCGAGAACAACCTCTACGCGATGGGCACCGCGATCGCCAAGGAGCACGCGCGGACGAACCTGGCGGAACGTGCGGCGACGTACGGGCTGGAGGCTGCTGCCGTCGACGGCATGGACGTCCTCGCCGTCGAGGACGCCGCCCGCAGCGCTGTCGACGCCATCCGCGCGGGCGGAGGTCCCCAGTTCCTGGAGCTGGACACCTATCGATTCCGGGCGCACTCGATGTACGACTCGGACCGCTACCGCGACAGGGCGGAGATCGCCGCCTGGAAGAAGCGCGACCCGATCGATGCGCTCGTCGCCGTCCTGCGCGCCGATGGCGACCTCACGGAGAAGGCCATGACCGAGCTCGAGGCCGACATCGCCGAGCAGATCGCGCGGGCCGTCACCGCCGCCGAGGCCGCCCCGCTGGAACCGGTCGAAGACCTGACCCGTTTCGTGTACTCCCGGGAGGCCGGATCGTGACCGACACGCTCGAGACCACCTACCGCGAGGCGCTCCGCGAAGCGATCCGCGACGCGATGCGTGCCGATGACCGCGTCTTCCTGATGGGCGAGGACGTGGGCGACTACGGGGGCTGCTTCGCCGTCAGCCTGGGGTTGCTCGAGGAGTTCGGACCCGACCGCATCCGCGACACGCCATTGTCCGAGTCGGCGTTCGTCGGTGCCGGCATCGGTGCCGCCATCGCGGGGATGCGCCCGATCGTCGAGGTCATGACGGTCAACTTCAGCCTGCTGGCCCTCGACCAGATCATGAACAACGCCGCCTCGCTGCTGCACATGTCGGGCGGTCAGTTCAACGTACCTCTGGTGATCAGGATGACCACGGGTGCCGGCCGGCAGCTGGCGGCCCAGCATTCACACAGCCTCGAGGGCTGGTACGCGCACATTCCCGGCCTGCGGGTCCTCACGCCTGCGACGCTCGAGGACGCGCGGGGCATGCTCGCGACCGCGCTCGGCGACCCGGACCCGGTGTTGATCTTCGAGCACGGCTCTCTCTACGCGATGAAGGGGACCCTCGCCGCCGATGCCGGGGCAGTCGACATCGATCACGCCGCCATCCGCCGGCCGGGAACCGACGTCTCCCTCATCACCTATGGCGGCTCTCTCGGCAAGACCCTCGAGGCCGCCGTCCTGCTGGACCAGGACGGCGTGTCTGCCGAGGTGCTCGACCTGCGCACGCTCCGCCCGCTCGACGACGAGGCGATCATGGACTCGGTACGACGCACGCACCACGCGGTCGTCGTGGATGAGGGCTGGCGCACCGGCAGCATCTCCGCCGAGATCAGCGCGCGGATCATGGAGCAGGCGCTCTACGACCTCGACGCCCCCGTCGAGCGGGTCTGTACGGCCGAGGTGCCCCTCCCCTACGCCAAGCATCTCGAGGCGGCCGCGCTGCCGCAGCCGGCGGGCATCGCCGCAGCCGCTCACAGGACCCTGGGCTGAGTCATGGCGACGTTCACGATGCCGTCACTGGGTGCCGACATGGAGGAAGGCACCCTGCTGGAGTGGCTGGTCAAGCCGGGCGACACCGTGCGCAAGGGTGACATCGTCGCCGTGGTCGACACCGCCAAGGCGGCGGTCGAGGTCGAGACCTTCGTCGACGGTGTCGTACAGGAGCTGCTGGTCGCGCCCGGCACGACCGTTCCGGTCGGGCAGGCGCTGGCCACCTTCGGCGAGACCGCAACGACCGCGGCCACCACGCCCACAGCAGCACCGGTCGCGGCGCCAACCGGACCACGCCCGGCGCCACCGCCGGTGCACTCTCCCCTTGTGCGTCGCCAGGCCGAGCGACTCGGCGTTGACCTGACGCATGTCGTCGGCACCGGGCGCGCCGGCGTCGTCACCCGGCGAGACGTCACCCGGGCCGCCGAGGCGATCGCCACCCGGCCTGCTCGTCCAGAGCCGAGCGCTCCGGGGGCCCGGATCCGGGTCGCGCCGTACGCGCGACGGCTGGCCGAGGAGCTCGGGGTGGATCTCTCGGCATTGGCCCCGCCCCCGGGCGGTGAGCCGATCCGGGCGAAGGACGTACGCGCCGCGGCGGCCAAGACCACGGTCGCGGGAACCACCGCGGCCGAGACCGCGCACACGCCCCGGCCAGATGCGATGCGCGGGGTGATCGCCAACCTGATGGCTCGCTCGAAGCGTGAGGTCCCGCACTACTACCTGGCCACCACGATCGACCTCACCCGTGCGCTGGACTGGCTGCACGAGCGCAACCGCGACCTCCCGGTGAGCGACCGGCTCGTCCCCGCGGCGCTGATGCTCAAGGCGACCGCCCTCGCCGCGCAAGCCAGGCCCGCCCTGAACGGCTTCTGGATCGACGGGTCCTTCCGGCCGGCGGACCAGGTGCACCTGGGAATCGCGATCTCGCTGCGCGGCGGCGGCCTCGTGGCACCGGCACTCCACGACGCGGCGAACCTGGCCCTCACCGATCTGATGGCGCAGATGCGCGACCTGGTGACCCGCGCGCGCGGCGGCCGGCTCCGCGGTTCGGAGATCAGCGATCCCACGCTCACCGTCACGAACCTCGGTGAGCAGGGCGTGGAGCTGGTGCACGGCGTGATCTACCCGCCACAGGTGGCCCTGGTCGGGTTCGGCCGCATCGTCGAGCGGCCGTGGGCCGTCGACGGGCTCATCGGCGTACGGTCGGTCACGACGGCCACGTTGTCCGGTGACCACCGGGCCACGGACGGGTTCACCGGTGCCCGCTTTCTGGCCGACATCGAGCAACGCCTGCAGCAACCGGAGGAGCTATGACCGATCAGACCACCCTGTCCCCGGACCAGGCCCGCGCCGCGATCCGCGACGCGATCCGGAAGATCATCCCCGACGCCGACTTCGACAGCCTGGCCGAGGACGCGTCGTTCCAGTCCGCGCTGGAGCTCGACTCGCTCGACTTCCTCTCCTTCGTCGAGCAGCTCAGTGCGGCGACCGGCATACGGATCGACGAGTCCGACTACCCCGACCTGGCTTCCATGGCGACGAGCGTCGCCTTCCTCACCCGGTCGAACCAGTAGCCCGCGTCAGTGCACGGAACGCCCGATCCGAGGGGCGAATGCGTCATCGGCAGCCGAGACGGGCTTTGTCGGGGTCACCCCGGGCAACGGCTCCCACCGCTCGGCAAGGCGGCCCTCGAGCTCGTGCATGGTGGTGTACTCGAGGTCGTCCAGCGGCAACCGGTGCGGCTCGAACGGGCCGTGCCGCCGCAGGTAGTCCATGACCTCGTTGGCCGTCTGCCGGGCCCGGTCGAACGACACGTCGGCGAGCATGTCCCGCGGTATCCCGAGCTTGCCGTCCTTGACCTGGAAGCCGAGCGCCATCACCCGTGGGGGCCCGTCGAACCGGGCGGGCGTGGCATCTGCCGCCGCGACCGGCATCAGCGGCGCGTGGTGCGAGCCACGCATGCAGCCGGCGACGGTGTGCGCGATGGTGAACGGCTCGAGCACCTCGCCGACCGCCGGCAGCCCGGACTGGCAGCGCACGATCATGACCGGGTCGTCCTTGCCGACGTACTTGCCCGCGATCAGCGAGAGCCGCTGGGTGCTGGTGGCAGCCGCCGGTATGCCCAGGGACCGCGATCGCACGCCGTGCACGACGTAGCGTGCGGGAGCGCCGATGTACATCAACAGGTCGTAGAGGTCCTCAGGACAGGTGAACTCCAGCCGCTTGTTCTCGAACAGGTCGTAGACCTCGAACACGAACCCTGTGTGCATGTTCTTGTCGATGACCAGGCCCGCGGTGTTGAACGGATCGGCGAACATCTTGTACAGCGGCAGGTTCCAGGCGCCCGGCTCGGTCTTGTCGGCGAAGAAGCAGATCACCGGCTCGCTGGGTCGCTCGTCGAACTCGATCTCGGCATAACCGGGCCCGAGGCCCCGCAGGTTGCCGGAGAAGGCGTCGGAGAGGAGGTCCTGACCGGCGCCGTACAGCCCGAGACGCTTCGCCACATCGGTCGTGGCCAGGAAGACATTCCAGGCGAACTCATGGATGACCGGATCATCGACGCCGTGGCCGTGGGTCATGACCAGCGCGAGGTCGTCCCCGCAGCTGGTCACCTGACCATCGACCAGCAGGCCGTCCGCCTTCGCCTTGTCGACATGACGCCTCGCCTCCTCCAGCTGCTCGGGGTGAACCGCGGAGTGGCCGACCCAACCACCGGTATCCGCCTTGATGATGCTCAACGTGACCATGCCCATACACCTCTATCGACTCTCGGGGTGCCGGACGACGCCGACCGAGGTGCCCGGTTCTGACACCTCCCCTGACCTTCATCAAAAGGCCGGGCGTGTCTTCGGAGCAGGGGCAAAAGGGCCCGTTTCCCCAGGGCGAACGTCCCGGACTGAGCAAGCCCGCACCGAGCCTCACAGAGATCGAACATATGTTCTATTCTGTGCGCTATGGGGTTCGTCGACAGGTCCAGGAGCGAGTTCCCGGACGGTCGCGACCCCGTCAAGCAGCCCGCCCGCCACGTCTGGGTCAAACCGTCGGCCGAATACACCATGACGCCGTGGGCGGGCCTGCTCATCGAGTGGCGGCGTACGTCTTCCGGTGAGTGGCTCGCGCTCGTCGCGGTCGTCACCGGAGGCGTCGGCAACACCCTGACGATCCAGTGGCACAAGGCCGATCAGCTCGTGCCGGCCAAGGGTTACGAGACGCCCAGGCTCTAGCAGTGCTTGCTCAGCCAGGGCACCACCGTGCTTCGCAGCTGCTCGGCGTCCTCGACCATCGGGAAGTGGCTGCCACCCTCGATGAGGGCGAAGTCGGCCTTCGGGATGGAGGCGGCCAGGAACCGGCTCCACTCGGGCGGGATCGGGTCCAGCTCCGCGTGCACCACCAGAGTCGGGGCATCGATACCGGTGAACTTCCTGATCGGGTCGACTGCGCGCAGGCTGCCCATCATGCGTCGCGGCATCTGCCGCACGTTGGCAGCGGTGATCTCGGTGAATCCGAGGCTTACCCGATCGACAGTCGCCCGCTCCCTGAAGAACGGGATGAAGGTGTTGAGCTGGTGACGCTCCAGCGCCTCCGGTCGGCCCGTCCTGAACTCCTCGGACTCCTCGATCGCCTGACGTTCAGCGTCGTCTGAGGGCGTTCGGCGGCTCGACATCGTCGTCCCGAACTGCTCCATCAGCTCCGGTGCCAGCGGCGGCCCCGGGTTGAGGAGCACCACGCCCGCTGTCGTTTCCGGGTGCTCGGCGGCGTACAGCGCGGCCAGGTAGGCGCCGGCCGAGTGCCCGAGCACCCTGATGCGTTCCAGGCCCAGCGCTTGACGGAGACCCTCGAGGTCGTCGACCGCACCGGCGAACGTCACGCGCTCCACGTCGCCGACCGGGGTGTTCCCGCTGCCCCGCTGGTCGTAGTGGATGAGCTGAAGCTCGTCGCCCCAGGAGTCGAGCGCCCGCATGTACGCGCTGCCCAACCCGATGGCGCCGTGCAGGACGACGAGCGGTGCGCCCTCGCCGACGATGGTGCAGGCGATCTCGATGTCGCCCACGGGAACGGTGTTGCTGGTCGTACGCATGATGGCCTCCTCGGTCGGGCCGTTTCTCGGTCCATGGCGCGACCGTAGACCTTGAACTCGGGTTCAAGGTCAAGCACTTGACCTTGAACCGGGGTTCAGGGTTTACCGTGGAGGGGTGCGCATCTCCGAGCTCGCCGACCAGGTGGGTGTTCCGGTCTCGACGGTCCGCTACTACGAGCGGATCGGACTCCTGGCCGAGCCCGCCCGCACCGGCTCGGGCTACCGCGAGTACGACGACGCCTCGTCCACCCAGCTCCTCTTCGTTGCTCGGGCGCGGAAGCTGGGCCTGACCTGCGAACAGATCGTCCAGCTCCTCCCGATCTGGGGTGGCACCGACTGCACCGCTGCCCACGAAGAGGTCATC
>NZ_JAKFCB010000355.1:0-5805 GCF_036676885.1 Aeromicrobium sp.
CCGTCGGGGTAGATGCCGAGGCGGATCGACGTGGCGAGCATCTCGACGCACGACTCGAAGGCGTGGTGTGCCCGGAGGGGGCGGAGCACCGCGGCGGCGAGATCATCCTGCGTGTCCGCGAGGACGTCGTCGGGTCCTGCCGCCATGCCGCCTCCCCTCGCCTGTCCTTAAGGTCTGATATCGAACCTTATCGGCACCGCGAGGCGTATGTCTACGGCGCCTTGATCCGCTCCCCTGCAGGATCGAACAGCGGCCTGAGGCTGACCGCGACCGGTATGCGCCGGCCGCCGACGTCGAGCTCGTAGTCACCAGCCCGTACGTATGCCGCGTCGGCCGTGGCGCCGTCGGCAGCGTGCACCCACGCCAGGCCCACGCCCGTGCCGAGGGTCGCGCCCCAGGCGCCCGAGGTGGCCTGCCCGGCGGGCACCCCATCGCGTACGAGCAGCTCACCGCCCCACACCATGACCTCAGGGTCCTCGAGCGCGAACGAGACGAGGCGGCGCGAGGGTCCCACGGCCTTGGCCTTCTCGACGGCGGCGCGGCCGAGGAAGTCGATGTCGGTGCCGAGCTTGCAGGTGAAGCTCAGGCCGGCCTCGACCGGGTCGACCTCGGGCGTGAGCTCGCGGCCGAACGCGCGATAGCCCTTCTCGAGCCGCATCGACTCGATCGCGTAGTAGCCGGCATCGACGAGGCCCAGGTCGTCGCCGGCCGCCTGGATCGCGTCATAGACCTCGAGCGCGTCGTGCGTGCGGACGTACAGCTCCCAGCCCAGCTCGCCGACGTACGTGATCCTGGTGGCCCGCACCGTGAACCCGGCGAGGTCGATCTCGCGGCTGGCGCCGAACGGGAACCCGTCCTCGCTCACGTCGGCGTCGGTCAGTCGGCTCAGCAGCTCGCGTGACTGCGGCCCCATGAGCCCGAACACCGCGAGCCGGTCGGTGACGTCCTGGACCTGCGCATCGAGCCCGGCCGGGATGTTGCGCCGCAGCCAGTCCTGGTCGCGCTCGGTGGTGGCCGAGCTCGCGACGAGGAAGTACTCATCATCGAACACCCGCGTCACGGTCAGGTCGGACTCGTAGCCACCCCGCTCGTTGAGCAGCGCCGTGTAGACGGTCTGGCCCGGAGCGACCGCGACATCGTTGCTGCAGATCCACTGCAGGGCGGCCTCGGCGTCGGCGCCGTGCACGACGTACTTGGAGAACGAGGACTGGTCGAAGATCGCGACGGCCTCTCGGCAGGCGACCTGCTCCGCCGCCGACCAGGGCAGCCAGTTCTGCTTGCCCCAGGCGTACTGGATCGCGGGGTGGACGGCGGGTGGCGCGAAGTAGTTGGCGCGCTCCCAGCCCATTTTGCTGCCGAACCCGGCATTGGCCGCGGCCAGGCGTTCGTAGACCGGCGACGTCCGCAGCGGCCGCGCGGTGTCGTACTCCCGGTTGGGCCACGGCACGGCGTAGTGCAGGCCGAGGACCTCGGTGACCCGCGCCCGCAGGTATGCCTTGTCGTTCTGGAACGGCGCGAACCGGCGGATGTCGACCGCCAGCAGGTCGACCGTCGGCTGCCCCTCGAGCACCCACTCGGCCAGCGCGCGGCCGGCGCCACCGGCCGACGCGATGCCGACCGAGTTGAACCCCGCGCCGACGAAGAAGCCGCGGACCGAGGGCGCCTCGCCGAGGATGAACTGGTTGTCGGGGGTGAAGCTCTCCGGGCCGTTGTAGAACTTGCGGATGCCCGCGTCGTGCAGCGCGGGGATCCGCTCGAGCGCGCTGTCCATCAGGACCTGGAAGTGGTCCCAGTCCTCGTCGAGCAGCTGGAACTCGAACGGGTAGGGGATCTGGTCGGGCGCGACCCACGGCTTGGCCTCGGGCTCGAAGCCACCCACGACGAGCCCGCCGACCTCCTCCTTGAAGTACGTGTAGCCGTCGGGGTCGCGCAGGATCGGCAGGTCCGGGCGCACTCCCTCGATCTGGTCCGTGACGACGTAGAAGTGCTCGGCCGAGTGCAGTGGCACGGTGACACCGATCTGCGCGGCGAGCTGGTGCGCCCACTGGCCAGCGCAGTTGACGACGATGTCGGCCTCGATGTCGCCCTGGTCCGTATGCACGCCGGTGACCGCCCCGCCGTCGGTGAGCACCTCGGTGACCCGCACGTGCTCGACGATCGTCGCCCCACGCTGCCGAGCACCCCGCGCCAACGCCTGGGTCAGGTCGGTCGGGTTGGCGGTGCCGTCGCCCGGCAGCCAGATGCCGCCGAGCAGGTCGCCGGTCTCGAGCAGCGGATAGCGCTCGCCGGCCTGCTCGGGTGTGAGCAGCTCGCACTCCAGGTCGTACGCCGCGGCCGTCGCGACCGTGCGGCGGAGCTGCTCCATGCGGTCCTCGGTGCGCGCGACGGTGACCCCGCCACAGCGCTTGAACCCCGAGCTCAGGCCGACCTCGTCCTCGAGCTGCTCGTAGAGGGATGCGCTGTACTGCACGAGGGTCGTGCCGGCCTGTGTCGCGCGGAGCTGGCCGACCAGCCCGGCGGCGTGCCAGGTCGTGCCCGAGGAGAGCTCGCCCTGCTCGAGCAGCACGACGTCTCGCTCACCCGCCTTGGTCAGGTGATAGGCGACGCTCGTGCCGACGACGCCACCACCGATGATGACGATCCGTGCGCGGCTGGGCAGGGTCATGCCGCTCCCGCCGCCGTGTCGAGCCAGGTCTCGAACTGCGGGCTGCGGAAGTCGGCGACGGCCTTGTCGAAGCGGTCCTGGCCCCAGCCGTGGAAGTCGAAGTCGTCGTCGTTCGTCGCGGCCTGGATGAACCCCCACAGCGACCAGCCGTAGCGCGACACCGTGGCCTGCAGCCGGGCTCGGGCGATCAGGGCCGGGTCCTCATGACCGACGTACGCGGTGACCAGCTCGGTGAGGTGGTCGTCGTCGAGCTCGCACTCGGTCCACGAGTTGCCGAGCTCGAAGTAGGCGTCGTTGTTGCCGGCGTAGTCGTAGTCGATCAGCCAGATCCGCTCGCCGTCGTCGATGATGTTGCCGGCGAGCAGGTCGTTGTTGCACGGCACGGTCGGCAGCGGGCGGGACGCGAGCGCACCCTGGATGCGGAGGAACTCCGCGCCGTACGAGACGTAGTCGTCCGGGATCGCGAATCCGCGGCTGACACACGTACGGAGGTATGTCGGCTGACGGACGAACATGTCGAAGTTCGTCGAGAACCGCGGGCCGGAGTGGAGCAGCCTGATCGCCGCCGCGACCCGCGGGAGCACCCCGGGGACGCGGAGGTCCTCGTTCACATAGCTGCGGGCCCCGACGTACCCGATCACCAGCACGCCGAGGTCGGGGCGGTAGTCGACGAACGGCGCGCCCGCACCGGAGGCCTCGGCGGCCTTGGTGTTGTAGGACTCGGCGTCCCGGTCGATGCCCAGCAACGAGTTGTCGCTGCGGGCCAGGCGTACGACGAACTCGCCTGCCGGCGTCGTGACCTTGAGGTTCTGGTTCGTGAGGCCGCCGGAGAGCTCCTCGACGGTTCGCGGGGATCCGGCGAGGACCGGCACCTGGTCCAGCAGCGCCTCGATGTCCACCATTCGCGCAGCCTATCGACGACCCAACTTAAGGTCTAGACGCAACACAGGCTCACACGGGTTCGATGTTGAGCTCCGGCACGGAGCTCGCGCCGATTCCGGTCTGGAGGCTGATCCGGGTGCGGTCGGGCCGATAGCGGTCGTGCGCGTACTCGACCGGCACCCCCGTCGCGGTCGACGCCTTGCGGGTCACCAGCATGAGGGCCGAGCCGGGCTCGATCTCCAGCAGTCGCGCATGCTCGGCCGTCGAGATCTCGGGCTCGAGCCACTCCTTCGCGTGGTGCGGTGCGAGCCCGTAGTGCTCCCGCATCAATCCGTACAACGAGCCGGTGAGGCTGTGGTCGAGGAACCCGGGAAACAGGTGGGCCGGCAGGTATGTCTCCTCGAGCGCCAGGGGCACTCGCCGCGCGGAGCGTACGCGGATGACCTCGATGACGTCGTGCCGGCGGCCGAGCTCGAGCGCCGACGCGACCTCGGCCGACGCCGACACGATGCCGGCCCGCACGATCCGGGCGCCCGCGCGTACGTTGGCGCGCCGCATCAGCTCGGTGAATCCGGGCAACCCGCTGAGGTCGACCTCGATGCGTGGTTCGCGGACGAAGTTGCCACCCGAGCGACCTCGGCGACGCTCGATGTAGCCGCGGGCCTCGAGCGATCCCAGCGCCTGCCGCAACGTCATACGGCTGACCCCGAGGGCAGCGGCGAGCTCCTCCTCGGGGGGCAGCTTGTCGTCCGGCCGGACCTTGCCGGCACCGATCCGGCCGAGCAGCCACGACGCGATGCGGGCGTGTGAGGGACCATCGTCCGCCGTTGCCGAGAGGTCAGGCTTGTCGCCCAGCGCCTCGTCATCGACGTGCAGTGTCCTCACACGCCCGACCGTATCGCCTCATCTAGTCCTTGAAGGCCTCCACGACTGCCACGTCGATCGTGTGCTTCGGGCCCGTGTACCACTTCTTGGCCGACACATGCCACCAGATCGCCAGCGCGAGCAGCACGCCGCCGGTCAGGATCGGCGCGTAGTTGACGTACTTCCAGGAGAAGTCGTCGTTCCATGGCACCGCCGCCGGGGTGAACGGCAGGATGAAGTAGACCGAGATGATCGCGATCTCGGCCACGGCGATGAGGTTCATCCACTTGTACTTCGAGCCGTTGGTCCAGCTGCCCGGCACGAATGAGTCGCCCATCTTCCAGCGGAGCCAGATCGGGATCGCGAACGCCAGGTAGAGGCCGATGACGGCGACCGAGACGACCGCATAGAAGGCCACCGGCACCGGCGCCCCGTTGATGTCCACCTCGACCAGCGCAGGCAACGTGATGATCGCGCCGATGACCGTCGCGAACACGACGGCATTGGCCGGAACTTTCGACGCCGTCACCTTGGACCAGATCTTCGAGCCCGGGATCGCGCCGTCACGGCTGAAGGCGAACGTCATGCGCGACGTGCTCGTGAGGCACGCCGTCAGGCAGAAGAACTGCCCCGCCGTGGAGATCGCGAGGACCGTGACATGCCAGCCCTGGCCGAGGGCTTGACCGAAGATCAGGTCGACGCCACCGCCACCAGCAGTGACGGCGTCCTTGTCCTGCACTGCGAACAGGAACGCCAGCAGCAGGATCCAGCCACCGAGCGCGGAGTATGCGATCGACCGCCAGATGCCCTTGGCTGCGTGCTCCGACGCGGCGTGCGTTTCTTCGGAGAGGTGGGCAGAAGCGTCGTAGCCGGTGATCGTGTACTGCGTCAGCAGGAAGCCGATCGGCAGCACCAGGAACCAGTACGTGCCGCCGTTGGTCGCGGCGTCGGCGTAGCCGGAGTTGTTGACCTTGTCGGTGAACACGAAGTCCAGTGACTGGTGGGCCTTGGGCACGAACGCCAGGATCGCGATCACCGCCGCGACGCCGGCCACGTGCCACCAGACCGAGATGTTGTTCATGACCGCCATCAGGTGGCCGCTGAAGATGTTCAGCAGAGCAGCGATGGCAAGCAGGACCAGGAAGATCACGAAGACCCGCTGGAGGCTGTAGCCGTCCGCCCAGCTGCTGCTCATCGTGTTGAGCGTCAGGTCGAGGAACGTCGCACAGCCGTACGCCACGGAGGCCGTGACCGCGAGAAGACCGACCAGATTGAGCCAGCCGGTGAAGAAGCCCGCCGCCGGCCCGCCCATCTTGGAGGCCCACCAGTAGATGCCGCCGGACGTCGGATAGGCCGACACCAGCTCGGACATCGTGAAGCCGATGATGAGGATG
>NZ_JAKFCB010000356.1:0-8844 GCF_036676885.1 Aeromicrobium sp.
GCGCAGAAGGCGACGCAGTTCATCCAGCTCGCCAACCAGACCGACACGCCGCTGCTGTTCCTGCACAACACGACGGGCTACATGGTCGGTGCGGAGTACGAGCAGGGCGGCATCATCAAGTACGGCGCGCAGATGATCAACGCGGTGTCGAACTCCACCGTGCCGCACCTCTCGGTCGTGATCGGGGCGTCGTACGGCGCCGGGCACTACGGCATGAGCGGGCGGGCGTACGACCCGCGCTTCATGTTCAGCTGGCCCAACGCGAAGTCCGCCGTCATGGGTCCGGCGCAGCTCGCCGGCGTCATCTCGATCGTCGCCCGGGGCGCCGCCGAGGCGAAGGGCCAGCCGTACGACGAGGAGGCCGACGCCCAGATGCGGGCGTACGTCGAGGAGCAGATCGAGAAGGAGTCGCTCGCGTACTTCACGTCGGGGATGCTCTACGACGACGGGGTGATCGACCCGCGGGACACGCGCACGATCCTCGGCATCTGCCTCTCGGCGATCAACACGCGCCCGGTCAAGGGCGCCGAGGGATACGGGGTGTTCCGCACATGAGTACGCGTGACCACGCAAGGAGACCTCGCATGATCCGCTCCATCCTCGTCGCCAACCGTGGGGAGATCGCGCGGCGGGTGTTCCGGACGTGCCGCGAGCTCGGCATCCGTACCGTCGCGGTCCACTCCGACGCCGATGCGGGTGCGCCGTTCGTCGCCGACGCCGACCTCGCCGTACGCCTTCCGGGCAGCGCGCCGACCGACACCTATCTGCGTGGTGACCTGGTCATCGCCGCCGCACTCAAGGCCGGCGCCGACGCGATCCACCCCGGCTACGGCTTCTTGTCGGAGAACGCCGACTTCGCCCGCGCCGTCGCCGCTGCCGGCCTGACCTGGATCGGCCCTGCCCCCGAGACGATCGACGCGATGGGCTCGAAGATCCGCGCCAAGGAGCTCATGGCCGCCGGCGGGGTGCCGATCCTCTCGGTCGACGCCTCTGCGGCGACACCAGAGGACTTCCCGCTGCTGGTCAAGGCGTCGGCCGGCGGTGGTGGCCGCGGCATGCGGGTCGTCAGCGATCCCGCCGACCTCGAGGGCGAGCTGGCCGTCGCGGGAGCCGAGGCGCTGTCGACGTTCGGCGACGCCACGGTGTTCGTCGAGCCCTACCTGCCGACCGCCCGCCACATCGAGGTGCAGGTCCTGGCCGACACGCACGGCACGTGCTGGGTCGTCGGCGACCGCGACTGCTCGATCCAGCGCCGGCACCAGAAGGTCGTCGAGGAGGCGCCCGCCCCCGCGGTCAGCGATCCCGTACGCACGACGCTCCACGACGCAGCGCGCGCGGCGGTCAAGGCGGTCGACTACGTCGGAGCCGGCACGGTCGAGTTCCTCGTCGCCGACGCGCACCTCGACACCGGCAAGGCGTACTTCCTGGAGATGAACACCCGGCTCCAGGTCGAGCACCCGGTCACTGAGGAGGTGTTCGGCGTCGACCTCGTCGCGAAGCAGATCGCGGTCGCCGAGGGTGCACAGCTCGGTGAGGAGCCGAGCGGCCCGCACGGTCACGCGATCGAGGTGCGCCTCTACGCCGAGGACCCGGCCGACTCCTGGCAGCCCCAGACCGGCACGGTTCGTACGTTCGACGTCCCGGCCGGCGTGCGGGTCGACTCGGGCGTCGAGGCGGGTTCGGTCGTCGGCATCCACTACGACGCGATGCTCGCGAAGGTCGTGGCACACGGCACCGACCGGGCCACCGCGATCCGCACGCTCGGCGACACCCTCAGGCGTACGCGCATCCACGGAGTCTCGACGAACCTCGACTTCCTCCGGTCGATCCTCGATGACGAGGAGTTCGCCGCCGCCCGCGTCCACACCGCGCTGCTCGACGAGCGGCTCGCCGCGTGGTCGAAGCCGCGGCTTGGCGAGCGGGGCACTCGGCTGGCGGCCCTCGCGGCTGCGTTGGCGGAAGCCACCACGGCGACGGCCAGTGCGAAGGTGCTGGGTCGGATCCCGACGGCATACCGCAATGTCCCGAGCCAGCCGAGGACGCGTACGTACGCGGACGGCATCACGGTCTCGTACGCCGCGGGCTTCGTGCAGCACGACCTGGAGGGCGTCACGGTCGTCGAGGCGACGCCCACGCGAGTCGTGCTCGACGACGACGGCATCACCCAGACGTACGACGTCTCTGTCGGCCCTTCGACAGGCTCAGGACAAGCGAAATGGGTCGACGTCGACGGGCCGCAGGGCTCGATCACGCTGACCCCCGTGCCCACCTTCGTCGACCCGGCGGACGTCGTCGCCGAAGGATCGCTGCTCGCGCCGATGCCGGCCGCCGTCGTCAGCGTCGCGGTCGCCGACGGTCAGCACGTCACCAAGGGTGACGTCGTGGTCGTGCTCGAGGCCATGAAGATGCAGCACACCCTCACCGCGCCGACCGACGGCGTCGTGTCAGACCTTTCCGTCTCACCCGGCAGCCAGGTCGAGTCCGGCGCCGTACTCGCAGTCATTGCGACAGGCTCAATGACCGAAACAGGAGAAGAGTCATGAACAACTTCACCGAGTCAGACGAGCGCCTCGCGCTTCGCAAGGCCGTGTCCGATCTCGGCGCGAAGTACGGCCGCGACTACTTCGAGAAGGCCGCCAAGGAGGGACGCAAGACCACCGAGCTGTGGGAGGAGGCGGGCAAGCTCGGCTACCTCGGCGTCGCGGTGCCGGAGGAGTTCGGCGGCGGAGGCGGCGACATCGGCGACCTCGCGGCGGTCTGCGAGGAGCTCGCCGCGGCCGGCAGCCCGCTGCTGCTGATGGTCGTCTCGCCGGCGATCGTCGGCACGATCATCGCGCAGTACGGCACGCAGGCCCAGAAGGAGCGCTGGCTCCCGGGGCTGGCCGACGGCACCTCGACATTCGCGTTCTCGATCACCGAGCCCGATGCCGGGTCCAACTCGCACCAGATCATCACCACGGCATACAGAGAGGACGACGGCTGGCGCCTCAAGGGCACCAAGACCTACATCTCCGGCGTCGACGAGGCGAGCCACGTGCTGGTCGTCGCGCGCACCGAGGACGCCCGCACCGGCAACCTCAAGCCCGCGCTGTTCCTCGTGCCGACCGACGTCGAGGGGTTCACGTATCAGCAGATCGACATGGGCATCACCTCGCCGGAGAAGCAGTTCACGCTGTTCTTCGACGACGTACGCGTCCCCGCCGACACCTTGATCGGCAGCGAGGACGCCGGCATCGACCAGCTGTTCGCGGGGCTCAACCCCGAGCGCATCATGGGCGCCGCGTTCGCCACCGGCACCGCCCGGCTCGCGCTCGCGAAGGCCGTCGAGTACGCCAAGCAGCGCCAGGTGTGGAAGGCCCCGATCGGCTCGCACCAGGCGATCGCCCACCCGCTGGCCCAGACGTTCATCGAGATCGAGATGGCGCGGCTCATGACGCAGAAGGCCGCGGCGCTCTACGTGTCCGGCGACTTCATGGCGGCGGGCGAGGCGGCCAACATGGCGAAGTACGCCGCGGGCGAGGCCGTGTGCAACGCGGTCGACCGGGCGATCCAGACCCACGGCGGCAACGGCCTCGCCAACGAGTACGGTCTGGTGCAGATGCTGGCCGGCTCGCGCCTGTCACGCATCGCACCGGTCAGCAAGGAGATGGTGCTCAACTTCATCGCCCAGTTCTCCCTGGGATTGCCCAAGTCGTACTAGCCGGGCCGCGCTCGTTCCTCGCGCTCAATCCGCGGTTCGCTGGCGCTCACCGCGGCCCGTCTGGCGGCCTCCGGCCGCCCTATGGTCACCATCTACCCAAGGAGGATCTGAATGGTTGAGTTAGTGCATCTCGAGGTGGCCGACCAGGTCGCCACGATCACGCTCGACAGCGAGCGCAACCGCAACGCCCTGAGCAAGCAGCTCGTCACCGAGCTCGTCGCGCATCTCACGACGGCGGACGCCGACGCGAGCGCCAAGGCGATCCTGATCCGGTCGGCCGGCACGGTGTTCTGCTCGGGCGCGGACATGACCGAGGCGGTCAGCGGCGGCATGGCCGAGGGGGCCAGGGCGATCGTCGCGCTCCAGCGGCAGATCGCGACGGCGACCAAGCCCGTCGTCGTGGAGCTCGGCGGCCCGGTGCGTGCCGGGGGCCTCGGCATCGTGGGTGCCGCGGACATCGTCATCGCTGCGGAGTCGGTGACGTTCCAGCTGACCGAGGTACGCCTGGGGCTGGCGGCGGCGATCATCTCCCTGAGCCTGATCCCGCGGTTCAGTGAGCGCGCGGCCGCGGACCTGTTCCTGACGGCCCGGAAGTTCGACGCCGCCGAGGCTGCCGACGCCGGTCTCATCACCCGCGCCGTGCCCGACACCGAGCTCCGGACGGAGATTGCGGGCGTCCTCGCCGACCTCTGCAAGGCGTACCCCCAGGGTCTGCGCGAGAGCAAGAAGATCTTCAACCACGACCTGGTCGCCCGCATCGACGCCTTCGGCGACGAGGTGGCGGCGAAGTCGGCTGAGCTGTTCGCCAGCGACGAGGCGCGCGAGGCGATGAGCGCGTTCCTCTCGAAGGGCAAGTAGGAGTCCGGCCGGCGAGACAACGCCGCTGCGGCGACAACAGGGCTACTGTCTCGTCTATCGGGGAAACCCTCGGTGGTTCACCACCTAGGAGAAATCAATGCGTCATGCCGTGAGGCTGCTCGTCCTGGCGTTCGTGGGGTTGGTCGTGCTGCCGGCCGGCAGCGCCGCCGCGACCACGACACACGTGTCCCAGGCCGACGACCGTCCAGTCGTCCGCGTCGGCACCGAGGGCGTCTACCCGCCGTTCTCGTTCCACGACGCCAAGACCGACAAGCTCACGGGCTTCGACATCGAGGTCATCAAGGCGGTCGCCAAGAAGGCCGGCTGGCGGCTCGAGTTCGTCGAGACGACGTTCGACGCGATCTTCACCGCGCTCGAGGCCAGGCGGATCGACGTCATCGCCAACCAGGTCACCTTCAACCCCGAGCGCGACGCGAAGTACGGCCTCGGCACGACCTACACGTACTCGCGCGGCGTCATCGTGGTCAAGAAGGGCACCAAGGGCATCAAGACCCTGAAGGACATCAAGGGCAAGACCGCGGCGGAGTCCATCACGACGAGCTGGGCAGACGTCGCGCGCAAGGCCGGCGCCAAGATCCAGGCCGTCGAGGGGTTCTCCCAAGCCGCCGCGTTGGTCGTCCAGGGCCGGGCCGACCTGCTGATCAACGACAACATCGCGGCGCTCGACTACCTCAACACGACCGGCAAGGACGACATCGAGATCGTCGGCAACGCCGGCGACGAGGTCAGCGAGCAGGTGCTGGCATTCCGCAAGGGCGATCCGCGGCTCGAGGAGTCCAACAAGGCGTTGGCCGAGCTCAAGGCGGACGGCACACTCGCCAAGATCTCGGAGAAGTACTTCAAGACCGACGTCACGGTCGAGAACGCCGGCGATGTCGACGTGTCCGGGGGGCGGGCGGCGCGAAGTGACACCGAGGTCATCCAGGACGCGGCGTGGCCGATGCTCAAGAAGGCCCTGCTCGTGACGATCCCGATCACCATCATCAGCTTCGCGTTCGGGCTCATCCTCGCCGTCGCCGCAGCACTCGCCCGGATCTCCGGCAGCCGAGTCCTCAGCGCGATCGCGAAGGCATACATCTCGATCATTCGCGGTACGCCGCTGCTCGTGCAGCTGTTCATCATCTTCCTCGGCCTGCCAGAGGTCGGGATCAAGTTCTCGCCGTGGACCTCGGCAATCCTGGCGTTGAGCCTCAATGTGGGTGGCTACGCGGCCGAGGTCGTCCGGTCGGCGATCCTGTCCGTCCCCAAGGGCCAGTTCGAGGCGGCTTCCACGGTGGGAATGGGTTACTGGCAGACGTACCGGAGGATCATCTTCCCGCAGGCCGCTCGCACCGCGGTGCCGCCGCTGTCCAACACCTTGATCTCGTTGCTCAAGGACACCTCGCTGCTCGCGGTCGTCACGGTGACTGAGCTGACCCGCCAGGCACAGTTCGCCGCGGCCAACAGCAGCGCGTACCTGCCGCTCTACTGTGTGGCGGCGCTCTACTACTGGGTCATGTGCGTGGGCCTCTCCTCCGTCCAAGGCAGACTCGAGACCCGACTGAACAGGTTCGTGGCCAGATGACCGACATCCAGCAGACCAATGACATGGGCAACCTCCGCGTACGTGCGAGGGGCATCCACAAGTCGTTCGGCGACCACCACGTGCTCCGGGGCATCGATCTCGACGTCGCGGCCGGCAGCACCTCGGTGCTGATCGGGCCGTCCGGGTCCGGCAAGACGACGATCCTGCGCTCGCTCAACGTCCTCGAGCGTCCCGACTCGGGCACGATCCGCATCGACCATGTCGAGGTCGACTTCGGCACGCTCCCGGACAAGGGCGCATCCGCACGCCAGCAGATCGCGGCGCTGCGGGCGCAGAGCGGCATGGTGTTCCAGGCCCACAACCTGTTCCCGCACAAGACCGTCATCCAGAACGTCATCGAGGGTCCGGTGCAGGTCCAGAAGCGTCCACTCGACGAGGCGGTCGACGAGGCCAAGGCCCTGCTCGACCAGGTCGGGCTCAGCGACAAGGCCGACCAGTACCCGTTCCAGCTGTCCGGCGGTCAGCAGCAGCGGGTCGGCATCGCCCGCGCGTTGGCGCTCAAGCCTCAGGTCATGTTGTTCGACGAGCCGACCTCGGCCCTCGATCCGGAGCTCGTCGGCGAGGTGCTGTCGGTCATCAAGGACCTCGCGGCGGAGGGCTGGACCACGGTCCTCGTCACGCACGAGATCCGCTTCGCCGAGCACGTCGCCGACCAGGTGCTGTTCCTCGACGAGGGCGTCGTGGTCGAGCGCGGCACCAGCGCGCAGGTGATCGGCGACCCGCGTGAGGAACGTACGCAGCAGTTCCTCAAGCGGATCCTCGACCCGGCCTGACTCAGCGCAGCCTGGCGGAGGCCGAGCCGGGCAGCACGTGCTTGGTGCCGAGGTAGTCGACCGTGACCTTCTTGCTCAACTTGGGTGATCCGTCGGACGAGCCCAACAGGCTGACGGTCGTACGACCCCTGGTGAGCGGCAGCTCGGCGCTGAACCGCTTGGTCGTCACGCGTACCGACCCCTTGGCCCGGACGCCGGTCGCCTGCTCGACGACCCGGATGCTCAGGACCGCCTTGGTGCGCCGGATGTCCACGTCGACCTTCACCTCGGCATTCGAGGCGAGCGTGATGTCGACGCCTCGCCGCGTCCGTCCCTCCTTGACCCGCAGGACGCCGGCGCGGGGGACTGACGTGCCGGCGTGCCAGCCGGCACCGAACTCGCCGTCGATGTGGTCGATCGCCGTCACGCGATAGGTTCCGGGAGCCAGGTCCTCGGCGACGAACGCGCCTCCCGTGCCCGTGACGGCGGTGGCGACGACCTGCCAGGCCTCGTCCAGCACCTCGACCTGCATGCCGCGTAGACCACGGCCGCGGGTGCTCCGGACCGTCCCGCTGATCGCGCTCTGCTCCCGCCGATGCCGACCGGGCCGGACCGACGGTTGCTCGAGCGCGAGCTCGACCTCGACGTCGCCGGCGACCTCCTCGACCTCAGCGGCGGGATCGGCCGCGTGCCGAGGACGGGGGGCCTCCTCGCGATCCTCTGCCATGGGCGTGGGATCCGGTCCGATGAGGGTCTCGACCACGGGGTGCTCGGACTCCGCCGCCTGGGTGCCGTGGCCCACGACGGTGGTCTCGGCGGCCGGTGCGGCCTGACGCGACGAGCGGAAGCCGATGCCATGAGCGGGCGCCGCGATCGGTGCGGGTCCGAAGGCGTGCGGCGTCTGGTCCTGCGCCACGACGTACGTACGTACGGCCGGGGTCTCGCGCGGGGCGCTCGCGGTCGGCCGTGCCGAGGCCGCCGCAGCCACTCGCAACGTCGCCCGCCATCCACCAGTCATCGACATGCCTTACGCGAGAGATCCCCCGAGCAAGTATGGCCGGTCATTGCAGGCAGATGGCCGACCTCAGGCGTGTCGTGTGTCGCACTGGCACAGGGCAGGTTGTCACTCTTCCCGGCGGCCGTGTGATGGAGCTCAAACGGCAAAGTCCCCGCGGTCCGGGCAACTGCCTGCGGAATATTTCGTCGACCCAATAGACTTATGAGTTCTCTAGGAAGAAAAGGAGTCGGGTGAGCTCGAACAACGCGGAACAGCGCGAGATCGACGCGGAGCAGACATATGTCGACTCCGTGTACGAACGCCTCGACGCCTCCGCCAAGGTGGCGCAGTCCCTCGTCGTCGAGGGCATGGCGCGTGGTCACGTCGGCAACGAGGGTGGCCTCGTCGAGCGTGACGCGATGGTCTACCAGGCATCGCTCCGCCTCTCCGCACTCAACGCCGCCCACGACGGGCTCGTGTTCGGCCGGCTCAACATGCTCGACGGGGAGTCCCGCTACATCGGCCGCATCGGCGTACGCGACGCCGACCGCGAGATCATGCTGATCGACTGGCGCGCCCCGGCAGCCGCGATCTTCTACCAGGCCACGGCCCAGGAGCCGGCCGGCGTCATCCGGCGCCGGGTCCTGCGCTGCGCCAACGACAAGGTCATCGGCATCGAGGACGACCTGCTCGACGCCGACAACGCCCCCGACGACCTCGTCGTCGTCGGTGAGGGTGCGCTGCTCGCGAGCCTGACCCGGGCACGCGACAGCTCGATGCACTCGGTCGTCGCGACGATCCAGAAGGAGCAGGACGAGGCGATCCGCGCCCCGAGCCGCGGCGCCACCACGATCGGCGGCGGCCCGGGTACGGGCAAGACCGTCGTGGCGCTGCACCGCGCGGCATACCTGCTCTACACCGACCGGCGGCG
>NZ_JAKFCB010000357.1:0-27413 GCF_036676885.1 Aeromicrobium sp.
GGCCTCACCAACTTCGAGGGCCCGTTCGACCTGCTGCTCCAGCTGATCTCCAAGCACCAGCTCGACATCACCGAGGTCGCGCTGTCCAAGGTGACCAGCGACTTCATCGCCTACATCAAGGAGCTCGGCGACGACCTCGAGCAGACGACGAGCTTCCTGCTGGTCGCGTCGACGCTGCTCGACCTCAAGACCGCCAGGCTGCTGCCGCAGGCCGAGGTTGAGGACGAGGAGGATCTCGCGCTGCTCGAGGCCCGTGACCTGCTGTTCGCCAGGCTCATGCAGTACCGCGCTTTCAAGCAGGTCGCCGGTGTCATCGCCACCCGCCTCGCCGAGGAGCAGAAGCGGTTCCCGCGGATCGTGTCGCTCGAGCCGCGCTTCGCCGATCTGCTCCCGGAGGTGCTGATCTCCGTAGGCCCCGAGGAGCTGGCACAGCTCGCCGCGGCGGCGTTCGAGGCCAAGCCCGTGCCGATCCTGTCGCTGTCGCACCTGCACGCTCCGCAGGTCAGCGTGCGTGAGCAGGCCCACCTGGTGGTCGACCAGCTGCGCCGCAAGGGCGAGATGACGTTCCGCGCCCTGACCTCCGACGCACCGGACCTGATGACCAAGGTCGCCCGATTCCTCGCCGTGCTGGAGCTGTTCCGCGAGGGTGTCATCGCATTCGAGCAGGCGACGCCGCTGGGTGACCTGCACGTACGCTGGACCGGAACGGACGACGGCGACATCGACGTCGGCGACGAGTTCGACGAACCGATGGTGGCACCCGACGACGAACCCGTCATCGCGGACGCGGACGAGCAGCCCGCCGCCGATGACCTCACCACCGACGACCAGACCCCCCAACCACGTGAGAGCAGTGATGACTGACCAGCACGTACCCACCGGCCCGCACGAGCTCGAGCTGGAGATGCTCGACCTGAGGCCGGCGCTCGAGGCGGTGCTCATGGTCGCGGACCAGCCGCTCGACCACCTGACCCTCGCGCAGGCCGTCGGACACCCCCCGACCGACGTCGAGCAGGCGCTCGCCGAGCTCGCGGCGGAGTACACCGAGCAGGGGCGCGGCTTCGAGCTGCGCAACATCGCCGGTGGCTGGCGATTCTTCACCCGCGAGGAGTTCGCGGGCGCGGTCGAACGGTTCATCCTCGACGGCCAGCAGGCCAGGCTGACCCAGGCGGCGCTCGAGACGATGGCCGTCGTGGCATACCGGCAGCCGATCAGCCGGTCACGCATCTCGGCGATCCGCGGTGTCAACGTCGACGGCGTCGTCCGTACGCTCGTCACCCGCGGCCTGATCGAGGAGGACGGCGTCGATGCGGAGAGCGGCGCGATCCTCTACCGCACGACGAGCTACTTCCTGGAGCGGATGGGCCTCGGCAGTCTCGACGAGCTGCCCGACATCGCAGGTCACCTGCCCGAGCTCGAGGACATGGAGGACGAGGGCCTGACCGGTGCCGAGGACGCGCTTGCCGCGGAGGAGGGGTCCTTGAGCTTGTCGAAAGGACAGGACGAGGTCTCGACAAGCTCGACCGGCGAAGACGGCTCGACCGGCGAGGTTTCGACAAGCTCGACCGGCGAGGAGGGCTCGACCGGCGAGGTCTCGACAAGCTCGACCGACGAAGAGGGCTCAACCGGCGACGAGGGCTTGACCGACGAAGACGACGCGCGTGGCTGAGATCCGCCTGCAGAAGGTTCTCGCCCAGGCCGGCCTCGGCAGTCGGCGACGCTGCGACGACATGATCGCCAACGGCCGGGTCGAGGTCAACGGCGAGATCATCGACACGATGGGCGCGCGCGTGGACCCGCTGACCGACGTGATCCGGGTCGACGGCACCCGCATACCGCCGCCCAACGATCACGCCTACGTCATGCTCAACAAGCCCCGTGGCATCGTCACGTCGATGGCGGACGAGCGCGGACGCCCCGACCTGTCATCGATCGTCGCCGGCCGCGAGGACCGCCTGTTCCACGTCGGGCGGCTCGACACCGACACCTCCGGACTGCTGATCCTGACCAACGACGGCGACCTGGCCCACAAGCTGGCGCACCCGTCGTTCGAGATCACCAAGACGTACGTCGCCCTGGTCGACGGCACGGTGCCCGACAGCCTCGGCGCCAGGCTCAAGGCCGGCATCGAGCTCGACGACGGCCCGGCGAAGGTCGACCGGTTCCTCGTCAAGGACACCTCCCGAGGCCGCTCGCTGGTCGAGCTCGACATCCACATGGGCCGCAACCGCATCGTCCGACGCCTGCTCGATGCGGCCGGACACCCCGTACGCGAGCTGACCCGTACGGCGTTCGGGCCCCTGCACCTCGGCGGGCTGTCGTCAGGCACGATGCGCGACCTGACCCGCGACGAGCTCGGTGCCCTGTTCGATAGCGTTGACCAGTGACTACTGCTCCCACCGAGACACCCCTGCCCGGACCTGTCCTGGTGATCGGCTGCGGCCTCATCGGCACGTCCGCCGCGCTGGCGCTGGTCGAGTCAGGCGTCGAGGTGCACCTCGAGGACATCCGGATGTCCAACCTCGAGCTCGCGGTCTCCCGGGGAGCCGGCAGCGCCGACCCGGTCGAGTCTCCGTCGATCGTCATCGTCGCTGTTCCTCCGGCCGAGGTCGTCGACACGGTCCGCCGGGTGCTGAAGGACTGGCCCGAGACGGCGGTCACCGACGTGGCCAGCGTCAAGGCGGACCTGCAGCAGCAGATCGAGCAGCTGGCCGGCAGCGAGCGCTACGTCGGCAGTCATCCGATGGCCGGCAGCGAGCGATCCGGTCCGATGGCCGCCTCGGCGCGGTTGTTCGAGGGCCGACCCTGGGCCGTCACCACCGCGGCCGGCACCGATCAGGACGCGATCGACCTCGTGGTCCGGCTGGCCGAGGTCGTCGGGGGAGTCCCGCTCGTCATGGACGCCCCTGACCACGATCGCGCGGTCGCCCTGGTCTCGCACGTCCCACACATCTTGTCGGTGCTGACCGCGGCCCAGCTCAACGGCGCACCGGGTGAGCACCTCGCGCTCGCCGGCCCCGGGCTTCGGGATGTCACGCGCATCGCCGGCAGCGACATCGCCCTGTGGCAGGACATCCTGGGCGCCAACGCCGGTCAGGTGCGCGCGGTGCTCCAGCACGTACGCGAGGACCTCGACCGGGTCATCGACTCGATCGGCGCCGACACCGACCGGCTGGGCCGCGTGCTCAAGTCCGGGCAGGACGGCACTCGCCTGATCCCCGGCAAGCATGGCGACAAGGTCGCCGACCTCGCAACGGTGTTCGTCTCGGTGCCGGACCGGCCGGGCGAGCTGCCCCGCCTCATGGCCCACACCGGCGAGGCCGGGGTCAACATCGAGGACATCCGCATCGACCACGAGCTCGGCCGCCCGGTCGGCCAGGTCGAGATCGCCGTCGTGGCGGCCTCGGCGGATACGCTCGTCGAGGCACTGACCGCACGCGGTTGGTCCGCATACCGCTAGACATCAGCACAAGGAGTGGCACACGTGAGCAAGCCCCTGGTCGTGGCGATCGACGGACCTTCTGGTTCGGGCAAGTCGAGCACGTCGCGAGGCGTCGCCGACCGGCTGTCGCTGGACTACCTCGACACCGGAGCGATGTACCGCGCCATGACCTGGGCACTCATCGAGCGGGGGGTCGACCTGCACGATCCTGAGGCGATCGCCAAGGCTGCCGAGGACGTACGCCTGACGTCGGGCACCGATCCGCTCAACCCGACGATCCACGTCGACGACACAGATGTCGCCGCACCGATTCGCAGCGACGACGTCACGGGATCGGTCAGCCTCGTCGCGGCGGTGCCGCGAGTCCGGGAGATGCTGGTCGACCTGCAGCGCGACACGATCGCCCAGAGCGACGGGATCGTCGTCGAGGGCCGCGACATCGGCTCGACCGTCGCGCCTGACGCGCCGGTCAAGATCTACCTGGTCGCGGACCCCGCGGCGCGGGCCGCTCGCCGTGCCCTCGAGACCGGCGCAAGCGACACCGCCGCGACCGAGCTGGCGCTGGCCCGCCGCGACGAGATCGACTCGACCAGGGCCGCGTCGCCGCTGGCCAAGGCCGAGGGCGCCATCGTGGTCGACGGCACCCACCTGACCCTCGAAGAGGTCATCGACACGATCGTCGGGATCGTCGACGCCGCGCGATGAGCTCCGCCGAAGGACTGCCCGAACGCGGACTGCGCCTCGTACGGCGCCTGGCGCGCGGGCACTTCAAGCGGCGCTGGGACATCCACGAGCACGGTCACGAGCACGTCCCGAGGACCGGGCCGGTGATCCTGGCGAGCAACCACATCGGCTGGCTCGACGGCCCGCTGCTGTTCATCACGGCGCCGCGGCCGCCCCACGCACTGGTCAAGGAAGAGGAGTTCCACGGCCACACCGGTCGCCTCCTGCAGTTCGTCGGCCAGATCAAGGTCAGCCGCACCCGCAACGACACCGGCGCCATCCGCCGTGCGGTGCAGGCGCTCGCCGCTGGGCAGGTCGTGCTGATCTATCCCGAATCGACCCGTGGGGCGGGGGAGTTCGACAACTTCAAGAACGGCGTGGCCTATCTCGCGCTGGTCTCGGGAGCACCGGTCGTGCCGATCGCGATCTTCGGAACCCGTCAACCAGGTGAGCCCGCGAGCGCCCGTCCGGCGAAGAATGCCCGCCTGGACATCGTCTACGGCGAGCCGATCCAGCTGCCGATGCAGGTTTGGCCGCGAGATCGTGGGATGATGGCAGACGCAGGTGATCAGATCCGCGATCATCTGCGTGCTCATGTCTCCCGGGCCAAGTCAGTGCTCAAGCGCGACCTCCCCGGCCCCCTCCCGACAGGATCCACTGATGGCTGACGTTGTACCCGTTCTCGCTGTGATCGGGCGCCCCAACGTCGGCAAGTCGACCCTGGTCAACCGCATCATCGGTCGCCGGGAAGCTGTCGTCGAGGACGTGCCCGGCGTGACCCGCGACCGCGTGTCGTACGACGCGGTCTGGAACGGCCGCGCGTTCACGGTGGTCGACACCGGCGGTTGGGACCCCGACGCCCGCGGGCTGGCCGAGCGCATCGCCGCCCAGGCCGAGATCGCGATCCAGGTCGCCGACGCCGTGTTGTTCGTCGTCGACGCGACGGTCGGCATCACGGACGTCGACGAGAAGGTCGTCCGCATCCTCCGCGCCGCCAAGAAGCCCGTCGTGCTCGCGGCCAACAAGGTCGACGACCAGCGCGCCGAGGCCGAGGCCGCGGGGCTGTGGAACCTCGGGCTCGGTGAGCCCTACCCCGTGTCCGCGCTGCACGGCCGGGGGAGCGGCGACATGCTCGACGCCGTGCTCGAGGCGCTGCCCGACCCGCCGCCCGAGGACTTCGACGCTCCGCAGGGTCCGCGCCGCGTCGCGATCGTCGGCAAGCCCAACGTCGGCAAGTCCAGCCTGCTCAACCGGCTCGCCGGCGAGGAGCGCGTCGTCGTCGACGATGCCTCCGGCACGACGGTCGACCCGGTCGACGAGATCGTCACGCTGGGCGGCCGCACCTGGAACTTCATCGACACCGCGGGCATCCGCCGGCGCGTACGCGATGCGTCGGGTCACGAGTACTACGCCAGCCTGCGCACGAGCTCGGCGATCGATCGTGCCGAGGTCGCCGTCGTGATCATCGACGGCAGCCAGCCGCTCACCGAGCAGGACACCCGCATCATCAGCTCGGTCGCCGAAGCCGGTCGTGCGCTGATCATCGCGTTCAACAAGTGGGACCTCGTCGACGAGGAGCGCCGCTACTACCTCGAGCGCGAGATCGAGCGCGAGCTCGTCCAGGTGCCCTGGGCCCCGACGATCAACATCACGGCCCGCACGGGCTGGCACGTCGACCGGCTCGTACGCGCGCTGGATGCCGCCCTCGAGGGCTGGGAGACCCGCGTGACCACGGGAGCGCTCAACGCGTTCCTCGGCCGTCTCGTCGCCGAGCACCCGCACCCGGTGCGCGGCGGCAAGCAGCCCAAGATCATGTTCGGCACGCAGGCTTCCACGGCGCCGCCGACGTTCGTGCTGTTCACCTCGGGCAAGCTCGAGGCGTCATACATGCGATTCATCGAGCGCAGGCTCCGCGAGGAGTTCGGCTTCGTCGGATCGCCGATCCACCTGCAGCAGCGTCCGCGCAAGAAGCGCGAGCGTCGCTGATCGACCGCTGCAGGGACGCGCAGCACGCTGCGGTAAAGTTCCTCTTCGGTACAACGGGCTGTAGCGCAGCTTGGTAGCGCACCTGACTGGGGGTCAGGGGGTCGCAGGTTCAAATCCTGTCAGCCCGACCGTTGAAATCACCAGAATCCCGGTACTCTTCAGAGTCTTGAAGAGTGCCGGGATTCCGCATTTCGGCAGCCGGATGCACGGACATCGCCGGCAGTGCCTCAACGGCGTACGGGGGACACCGCACTACCTGCGCTCCATGTGCTCGTGCTCGCCCACATCCGAGCTGATGCTGGCCTCACGATCGGGCGCCGGTGGGTCGATGAGGGACTCCAACCGTCGCGCCACGACCTCATCGCGTACGTCGGGGCGTTCTCGTCGTGCCAGCCGCATCAGGAGGGCGATGGCCCCGATGACGGCCACGACGGTGACGGCGAGACCGAGCACGAGGGCGATCGGGAAGCCGCTGCTGCTGCCTTCGCTCAGCTCCCTCGCCCGGTCGGCATACAGCTGAGCTGTCGGGTGCGTCGGCTGCGCGTCAACCACGGCTTGCAGCAGCTCCACCGCTCGCTTCTTGTCCCCGGCGAAGTACGCGTCGAGGCCCGCCGCGTACTTCTTGCTCGTCGGACCGAGCTCATTCGTGACGCCGGCGGCGGAAAGGCTTGCCATGATGCGGTCTGATGACCCGATGAACTGGAACTGGTCTGACTCTCCGTCATTCTGAGCGGCCAGGTAGCTGTTGAACCCGATGACATCCCCGTCCGTGGTTGTGGCGGGGCCGCCACTCATCCCGGGCGTCAGCGCTGCGGAGACCTCGAACACCGACCCGTCGCCAACAGCCTTGGCGGACCTGATCTCTCCGGCTTCGTATGACGGCTGGAAGTCGTCGTCCACCGCGTTCGCATAGCCGGCCGAGACGACGCCTGTGCCGATCTCGAGATCCCGACTCGTGGCGAGCTCGACCGCGCGCAGGTCAGTGCCGCCGATCCTGAGCAACGCCGCGTCGCCTTGTGCCGCCGACTGGGCGTTGATGAGCCGGGCCTTCTTCTGCTGTGAATCCGCAGATCCCCAGGCGACGCGGATGGCGCCTCGATCAGCGTTCCGGCGCTCGCTGTCGGGGTTGGCCGTCCTGATGACGAAGTCGGCCTGTTGGAGGACCTGGCTTGGGGTGCCGTCCGCTCCGAGGCGGATGTACCAGGCGACCGCCGCCTCCACGAACCTGCGATTGATCGCCTTGGGGTCCACGCAGTGGCCGGCAGTGGCCACGTATCCCGCGGAGTTCACGATGAACCCCGTGCAGCCAACCGTGACGGTGAAGACCTTCGGGCGTCCGGCTTCATCGGGGACGTACGCCGGGACGTTGGCGTTGAAGACCTTCGCCCTGTAGGTGGTCTCGACATGGACCACGCTGGGCCCGACATAGGCACTGGCCTTGGCTGTTGAGCCGGTGTCCGGGGCGTCCGCGATCGACGTCGAGGAGAGGCCCACGACGAGGCTTGCCGCGAGGGCAACCATGAGGCCAAACCGCTTCACACCGACGTCCTTCTCCAAGCAGTCCCCGATCGGAGAGTTTACTGCCAGATGCGCTGGTGAATTCTGATATCAGCGGATTGTGAAGCACCTGATCGGCGACGTCCAGCAGGTGACACCTCGCCGAAACATCCACTCGCTAGCCTCTGCGAGGGTGAGATACCAGCAAACCCTGCACGGCAGGACGTACGGCTTCGACGGCCTCGTCGACCTGCTCGCCAAGGCCACACCGATGCGTTCGGGCGACGTGCTCGCCGGGTGCGCCGCCCACAGCGACGCCGAGCGGGCCGCGGCGCGGTGGGCGCTCGCCGACGTTCCGCTGCCCACATTCCTCACCGAGCACGTCGTCCCGCCCGAGGCCGACGATGTCACCCGGCTGATCCTCGACAGCCACGATGCGCAGGCGTTCTCCGAGGTCAGCCATCTGACGGTTGGCGGCCTCCGCGAATGGCTCCTGGGTGTCGCCTCCGGTCCGGACCCGGCCCCGACCCTGCGGCGAGTCGGCCCGGGACTGACCCCGGAGATGGTCGCTGCGGTGTCCAAGCTGATGCGCAACCAGGACCTGATCGCCGTCGCCGCCGCGACCGAGGTCGTCACGGGTTTTCGCACGACGCTCGGACTGCCGGGCCGCCTGTCGACCCGGCTCCAGCCCAATCATCCGACGGATGACCCAGCCGGAGTCGCGGCGGTCGTCCTCGACGGTCTGCTGATGGGGTCCGGTGACGCGGTCATCGGAATCAACCCCGCCTCCGACGATCCGCGTACGGTGGCGCGTCTCCTCACGCTCCTGGATGACGTACGAGTGCGTTATGAGATCCCGACCCAGTCGTGCGTGCTGACCCACGTCACCACGACGCTCGACCTGATCGCCGCCGGCCACCCGGTGGACCTGGTGTTCCAGTCGATCGCCGGCACCCAGGGCGCCAATGCCGGCTTCGGCGTTGAGCTCGCCATGCTCGCCGAGGCGCATGACGCGGCACGGGGACTCGGCCGTGGAACTGTCGGCGACAACGCCATGTACTTCGAGACCGGGCAGGGGTCCGCACTGAGCGCTGGGGCTCACCTGGGCACCGACGGCCGTCCCGTGGACCAACAGACCCTGGAGGCCAGGGCGTACGGCGTCGCTCGGGCATTCGACCCGTTTCTCGTCAACACCGTCGTCGGCTTCATCGGTCCGGAGTATCTCTACGACGGCAAGCAGATCGCCCGCGCGGGCCTCGAGGACCACTTCTGCGGCAAGCTCCTCGGCCTACCGATGGGTGTTGACGTCTGCTACACCAATCACGCCGAGGCCGATCAGGACGACATGGACACGCTGCTCACACTGCTGGGTGTCGCGGGCTGCACCTTTGTCATCGCGGTACCGGGTGCTGACGACGTCATGCTCGGTTACCAGTCCACCTCCTTCCACGACGCGCTGTACGCCCGGCAGGTCCTCGGCAAGCGCGCGGCACCCGAGTTCGAGGCGTGGTTGGCCGGCCTCGGCCTGCTCGACGGCGACGGTGGGGTGCGGACCGTCGACCCGGCCACCAGTCCACTCCGTGCGTTGGGGAGGCCCGCGTGAGTGACTTCTGGTCCCTGCTCCGGACCACGACGCCGGCACGGATCGGTCTCGGTCGCGCTGGTACTGCCCTGACGACCCGTGCCGTCCTCGAAGCCGGTGCCGCTCATGCACTGGCGAGGGACGCCGTGCACCTGCCGCTCGATGTCGAGCCCCTACTCGAAGAGCTTCGTGGGCTCGGTCTCGGTGAGCCGGCCGCGATCGCATCGGCAGCGCCGGACCGGGCAACGTACCTGACCCGGCCGGATCTGGGCCGCACGCCCGCCCCCGGCGTTGTCGACGAGCTGCATTCGCCAGGCCAGTGCGACCTCGCGGTCGTGCTCGCCGACGGGCTCTCCGCCGCCGCAGTCACCACGCACGCCGTACCCCTCCTGCGATCGCTCCTCCCGCTGCTCGACGCGGCGACTGCTGTCGCGGCGCCGGTCGTCGCGACCCAGGCGCGGGTCGCGCTCGGCGACCACGTCGGGGCAGCGCTGGGTGCCCGGCTCGTGCTGGTCCTCATCGGCGAGCGCCCAGGTCTTTCGAGCAGCGACAGCCTCGGCGCCTACCTCACCTGGCAGCCGAGGCCCGGCCGGCTCGATTCGGAGCGCAACTGCGTCTCCAACATCCGCCCTCCGGCCGGCCTCGACCACGACACCGCCGCCCGCACTCTTGCCGCGCTGATGGCCGGCGCCCGGCACCTGGGCGCGACCGGGGTGGGCCTGAAGGCCGGCGCACTCGAGCGGCCGGCGATCGGGGAAACCCAAATAGGTACGCACATCTAACACAGCAGAAACACGCTGCCTGTTTCATGAGAGGGACCAATATCCACTCCGAGGGAACGGAGACAGTTCGTGAACATCGCCACCCAAGCCCCCTTCAAGGTGACCGCCGACGCCTGGAAGAACCTCCCGAAGATGCCCGACGAGGAGTATCCGGGCACCGAGGGATTCATCGGTGACGTCTACGAGAATCCTGACGGCAGCGTCATGTGCAGCGGCTTCTTCGAGCTCAAGCACACCGACGAGCCGCTGCTGTACGAGTACAAGTACGACGAGATGAAGGTCGTCCTCGAGGGGGAGTTCCTCCTGGAGAACAAGGAGACCGGCCAGACCGTCGTGGCCAGGGCCAAGGATGCGATCTTCTTTCCCAAGGGCTCCAAGATCTACTTCAGCACACCGTCGTATGCACTCGCGTTCTACACGGGTCATCGCGACGCCGGCCTGCTCTGAGGTTGACCCGGATGCCGAAGCTCGAGCACACAAGCGTCCCGTTGTGGGCGACCGCCAGTCCGACGGTGGCGCCCGAGCCGGACTGCGGTGGGGCGTCGTATCTCCTCGTCGGGGTCGGCGCGCAGGGCCGGGAGCAAGTGGCCACCTGGGCCGACGCGCTGTCGGGGCATCCCGTCGCGCGGGTGGTCGGTGACCACGCTGACTACGTCGGTGTCGACCTGGCCGCCGCTCTCGCCGAGGCGCAGGTGGGCGTACGGGTCCGGATCGCCGGTCCGGTGAGCTCGTGCCTCGCCCTGCGGGGTGTGGCCGTCAATGCCGGGGTCGAGGACGACGAGCTGCACGTCGCCGCGACCGCAAAGGGCACGATCGACGTGTGGTGTTCGCACTGCACCTCGACCTCTGCCGTGGAGGCGGAGATCGACGACGTGGTTCGGTGTCGCGGCTGTGGCCGGAGCCTGCTGGTCTACCACCACGTGTCGCGGCGCACCGGCCGCTTCCTGGGATTCCAGATCGACGCCGAGGCTCTTCCTGACGGGCTGTCGGCGGAGGTCGCGTCATGACAGCACTCGAGCTCGTCGTGACGGCGCTCGACGATCCGGTGCCGGGCGTTCGCAGCGTGACCTTCGCGGCCGCGGACGGGAGCGAGGTGCTGCCGACGTACGTGCCCGGCAGCCACCTGGTGGTGGACTGCGGGGGGCGCACCAACGCCTACAGCCTCACCGGCGACGCGGTGTGCCCGCCGACCTACTCGATCTCGGTGCTTCGGCTCGACGACGGCGCCGGGGGTTCCAGGTGGATCCACGACGAGCTGTCCGTCGGCGACGTAGTCGAAGCCCGGCTGCCGCGCAGCGCGTTCGCGCCCGCGAGCAAGGCGACCCGCCATCTACTGGTCGCCGGTGGCATCGGCGTGACGCCGATCCTGTCGCACGTACGCGCCGCCGATCAGTGGGGCCGGGACGTGCAGGTTCTCTACGCGCACCGCGAGGGCCGGGGCGCCCACGTCGCAGAGCTCCGGGAGCTCGCCGGTGATCGTCTCGAGCTCTACACCGACCAGGCCGGCTTCGTCGCCCGCCTGGAGGAGGTGCTCGCTGCGCAGCCACTCGGGACGCACCTGTACGTCTGCGGGCCCACCGCGATGATGGACCACGTCCTCGCTCGGGCCGCCGAGCTGGGCTGGCCGCCGTCGCGGCTCCACTCGGAGCGGTTCGGCATCGATGTGCTCGATCCGGGCGAGCCGTTCACGGTGACTGTCGCCGAGAGCGGGACGACGCTCGACGTCCCGAGCGGGACCAGTCTGCTCGAGGCCCTCCTGGAGGCCGGCCACGACATCCCGAACCTCTGCAGGCAAGGGGTGTGCGGCGAGTGCCGCGTCCCGGTGGTCGGTGGCAGGCCTCTGCACCGCGACCTGTTCCTCACCGAGGACGAGAAGGAGGCGGCCGACGTCCTGATGTGCTGCGTCTCCCGCGCCGACGGACCCACCCTGGAGGTGTCGCTCCGATGAGCTTGACCGTGCCTGCCCCGATCGATCCGGGGGCGTCGCTGATCGCGGGATTCCCCTTCCCGTTCGTCGAGGACCGTTACCGCTACAGCACCAACGTCTCGCCGTCGCCGAGTCTGGTGACCACGCCTGCGGGCCAGTGGGGCGCTGCCGTCGTGGACGTCGACGCCGAGTACCGACGAGAGCTTGCCGAGCGCAAGGACATCCTGGCGAAGGACCCTGGCCGCCACGTCGTTCTCCCGCACATGCGCGGCGCAGCCTGGGATGCGCTGTTGACCCTGATGCACGAGCTGGCCGTCGCATACCCGGGGCGGATGTCGCTCGCCCGCACCGGACCCCACCGCTGGCTGTGGGAGAACCGGGTCCTGGACGAGGTCCTCGAGTTCACGTACGGCGACGAGCGCACCCTGCCCGACGAGCCACTCGGCTACATCGCCTCGCAGGTCCAGGACGACATCGTGCTCCTCGACCAGCGGGCCGACCAGCTGTGGGGTGACGCAGGCGTGGTCACCTTCGCCGCCGACTGGAGCTTCGGCTTCGACGTCGGCATGAGCTTCCTCGAGATCCACGGCCCGGTGCCGAGGTTGCGTGAGGAGGGCATCATCACCCGCGCCCACGAGTTCCTCAAGCGGCTCCAGCCGCATCAGCCATACCGGCGGACCAACTGGACCTTGACGATCGGCCGCCGCCTCGACGTCTCCACCGAGCTCTACCCGGAGTGGGGGCCGGACCGGGAGATGATCCAGCGCGTCGACGACGTGACGTTCGGGCGCCTCGTGCACCTGCGAGTGGAGGTCCAGCACCTGATCAGGTTGCCCGAGTCCGGGGCGATCATGTTCCTGATCCGCACCTACCTGCTTCCGCTCGAGCACGTGGCCAAGGTCGAGCCGTGGCGGATCCGCACGGCCCAGGTCCTCGCGGAGCTGCCCGAGGACATGGCCGACTACAAGGGCATCATCAAGTACAAGGACCGGGCGGCCGCGTGGCTGCAGGCCTCCGGGGACCTGTCATGACTGCCGGCTTGGACCTGACCGCCGCGTCCTACCTCGTGATTGCGATCGGCACGGACCCGGTGACGGCGAGCGTGACCCAGGCGTGGACCGCGGAGGCCGAGGGGGTCGCGCCGACCACGCTGGTCGTCCTCGACTCGATGGACTCGCAGGCCGACCGTGATGTGCTCGCCACGGTGCTCGGACAGACCTGTGTCGGTGTGCGGTGCCTCATCGCCGGCGGCCGGTACGACGTCATGCAGGCGCTCGCGTTCGCTCGTGAGCGCGGCGCCCTGCCACCCGAGCTGGCAAGCCGGGTGACCCACGAGCGAGACCTGCCGGTGTACTGCGCGCACTGCCGTGGCACGCACCGCGTGGCTGCTGTTCCAGGCGGCGAAGTGGCATGTCCGGGATGTCATCGCCGCCTCGAGGTGCACGAACACCATTCCGCTGTCCTGGGGAGCTACCTCGCCTCGGACGCCCAGGCACGGGAGCTGGTCCCATGACGGCAACGGCACACGCCTCCCGGCACCTGCATCCCGCCTACGAGACAGCGCCGCGCCGGCTGCGGGTCGCCCGGGTCGTCCGGCTGACGGAGACGATCGCGCACTTCGAGCTGGCCCACCCTGGTGGCGGGGCGCTGGCGGCGTACCAGCCGGGCAGCCACCTGATCGTCACTGCGGGGGACAAGCGCAACGCCTACTCGCTCGTCGGCGACGGGCTGAACCCCATGGCGTACGGCATCTCGGTCATGCGGCGCGGCGACGGCGGCGGCTCGGACTGGCTGCACGACAACCTCAGCGCGGGTGACCTGCTCGAGGTCGAAGGGCCGCGATCGATGTTCGCGCCGATCCTCGGACAGCGGCACGCGCTGCTCGTCGCCGGCGGTATCGGGGTGACGCCCGTCCTGTCCCACGCCCGTGCGATTGCGAGGGCTGGTGGCACCGCGGACGTCGTCTACTCGTACCGGCCCGGGCACGCCGCGCATCGCGAGGACATCGCGGCGCTCACCGGGGCGCCAGGCATCGCGTTGTTCGAGGCCACCTCCGTGGATGAGACGCTGGCGCTGCTCGCCGACCGCCTCGCCGTCCAGCCGCTCGGCACCCATGCGTACGCGTGCGGTCCCGTGTCGATGCTCGACAGCTACCAGCAGCTCGCCGCAGCGGCCGGCTGGCCGAAGGCGCGGGTGCACCTCGAACGCTTCACGGCTCCCGAGCAGGATCCGGGCAGCCCCTTCACCGCCACGGTTGCCTCGACCGGGCACACGATCGACGTCGCGTCCGGCGTCTCGCTCCTGCAGAGCTTGCTCGACCACGGTGTGCCGGTACCGAGTCTGTGCCGCCAGGGCGTGTGCGGCGAGTGCCGGATCCCCGTCCGGAGCGGTGACATCGAGCATCGCGATCTGGTGCTCTCCGACGAGGACAAGAGCCGCGGGGACACGATGCTCTGCTGCGTCTCCCGAGGACCGGAAGGATCGAACATCGAGGTGGACCTGTGAGCGTCGAGACCCACTCCCAAGAGCTGAGCCCGGCTGCGGCGGCATACCTGTCCCGTCCGGTGGACCACTGCGCGACCTTGCCGTGGCCGTTCCCCGACGACCTGTCGGAGTTCCGCTACAGCGTCAACGTGGACCCCGCGATGGTCCCGCGGCCGACCGCCGCCGGCGAGTGGGGCCGGACGATCGTCGACCTCGGCGGCGCGGAGTACCCCGCGATGATGGCCGACCGCCGGCGGATCCTCGACGAGGATCCGCACCGGGTCAAGCTGCGGCCCGGCATGGAGCTCGCGGCGTGGGACCTGCTGTTGTACTACTTCCGCGATCTCGACCGGTCGTATCCCGAGCTGATGCACCTCGACGAGAACGTCGGCGATGACCCGCGCCGGTTCCGCTGGCGGAACCTCTTGCTCGGCACCGATCAGGAGTTCGTGCTGGGGGAGTGGGGCTCGATCCCGTACGGGCCGTTCGAGTTCCTCGCCCGCGAGGTGCCTGACGACCTGCTGTTGGTCGTCGAGCGCGACGGGCGGCTCTACTTCGACGCCGGCGCCGTGACGTTCGCCGCCGCCTGGTCGGTGTCGTTCGACGTCGGCATGGACATGTACGAGATCCACAGCCCTGTGCCGGGACTGACCAGGGACGGGATCACCGCCCGCGCGGAGCAGTTCCTCATGCGGCTGCCGGCCGACAAGGTCTACCGGCGGGTGAACTGGACGCTCTCGGCGTCCGGGTCCCGCAAGCTCGACGTGAGCCTCGAGGAGCTGCCCGAATGGGGCACGGATGTCCCGGTCCTCGTCCGCGATGGCCGCTGGGGTGACCTCCAGCTGCGGATCGAGGTCGAGCACTTCATCCGACTGCCGATGACCGGTGCCGTCACGTTCAACATCCGCACCCACATGGCCTCGCTCGACGAGATCAAGGTGATCCCGACCTGGGCCCGCCAGCTGGCGACGGTCATCGAGGAGCTGCCGGAGGACCTCGCGACGTACAAGGGGTTCGCGGACTACCGGCACGAGGTCGTGCCGTGGCTGCGTTCCTGATCACGTTCGCTTGTGAGTGCATGTTTACTCACGCTATACATTGACTACCTAGAAGAAACGGAGTTGGACCATGGAGACGCTGCGAGAGCTCGCCGAACAGGCGGACACCAAGTTCGTCCTCGCGCTGTTCGTGGATCTGCGGGGCAAGCCCTGCGCCAAGCTGGTGCCGGTCGAGTCGATCGACGTGCTGGCCGAGGAGGGCGTCGGGTTCGCCGGGTACGCCGTCGGCGCGCTCGGGCAGGAGCCCAAGGACCCCGACGTGATGGCGATGCCGGACGTTGCATCGTTCACGCCGATCCCATTCGTCAAGGAAGGCCTGGCCCTCGTCCACTGCGATCCGCATGTGCTCGGCGAGCCGTGGCCGTACGCGCCGCGGGTGATTCTCAAGTCGGTGATCGCCAAGGCGGCCGAGATGGGATTCCAGCCGTGGGTCGGCGCCGAGGTCGAGTACTTCCTGGTCCGCCGGACCGCGGACGGCGGCTTGGTCACCGCGGATCCCGACGACGACGCGGCCCAGCCGTGCTACGACGCACGGGGCATCTACCGGATGTATGACCACCTCACCTCGATCTCGACCGCCATGAACCAGCTCGGCTGGGGCAACTACGCCAACGATCACGAGGACGGCAACGGCCAGTTCGAGCAGAACTTCGAGTACGCCGACGCGCTGACCACCGCCGACCGGGTGGTGACGCTGCGCTATCTGCTGTCCGTGATGGCCGCCGAGCGCGGCATGATCGCCACGTTCATGCCGAAACCGTTCTCCGACCGCACCGGCAGCGGGCTGCACCTGCACCTGTCCCTCTCGTCGAACGACGAGCCGGTCTTCCCGGGTGACGACGAGTCGGGGCTCGGGCTCTCCCCGACGGCGTACGGCTTCGTCGCGGGCATCCTGGAGCACGCTCAGGCACTGCAGGGCCTGATCGCCCCGACAGTCAACTCCTACAAGCGGACCGGCGCGGTCGCCACCGCATCGGGCGCGTCGTGGGCCCCGCGGACGCCCACCTACGGCGGCAACGACCGCACCCACTACATCCGGGTGCCCGACGACCAGCGCATCGAGATGCGCGGCGGCGACGCCTCCGCCAATCCCTATCTCGCGGTTGCCGGCGCGCTCGGCGCCGGCCTCGACGGCATTGCCCGCGGCGCTCATCCGGGCCCGATCGGCAGCGGGCCCGAGGGAGAACTGCCGAGCACGTTGCTCGAGGCCATCGACCTGATGGCCGCCGATCCGGTCGTGTGTGGCGTGCTCGACGCCGCCGGCCCCGGCGTGTCGGACTACTTCGCCGCGCTCAAGCGGACCGAGTTCCGCGAGTACCACGCCGCCGTGAGCGCGTGGGAGATCGACCGCTACCTGACCGCCTTCTAGCTGCCGTTGGTCGTGCATGTCCGCGCTCGAGGCGCGGGCGAGGCAAGGCCCGAAGAAAGGAAACCTATGTGCGGCATCGTGGGATTGCACCTGCGAGACCCTGACCTCTATCCGCGGCTCGGCGAGCTGCTCACCGGAATGCTCTGCGAGATGGAGGACCGGGGCGCCGACTCGGCGGGCGTCGCCGTCTACGGCGACCCGACGTGGACACCGGCCGGGCAGGGCGCTGTATCGCTGCTCGATGTCTCGGGATCACCCGGGGACGTCGCCGATGCCGTCGGCTCGGCGCTGGGAACCGAGGTGGACGTTCGGGTCCTGGACACGACCTATCTCGTCACCTCGGAGGTCGACAGCGAGAAGTTGCTCGGCGCTGCGAAGGTGGCGCTGCCGCGGGCGCTGGTCGGCGGGTTCGGAGCCGACTTCGCGGTCCTCAAGGGCGTGGGGCACCCGCGTGCTCTCGCGGCGTCGTGGGGGCTCGCCGGCGCTCAGGGTTGGCAGGGGGTCGGACATACGCGGATGGCGACCGAGTCGGCGGTCACGCCGGCCGGCTGTCACCCGTATGCCGTCGGCCCCGACCAGTGCCTCGTGCACAACGGTTCCTTCGCCAACCACGCGACGATCCGCCGTGCGCTACAGGCCGAGGGGATCGCGTTCGACAGCGAGAACGACACCGAGGTGGGCGCCCGGTTCGTCGCGCACCAGCTCGCCCAGGGCCGGGACGTCGAGACCGCGCTCAAGGAGCTGTGCGCGACGTTCGACGGGTTCTACACGCTCCTGGTCTCCAACCACGACAGCTTCGCCGTGGTGCGCGACGCGATCGCCTGCAAGCCGGCGGTGATCGCCGAGACCGACGACTGGGTCGCCATGGCCAGCGAGTTTCGCGCGTTGGCGCACCTGCCGGGCGTCGGGAGCGCCCGCATCTGGGAGCCCGAGCCGGAGGTGATCTACGCATGGACGCGGTGACCCGTACGACCTACGATCTCGGCCTCACGCCGCTGCGTGAGGTCAACGCGGCGCTGCATGCCGCCGACCTCGAAGGCGAGATCGTGATCGCCCAGCCCTTCGGTGCGCACAACGTGGCGGTCGGCGTCGACGCACCGGTGAAGATCACCATCGAAGGCCATGTCGGCTACTACGCCGCGGGCATGAACCAGCAGGCGGAGATCACGATCACCGGCAACGCCGGCACCGGCGTGGCCGAGAACATGATGAGCGGCACCGTCGTGGTCAACGGCAACGCGTCGCAAAGTGCTGGTGCCACGGCACACGGCGGTCTCCTGGTCATCGAGGGTGACGCTGCGGCCCGCTGCGGCATCTCGATGAAGGGCGTCGACATCGTCGTGGGCGGCGATGTCGGGCACAACAGCGCGTTCATGGCGCAGGCCGGTCGCCTGGTCGTGCGCGGCGATGCCGGCGACGGGCTGGGCGACTCGATCTACGAGGCGCGCATCTACGTCCGTGGCGAGGTGGTGTCGCTCGGCGCCGACTGCGTCGCCAAGCCGATGGAGGCCGAGCACCTCGACGAGCTCGCCGGCCTGCTCAAGGCTGCGGGCTTCGAGGACGACCCGACGGCGTACACGCGCTACGGGTCGGCGCGGAGCCTCTACCACTTCCATGCCGACAACACGTCGGCGTACTGAGTCCGGGAAGGAACATCGATGAACCACGAGAACTGGGGGCTGCGCGAGAGCGCGACATTCGACCGGTCCGCGATCTCGTCGATCCAGCGGGCCGCCGAGACCGGGGTCTACGACATCCGCGGGTGGGGCGCGAAGCGTGCCTTGCCGCACTTCGACGACCTGCTGTTCCTGGGCGCATCGATGTCGAGGTACCCCCTCGAGGGCTACCGCGAGCGTTGCGGCACCGACGTCGTGCTCGGCGCCCGGCATGCGAAGTACCCCCTGCACCTCGACATCCCGGTCACGATCGCCGGTATGTCGTTCGGTGCGCTGTCGGGTGCGGCGAAGGAGGCCCTGGGCCGGGGGGCATCGGAGGCGGGCACCTCGACCACGACCGGCGACGGCGGGATGACGCCTGAGGAGCGCGGCCAGTCCAAACACCTCGTCTACCAGTACCTTCCGTCTCGCTACGGGATGAACCCCGACGACCTCCGCAAGGCCGACGCGATCGAGATCGTGCTCGGTCAGGGCGCCAAGCCCGGCGGCGGCGGCATGCTGCTCGGGCAGAAGATCTCGGAGCGGGTGGCCGGGATGCGCACGCTGCCGGTGGGCATCGACCAGCGCAGTGCGTGCCGTCACCCCGACTGGACCGGGCCCGACGACCTGACGATCAAGATCAACGAGCTGCGCGAGATCACGGACCACGAGAAGCCGATCTACGTGAAGGTCGGGGCAACCCGGACCTACTACGACGTGAAGCTCGCGGTGAACGCCGGGGCGGACGTCGTCGTCGTCGACGGCATGCAAGGTGGGACCGCCGCGACCCAGGACGTGTTCATCGAGCACGTCGGAATCCCGACACTGGCGGCACTCCCGCAGGCAGTCCAGGCCCTGCAGGAGCTCGGCGTGCACCGGGAGGTTCAGCTGATCGTGTCCGGCGGGATCCGCAACGGCGCCGACGTCGCGAAGGCGATGGCGCTCGGTGCGGATGCGGTCGCGATCGGCACCGCCGCGCTGATCGCGCTCGGCGACAACGATCCGAAGTACGCGCAGGAGTATGAGCGGCTCGGCTCCAGGGCCGGCTTCTACGACGACTTCCAGGACGGCCGCGACCCGGCCGGCATCACGACCCAGGACCCGGAGCTCTCGGCCCGGTTCGACCCGGTGGAGGGCGGGCGGAAGCTCGCCAACTATCTGCGCGTACTGACGATGGAGGCCCAGACCATCGCCCGCGCGTGCGGCAAGTCCCACCTGCAGCACCTCGAGCCCGAGGATCTCGTGGCCGTCACGATCGAGGCCGCCGCGATGGCCCGGGTGCCGCTCGCCGGCACGTCCTGGATCCCCGGCCAGGGCGGGTTCTGATGGCCGGCGGCGTGGAGAGCGCCGAGGTCGTGATCATCGGCGGCGGGCTGGAGGGCGCGGCCGCGGCCTGGGCGCTGAGCCAGCGGGGGATCACCGACGTCATCGTCCTCGAACGCTCGACGGTCGGCTCCGGCATGACCGGCAAGTCGTCGGGGATCGTGCGCTGCCACTACGGCGTGAGCTCGCTGGCCGCGATGGCCGCGGTCGGCCTCGAGGTGTTCGAGCAGGCCGAGGAGATCTTCGGCACCGACATCGGCTTCCGGCAGACCGGATACGTCGTCGGCGTGGGGGAGTCGAACGTCGCGAGCATGCGGGCCAGCCTCGCCGCGCAGCGCGCGGTCGGCGTGCAGACCGAGGAGATCGACCGAGTCGACGTCGCCAAGATGTGGCCCGTCGCCGATCTCGAGCCGTTCGCTGCCTTCGGCTGGGAGGCCCGCGGAGGGTATGGCGATGCCTACCTCACCGCGCAGGCGTTCGCCGCGTCGGCTCGTTCGGCCGGGGTCCGGGTCCGCCAAGGGGCGCTCGTGACCGGTCTCGTCCTGCAGCGTGGGCGTGCGGTCGGCGTACGGCTGGTGGACGGGACGACCGTCGCCGCCGGCACCGTGGTGGTCGCGACCGGGGTGTGGACGCGACCCTTCCTCGCCCCGTACGGCATCGACGTGCCGATCCGGGTGCACCGCGAGCAGGTCGTGATGATCGCACCGGGCGTGGACATCGGCCCGGTGCCGGTGTTCTCAGACCTGGTGTCGCTCCAGTACGTGCGCGCGGACGTCGGTGGCGAGATCCTGTTCGGCAACAGCGACCTGTCCTCGCCTGAGCTCGCGGACCCCGACGACTACCTCAACCGCGCCACCGATGACTTCGTCGAGCTTGCCGTCGACAAGATCAGCACCCGATTCCCGGGGTTGATCGACGCATCGATCAGCAGCAGCTATGCCGGCTGCTATGACGTGACGCCGGACTGGAACCCGGTGATCTCGCGGACCGACGTCGATGGGCTGGTCGTCGCCGCGGGTTTCAGCGGACACGGCTTCAAGATCTCGCCCGCGGTCGGCCGGTTGGTCGCCGATGTCGTCGTCGACGGCTGCAGCAGCGACCCGAGGATCCCGGAGACCGATTTCCGACTCTCCCGGTTCGCCGACGGCGACCTGCTGACGACCCAGTTCCCGTACGTCGGCGCGGGAGAGATGCGGTGACCACCTTCCCGGGTCTGACCGCAAGCCTGGAATAGAGTTACCGGTGTGACCGTGGAGCGCGAGGACCTGATCCGGAATGCCGCCGGGATCGCCAGCGACCGTGCCCCCGGCGCGGCCGCCGAGGAGCTCGAGCTTCAGGTCGCGATCGCGGCGAACGTCCGGGCTCTGCGCCAGCGCTACGACCTCTCGGTGACCGAGCTCGCCGATCGGATCGGGATCTCCAAGGCGATGCTGTCCAAGATCGAGAACGCCCAGACCTCGTGCAGCCTCGGAACGCTGGCCCGGCTCGCAACCGGTCTGGACGTCCCCGTGACGGCGCTGATCCGCGGGGCGGACGCCGAACGCGAGGCATCGTTCACCAAGGCCGGGAGCGGCCCCGCGATCACGCGCAACGGCACCCGGCAGGGCCACTCGTACGAGCTGCTCGGGGCGCTGCGCGGCGAGCACAAGCGACTCGAGTGCCTGATGGTCACGCTGACGGAGCACAGCGAGGTGTATCCCCTGTTCCAGCATCCCGGCACGGAGTTCATCCACGTGGTCGAGGGCGTCATGGAGTACGGCCACGGCCGTTCGGTCTACCGGATGGAGGCGGGCGACTCGCTGACGATCGACGGGGAGGGCCCGCACGGCCCCGTCGCGCTCGTCGAGTTGCCGATCCGATTCCTCTCGGTGATCGCCTTTCCCGACGACATCTAGACCCGGTTCCCACCAGTCACTCTCGGTGGACGCTGTTCATTGGCAGTGTTCACCGGGAAGTAACAGCACGGTGATCGGCAGGAGCGCACAGACTACTAGCGTCACGGTGAAGCAGGGCGACGAAGCCCGCTGTTTCAGTCATTTGTCCCTTTACCGTGGAGGTACCCGTGTCACCCGAGGACACCCTCGCATCGATGGAGTCGGTCATCACCGATCTCTTCTACTGGGTCTCGATCGCCCTGATGATCGCGATCCACGCCGGCTTCCTTGCCTATGAGGTCGGTGCCTCGCGTTCCAAGAACGTCTTGGCGGCGGCCATGAAGAACCTCTTGACCTTCGCGGTCGTGGTCTCGACGTTCTTCTTCTTCGGCTGGTGGTTCTACTACGCGTTCCCGCAGTTCCCCGCGGGCGCGCTCGACGTCTCCGGCGCCAAGGACTACCTGCCGTGGGCCGACATCTCCGGACCGAACACCACGTCGGTGAACGGCATCTTCTGGGGCGCCTTCGCCCTGTTCGCCGCCACCACTGGTTCGATCATGTCCGGTGCCGTACTGGAACGGATCCGCACCAGCGCATTCCTGATCCTCACGACAGTGCTCGGCTCGGTGGTCTGGATCATCGCTGCGGCATGGTCGTGGCACGGCAACGGTTGGTTGCTGACCGAGTGGGGGTGGCACGACTTCGGTGCCGCAGGCTGCGTGCACCTGATCGCCGGCGCGTTCACCCTCGGCGTGCTGATCAATCTCGGCCCGCGCATCGGCCGCTTCGTCAACGGCAAGGCGGTGACGATCCCGCCGCACAACCTGCCGCTGACGATGCTGGGCCTGATGCTGATCTTCGTCGGCTTCTTCGGGTTCCTGATGGGCTGCGTGGTCTACACCAACACCGGCTACTTCTCGATCTTCGGCAACCCGACGAACCTGTCGGCAATCGCGTTCAGCACCCTCATGGGTCTCGCCGGCGGCATCATCGGCGCCTACGTCGCGTCAAAGGGCGAGCCGTTCTGGACGATCTCCGGCGGCCTCGCCGGCGTCATCTCGGTCGCTCCGGGCATGGACCTCTACCACCCGGCCCTGGCGTTCATCATCGCCGTTGTCGGCGGGTCGCTGATTCCGCACATCGGCAAGTTGATCGAGAGGTTCGGCATCGACGACGTGGTCGGCGCTGTCACGGTGCATGGCGGCTGCGCGTTCTACGGAATCGTCGTCTCCGGGTTCGTGCTCTGGGGCTACCCGAACATCGAGGGCATGCCCGACGTCAACCCGCTCGGCCAGATCGGTGGAGCGATCGTGCTCACACTGCTCGGCTTCGTGCCGGGCTACCTGATCTCGCTGGCCCTCAAGAAGGCCAAGATGCTGCGGATTCCGCCGGAGGTGGAGCTTGCCGGCCTTGACCTCAGTGAGGTGCCCGCAACGCCGTACCCCGAGGGCATCCCGGTCACGAGGCTGAACGGATCCATGAACGGCACTGCCGTCAAAGAGGAGGTCAACGCATGAGCCCCATCAGCGACTGGGACACCCCTGGAGCTGTCTTCACCGGCGCCGACAGCACCGCAGTCCTGGTGCTCTTCGTCGTCCTCGGCATCCTGATCGTGATCGGGTTCCTGGTGAAGATGGTGCAACACGAGAATCACGCGTATGCACAGATGATCAATCACGAGCCGGTCGAGCGTGGGCCAGCTGCGGAAGGCGAGCCGCCGGTCTACTGATCGCCGGACTCCGCTCCGCCCGGTGTGGCCTCGACAGGGGGGGTCACACCGGGCGGTTCGGCGTTCTCGCTTCGAGTGATGCTCGTCGAGACCTCGAACGGCCACGAATACCGTCCACGAGGCCCTTCTGCATGCGTCAGGACCGACCGAGGAGCCTGCCCAGGATGCCGCCGCGGCTGCGCGAGCCGGCGGCCCCGGACTGCTCGGCCTTGCTGTGCCCGCCAGGGCACCATTGTCCGGCCGGGACACCGGCCTTGACGCTGGCGACATGCTGGCCGCAGCCGGCCCACGTGGTCTTGCCGCACGTCTTGCATCGAGTTGGTCGGCACATGGGTGCACTTCCGTTCTGTGTGGGTGTTGAGGCGATTCATCTGTGTGGCGTCGGGTGGGGCAGGCGGCTTGCGGGCCACGCTGCCCGCGAGGTCAGAGCAGGGCAGGAAAGGCGCGGGCCGCGGTGTAGAACGCGACGACGAGCACGAGGACGGCGAATGCAGCCTGGAGCCGGAATGAGCCTGTCCGGCTCGCGATACGGCCGCCGGCGACGGCACCGGCGGTCGAGGCTGCAGTGAGGACCGCAACCAACCACCAGTCCGGCGCCACGCCTGCACCGGCCCGCACAGCGAGGGCGACCGCGCTGGTCATGGTGATCACCAGCAACGAGGTTCCGACGGCGTACTCCATCGGAACTGCGAGTGCGAGCAGCAGTGCGGGCACCACGAGGAAGCCACCCCCCACGCCGAGGAAGCCGGTGAGCAGACCGACCACCGTCGCGGTGGTCAGCACCTTGAGCGCTCGTGGGCACTGGCAGGCGAATTTCGGGCTGAAGGTGATGAGCGGGTCGTCCAGGACGGGATTCGCGGTTGCCGTGCGGCTTGCCGGACTCAGCAGCCGCGTGACCATCACCCCGGCCACGAGCAGCATCAACGCGGCGAAACAGGCGAGCAGGACCGACTCGGACACCTGGGCTGCGGCCTTCGCGCCGACCACGGCGCCGCCGAGGGCGACAGCACCGAAGGCCGTGCCTCGCGCCAACAGCACCTGGTCGTCGCGATACGCCACCAGAGCTCCGATGGCGGATGTCGTCCCGACCACGACGAGCGAGCCGGTGGTTGCCTGGGCAGGGCTCTGGTCGAGGAGGTAGACGAGCACCGGGACCGCCAGGATCGAGCCACCGCCCCCGAGCGCTCCCAGGCTGAGCCCGATCAGGACGCCGGCGGCGAGCGCCAGGACCAGGGTCACGCAGCGGGTCCCACCAGGTGCAGGCCGACCTGCTCCGCGTAGTCGAACGAATCGTCGATGGCCACGAGCGAGCGCCCGGCGGCGTCGAGCATGGAGGCGGCGATCGAGGCCCGGTAGCCACCAGCGCAATGCACCCACACCTCGCCCGCCGGGACTTCGGCAAGCCGGTCCCACAGCTCGTGGAGCGGGATGTTGATGGCGCCCTCGATGCGGGCGGAGTCGTACTCGTCGGTGCGGCGTACGTCGAGGACGACCACCTCACGGTGGTGCCGTACGTCGGCGAGGTCGGCAAACGTCGCCCGTGCGAACGAGCTGAGCGGGCGGTCGCTCCAGGCCTCGGGCCCGCCGGTCGCGTGGGCCGCGGGGCGGTCGATGCCGATACGCACCAGCTCTCGCTGCGCCTCGGCGACCTCCTCGGCGGTCTCGCCGAGGAGCGTGATCGGGGTGCCCCAGGCGACCAGCCAACCCAGATAGGTCGCGAAGCCGCCGTCGAGCCCGAAGTTGAGCGTGCCGGGTGCGTGACCGGCCGCGAACGCAGTGCGGCTGCGAAGGTCGACGACCCACTCGCCGGCCTCCATGCGTTCGCGCAGCTCACGGGCATCGGCGACCGACGGGGGACTCAGATCGGGCTCGGACGGGCCGGCGGCGTTGACCGGGGCCATGTGCGCGTAGTACGCCGGCCAGGCCCCGAGGCCGTCGAGCAGCTCGTCCACGTAGGTCTGCTCGTCCTGCGTGAGCACCGGGTTGGACTTCTTCTCGCGACCGATGGTCGAGGAGGTCGCGTCGGACTGGCTCGCCGAACAGAAGGACCCGAACCCGTGGGTCGGATACACATCCGCGTCATCGGGCAGGAGGTCGGCCAACCGGTGGGCTGAGGCGTGCTGGTGCCGAACCAGGTCGTGGGTGTGCTCCGGCCCGAGCAGATCCGGGCGACCGGTCGCGCCGTACAACAGGGAGCCGCCGGAGAAGATGCCGACAGACTGGTCGAGGCCTTCGGCGTGGCCGTCGATCAGCTCGCTCAGTGCGTAGGACAGGTGGTTGTACGTGTGCCCGGGGGTCGCCAGGGCTGTGACCCGCATCCGTTCGCCCACCTCGACCACCTGCCCGTCCGACAGGGGGATGCGGTCGAAGGACACGTCGTCATCGCCGTTGACGAGGTATTGGGCACCGGTGCGCTGTGCGAGGGCGAAGCCGCCCGTGACGTAGTCGTTGTGGATGTGCGTCTCGAAGACGTGCGTCAGGCGTACGTCGTGCTGCTCGAGCAGGTCGAGCACCCGGTCGATGTCGCGCTGCGGATCGACCACGAAGGCGACCTCGCCGTCGTGGACGAGATAGCTGCGGTCACCGAGTGTCGGGGTCTCGATGACGAGGACCGTGAGGTTCGACATCACAGACCCACCTCCACGGCGCGGCCTGAGGCGACCCAGGCTTGGGTGCCCCCGGCGACCGAGACAGCGTCAAAACCGGACGTGACCAGCAGGTCGGTCATCGCGGCCGATCGGTTGCCCGAGGCGCAGATGACGTGAAGTGGCCGCGACCTGTCCAGGTCGGGCATCCGGACGCCGAGCTGGGACATGGGGACCAGGACGGCACCCGGCACGTGGCCGGCTACGTACTCGGCCTTCTCACGGACATCGAGCGTGAGTGCATCCATCCGGCGTGCGGCGAACGTCTCGACGGAGATCTCAGGAGTCTGGTCGGACATGTGGTGCCTCTCGGCGGAACGGGTATGTCGGGGTCTTCCATAAATACCCTAGGGGGTATATTGAGCAATAGCAAAAACACCCGGGGTATCTCCCTGAACGGCTACTGCAGGAGTGTCTGATGAACCTTGACCCCACATCGATGACCCCGGTCGTCAACCGCATCAAGCGCGCGCAGGGCCAGCTCGCCGGCGTGCTTCGCATGCTCGAGGATGGGCGGGACTGTGAGGATGTCGTGACCCAGCTCGCGGCCGTCTCCAAGGCGCTCGACCGGGCCGGTTTCGCGATCGTGGCGAGCGGACTACAGCAGTGCCTGACCGCAGGTGACAGCACCGACAGTGTGGACGTGAAGAAGATGGAGAAGCTCTTCCTCTCGCTCGCCTGACGATCCGGCAGCGTCAGCGACCCGCAGGGTTGTCACGCCCGACCGTGCACCGCTCCCTCCTGGGATCGGTGTCAGCTGTGGGAGAAGCGGATGTTCGGCAGCACGGCGCTCAGCCAGCGCGGCGTCCACCACGCTGCCGTGCCGGTGAGGCGGAGCAGGACGGGAAGCAGGACGAGGCGCACGAAGAACGCGTCGAGGAGCACCGCGATGCCGAGCACGATCCCCATCTCCTTGGGCGGTAGCGGTCCCGAGAGCGCGAAGGTGAAGAACACCGCGACCATGACGGCCCCGGCTGCGAAGATCACCCGCCCGGAGTGGGCCAGTGAGCCGACCATGGCGTCCTTCGGATCCGCAGTGTGCTCGAAGTGCTCCTTGGCCGAGGCGAGCAGGAAGACCGTGTAGTCCATGGCGATGGCGAAGATCATCGCGAAGAAGAACACCGGCGCCCAGGCGTCGAGGAAGCCTTGGGACTCAAAGCCCAGGAAGTCGGCGCCCCACCCTTCCTGGAACACCAGTCGCGCGACGCCGAACGCGGCGGCGGTCGAGAGCAGGCTGGCCACCGTCCCGAGCAGGGCGATCAGCGGGGCCTGGAGTGCGACGAGGAGCAGCAGGAAGCCGAGTCCGAGGATCACTCCGACGACCAGCGGGGTGGAGT
>NZ_JAKFCB010000358.1:0-5888 GCF_036676885.1 Aeromicrobium sp.
GACGGCGACCTTGTTGACCGGACCCGAACGGTTCTTGGCGATGATGATGTCGGCCTCGCCGGGTCGCTCGGACTCGCCGGCGCCGTGCGCGTCGGGGCGGTTGAGCAGCAGCACGATGTCGGCATCCTGCTCGATCGATCCGGACTCACGCAGGTCTGACAGCTGGGGGGTCTTGTCGGTGCGCTGCTCGGACCCACGGTTGAGCTGGCTGATCGCGACGACCGGCAGCTCCAGCTCCTTGGCCAGCAGCTTGATCTGGCGGGAGAACTCCGAGACCTCGACCTGGCGGTTCTCGACCCGCTTGCCCGACGTCATCAGCTGCAGGTAGTCGATCACGATCATGCCGAGGCCGTACTGCTTCTTGATGCGACGCGCCTTGGACCGGATCTCGGGCATCGTCATGTTGGGGCTGTCGTCGATCACGATCGGCGCGCTCTGCACGCGGGGCATCGCCTTGCTGATGGCGTCCCAGTCGCGCTGGTGCATGCCGCCGCCGCGCATGTGGGAGATGCTGACGCGGGCCTCGGCCGACAGCATGCGCATCGCGATCTCGGCGCCGGTCATCTCCAACGAGAAGATCGCGCTCGGGATGCCGTGCCGGATCGAGGCCGAGCGGCAGAAGTCGAGGCCGAGCGTCGACTTGCCGACACCGGGCCGGGCGGCGACGACGATCATCTGGCCGGACCGGAACCCGGTCGTGAGCTTGTCGAGATCGGGGAACCCGGACGGCACACCGGTCATCTGGCCGTCGCGGCCCTGGATCTCCTCGATCTCGTCGATCGTGAGGCTCATCAGCTCGGCGACGGACTGGTAGTCCTCGGCCTGGCTCGTGCCGTCGACGTCGAGGACCTCGGCCTGGGCGCGGTCGACGATCTCGGCGACGTCGCCTTGACCGGCCTGGCCGAGCTGGGCGATGCGCTGGCCGACCTCGACGAGGCGGCGCAGGACGGCCTTCTCGCGAACGATGTCGGCGTAGAAGTCGACGTTGGACGCGATCGGCACGCCCGCGACCAGCGTGTGCAGGTAGGGGGCGCCGCCGATGCGGCCCACCTCGCCGCGACGCTGGAGCTCGGCGGCGACCGTGATCGCGTCGGCCGGCTCGCCGCGGTTGGCGAGGTCGCAGATCGTGTCGAAGATCAGCTCGTGAGCGGGTCGGTAGAAGTCACGGCCCTGGAGGATGTCGGAGGCCGGGTCGATGGCCTGCTTGCTGATCAGCATGGCTCCGAGCACACTCTGCTCGGCGGCCAGATCCTGTGGCGGAACGCGTCCGGAGCCGGGGTCCTCGTTCGGCCCTGGCGCAGCCTCGTAGAGGTCCGTCACGCTCACAGAACTGTCCCCTTTCACCCGTAGTTCACGTTAACGGTCCGCACTGTCAGATCGCTGGAGGATGGTGCCGACCCGTCACAGTAGGCCTCTCCGGCGCGCAAACACAGACAGCGCCACACAGGGGGTGTGCGCAACCTCCCGGAACCTGTGGAAAACGCCGCGAACCATGTGCACAGTCCGTGGACGAAGGTGTGGACAAGACGATGGGTTCACGCGGTCGCAGCCCTCTGACCTGCGCAAACGTGTGTGCACCTGTGTGGAGGGAAAATACTTCTGGCCGGTTCGTCATCCACGGGTGCCTGTTCATACACTTGTCGACAAAACCCGTCACTTCACCCTCACGACACCATCCCGTCACGTTCAGGAAGGCCTGCGATGCGTTCTTCGCGTGACGTCGACCGGCAGATCTTCCGGGTCGCGATCCCCGCCTTCTTCGCCCTGATCACCGAGCCGCTCATGCTGCTCGCTGACACCGCGATCATCGGCCACCTCGGGACGCCCGAGCTGGGCGGCCTCGCTGCGGCGTCGGTCGTGCTGGGAACCGTCGTCGGACTGTGCATCTTCCTGGCGTACGGCAGCACGGCGATCGTCTCGCGACATCACGGCGCCGGCGACGAACGCACTGCGCTGGGGCTGGCGGTCAGCAGCCTGTGGCTGGCCGCGGGCCTCGGCGTCGGCCTCGCGGTCATCACCGCCGGCGCGAGCGGACCACTCGCGGAAACGCTGTCGAGTTCATCGCGGGTCGCCGGATTCGCGCAGGACTATCTCGTGGTCTCCGCGCTGGCGTTGCCGGCGATGTTGCTGATCCTCGCCGCGACCGGCGCGATGCGCGGTCTCCTCGACCTGCGGACGCCACTGATCGCGATGATCGTCGCGAACGTCCTCAACGTCGTGCTCAACCTGCTCTTCGTCTACGGGTTCGACTGGGGCATCCGCGGTTCCGCGGCCGGCACCGTCCTGGCCCAGTGGCTCGCCGCCACCTGGCTCGTGACGGTCGTCGTACGCCGGGCCCGGCGCGTCCGCGCAGCCACGCGTCCGCGTACGGCCGAGATCGTCGATGCAGCCCGCCTGGGCGTCCCGCTCCTGGTCCGCACGATCACGCTGCGCGCCTCGCTCGTGCTGGCGACCCTCGTCGCGGCTCAGCTGGGCGATGTCCCGCTCGCCGCCAACCAGGTGGCCGGAGCCATCGTCACGTTCCTCGCCTTCGGACTCGACGCCATCGCGATCGCCGGCCAGACCCTGACGGGTCGAACCCTCGGCGCGGGCGACGCGGAGGGCACGCGCGCCCTGACGAACCGGATGGTCGGCTGGGGCATCGCGACCGGCATCGCCGCAGGAGTCCTGCTCGCGGCCGGTGCGCCGTGGCTGCCGCGTCTGTTCAGCTCCGATCCGGCGGTGCAGGACGCACTGGTACCCGCTCTGCTCGTCGTCGCGGCGATCCAGCCACTGTCAGGCGTCGTGTTCGTGCTCGACGGCGTCCTGATCGGCGCCGGCGACGGGCCATACCTCGCGTGGGCCGGCCTGCTGGTTCTCGCCGCGTACGCGCCGCTGGTCCTGGCGGTCGGCTGGGCCGATGCGAGCTTCACCTGGCTCTGGGTCGCGTACGGCGGCTTCATCGCGGCCCGGCTCGTGACGTTGTGGCGACGCCAGCGCGGCACCGCCTGGATGGTCCTCGGCCCCGCCCGTTCGGAAGGGGTAGGCGCATGATCTCGCAGGAGTACGCGCCCGGTCGGCTCGTCGACGTGCACGGCGATGGTCAGGACGGCGTCGTGGTGATGTGGCACGGGCGCGGCCCCAACGAGCGGGCCGCAATGGGGCCTCTCGCAAGAGCCGTCGCTTCTTCAGGCGTACGCGTGTGCGCAGCCGACTGGGATTCGACGGCATCCGACCACGGCCGCGCCGACGTGCTCGGGTCGCTCGGGCACGCACGACGACTGGCGGAAGACCTCGGCATCCCGGCCAACGATGTCGTTGTCGTGGGCTGGTCGCTGGGCGCGACTGCCGCGCTCAGCCTGGCAGTCGGGCCCGACGGGCCGGGTCACACGGTGCTGCTGGCGCCGGGAGACGGACCCCGTGCGGTGTCCGCGATCACGGGTGAGCCGCTGCCGGCACAGTTCACGCCACCAGCCGGGCCGAGCTCGATCGACATCCTGCACGGTAGCCGCGACGGCATCTCGCACCCGGCCCTGGTCCGCGGACTCGCGGCACGCCTGCGGGCGGCCGGGTGGGCCCCGACGCTGACCGAGCTGCCGGTCGACCATGCGGGAATCGTTCGGCTGGCGCACGACCCGGAGACCCAGCTCTACGTCGCTGCCGAGGATCCCGGCATCGTCGAGGCAGGCGAGCGGGTCGTCGCCACGATCGTCGCGGCGGCTAGTCCTGCTTCTTCGTGAACCCGACGATCGTCCAGTCGGGCTGCTGGAACTGGGCGGCGCCGTAGTTGACCAGACCCTTGCGGACCGCGACCGCGATGGGAGTGACGGCCAGCGGCACGATCGTGGGGTTCTCGAGCACCCACTCGTCGAGCTTGGCGACGCGCTTGCGCCTGAGCTCGTCGTCGAGCGTGCCCGTGGTGACGGCCCAGCCCCTGCCGAACCGCTTCTCGCTGACGCCGGTGTAGTTCTGGGCCGAGTCGACCGGGTAGAACATCGGCTCTGCCGCGCCGATCGGGAACGGCGACCCGCGCCGGACGAACGTCACGATGTCGAAGTCGAGCGGGATGACGAACTGGCTGAAGAACCGGTCCGCGGGAACGCTCTTGACCTCGACCTCGATGCCGACCCGGCTGAGGTCCTGAGCGATCCGGGATGCTCGCCGCCGGTTGGTCGGGGTGTTGGACGGCACCGGCATCGCGAGCTTCAGGCGCTTGCCCTTGCGAGCACGTACGCCGTCCGAGCCCTCGACCCAGCCTGCCTTCGTGAGCAGCGACTTCGCCTTGGCCCAGTCGTGGGCGATCGTGGCCGACGAGTCGACGTATCCCTCCTGGCCGGGCAGCAGCATGACGCTGCCGAGCGGGGTCGCCGGGGCACCGAGCGCGGACGACGCCTGCCGGGCGATCGCGTCGCGATTGATCGCATGGGCGACCGCACGGCGTACGTCGGGATCCTTGAGCGGACCACGACCACCGTTGAGAGTGACCTGCGACCACTCGACACCCGACGCGCGCTGGATCGAGCCGTCCTTGGCCTTCTTGGCGGTGGCGTACGTGTTGGCCTCGAGATCGACCGCGTCGAGCTCTCCCGCCGCGAACGCCTTGGCCAGGACCTCCGGGGTGGCGACCTGGAAGGTGATCTGCGACAGCTTGGGCTTCTGGCCCCACCACCGCGGATTGGGCTTCTGGACGATCGTGCCCTTGCGGGTGTCGATCGATGCCACGACGAACGGGCCGTTGGACGAGATCGCCTTGGTCCGGAATGCCTTGTTGAACATCTTGGGCGACGCCGAGACGTTGGCGGCGAGCCGCGGGTAGATGTAGAGCGGCCACTCGGCGTTGGGCCTGTCGAATGTCACGGTGTAGTCGAACTTGGTCTTGCCCTGCTTGACCGACTCGATGTCGTCGAAGCCCTCGGTCGAGGCGACCTCGTAGTCGTTGTCGGAGCCGTTCATGGCCTTCCAGTAGGCCACCATGTCCGCCGCGGTGATCGCGGTGCCGCCCTGCCAGACCGCGCGACGATTGAGCCGGACCTCGATCTTCAGCGGATCGGTGTCGGCGACCTTGATCGACTCGGCATAGTCGTGGTCGACCTCCCAGCCGCCGGCCGGGGTGATCCTGATCGCCGACCCGATCGTGGGCGCGAGGATGCGGGAGGCATCGGAGCTGACCGCGTCGGGGTGCTGCGGATTGAAGTTGCGCGGGATCGCCGTCGTGCCGAGGCGCAGCGTGCCACCCTGGGCGACCTTGTCGCGACGTGCGGCCTGCCACGCGGTGTTCTTGAGCGTCGTCCTGGCCGCGGAACTGGTCGACGTGGGCTTTTCGTCGTCGCCGGAGACCAGCGAGCAGCCAGAGAGCACCAGGCTTCCGGCGAGGATGAGCGCGACGAGGCGCGCGAACGTACGCATGGTCCGGGTCGACCACCTTCGGCGGGTCAGGGATCCCCCGACCTGACCCGCCAGAGGTGGACTACTTGGCAGCAACCACGTTGAGCTTGACCTGCGCGCTCACGTCGGGGTGCACGCGAACCGAGACCGTGTGGGCTCCGAGCGACTTGATCGGGTTGCCGACCTCGATGCGACGCTTGTCGACCTTGGCACCGACGGCAGCAAGCGCCTCGGCGATGTCGGAGACCGTGACGGCGCCGAACAGGCGGCCGCCCACACCGGCGCGAACCGGGACGTTGACCGGGTTGGCCTCGAGGTTGCCCTTGATGCTCTGGGCCTCCTCGAGGTCGTGCACGGCGTGCGCGTCACGCGCCGCCTGGATCGACTCGACCTGCTTGGCTGCGCCCTTCGACCAACGGATGGCGAAGTTGCGCGGCAGCAGGAAGTTGCGGCCGTAACCGTCCTTGACCTCGACGATGTCGCCGGGGGCTCCGAGGTTGGTGACCTCGTGGGTGAGGATGAGC
>NZ_JAKFCB010000359.1:0-9064 GCF_036676885.1 Aeromicrobium sp.
ACCGCATGGACATCGAGCGCGAGCGCGGCATCACGATCAAGAGCCAGGCCGTGCGCATGCCGTTCACCAAGACGAGCGGTGACGACGCCGGCACGGTCTACATCCTCAACATGATCGACACCCCCGGCCACGTCGACTTCACGTACGAGGTCAGCCGCAGCCTCGAGGCGTGCGAAGGCGCGATCCTGCTGGTCGACGCCGCACAGGGCATCGAGGCGCAGACCCTCGCCAACCTCTACCTGGCGATCGACGCCGACCTCGACATCATCCCGGTCCTCAACAAGATCGACCTGCCCGGCGCGCAGCCCGAGAAGTACGCCGCGGAGATCGCCGGCATCATCGGCGGCAACCCGGATGACGTGCTCCGTGTCTCGGCCAAGACCGGTCAGGGCGTCGAGGAGCTGCTCAACCTGATCGTCGACGAGGTTCCGCCGCCCAAGGGCGATCCCGACGCACCGCCGCGTGCGCTGATCTTCGACTCGGTCTACGACACCTACCGGGGCGTCGTGACGTACGTCCGTGTGGTCGACGGCAAGCTCTCGCACCGTGACCGCATCAAGATGATGTCGACCGGAGCCGTGCACGAGATGCTCGAGGTCGGCGTGATCTCACCCGAGCCGGTCAAGGCAAAGGAGATCGGCGTCGGCGAGGTCGGCTACCTCATCACCGGCGTCAAGGAGGTCCGTCAGTCGCGAGTCGGCGACACCGTGACCTCCAACATCCGCGGCGCGACCGAGCCGCTCGGCGGCTACAAGAACCCCAACCCCATGGTGTTCGCCGGCCTCTACCCGATGGACGGCGACGACTACCCGACGCTGCGCGACGCGCTCGAGAAGCTGCAGCTCAACGACGCGGCCCTCGTCTACGAGCCGGAGTCGTCAGGCGCGCTCGGGTTCGGGTTCCGCATCGGCTTCCTGGGACTCCTGCACCTCGAGATCGTCCGCGAGCGGCTCGAGCGCGAGTTCAACCTCGAGCTCATCTCGACCGCGCCCAACGTCGTCTACCGCGTCGACATGGAAGACGGCAGCGAGCACGTGGTCACCAACCCGTCGGAGTATCCCGACGGCAAGATCGACAAGGTCTACGAGCCGGTCGTCCGCGCCACGGTGCTGAGCCCGACCGACTACATCGGCACGATCATGGAGCTGTGCCAGGCACGTCGTGGGCAGCTGATCGGCATGGACTACCTCTCCGAGGACCGCGTCGAGATCAAGTACACGCTGCCGATGGGCGAGATCATGTTCGACTTCTTCGATGCGCTCAAGAGCCGTACCAAGGGCTACGCATCCCTCGACTACGAGCCCACCGGCGAGCAGGCCTCCGACCTGGTCAAGGTCGACGTGCTGCTGCAGGGTGAGGTCGTCGACGCCTTCAGTGCGATCGTCCACCGCGACAACGCGTATGCCTACGGCGTCTCGCTGGCCTCGAAGCTCAAGGAGCTCATCCCGCGCCAGCAGTTCGAGGTGCCGATCCAGGCCGCGATCGGCGCCCGGGTCATCGCCCGCGAGAACATCCGCGCGATCCGCAAGGACGTGCTCGCCAAGTGCTACGGCGGCGACATCTCCCGCAAGCGCAAGCTGCTCGAGAAGCAGAAGGAGGGCAAGAAGCGGATGAAGATGGTGGGTCGTGTGGAAGTGCCACAAGAGGCCTTCATCGCTGCTCTGTCCACCGGCGACCCCATCAAGTAGCCGGACTCGCGCTCTCCACGATTCGATAACCTCTGGCCCATGTCCTTCGTGGTGTCCGTCAATGTCGGCCGCACCATCGACGTGCCGTGGGGTCAGCTCAAGCGGACGGCGATCGACAAGCGGCCGGTCGACGGCCCGGTGCAGATCCACGAGCACGGCGTCGGCCACGACGAGATCGCCGACCTGCAGCACCACGGCGGCCCGGACCAGGCCGTCTACGCGTACGCCCGGGAGGACCTCGAGGTGTGGGAGCGCATCCTGGGCCGCGAGCTCCGGGCCGGCCAGTTCGGCGAGAACCTGACGACGCAGGGGATCGACCTCAACGCGGCCAGGGCGGGGGACCGGTGGCGCATCGGCGGGACGTTGCTGGAGATCTCCGGCGTGCGGATCCCGTGCTCGGTGTTCCAGGGCTTCCTGGGCGAGCAGCAGTGGGTCAAGCGGTTCACCCTGGAGGGCCGGCCCGGCGCCTACCTCCGGGTGATCGAGACCGGCACCGTCAGTGCCGGCGACCCCATCGAGATCGTCGAGCGGCGGGACCACGATGTGACGGTTGACCTGCTGTTCCGTGCCCTGACGACCGAGCGGCACCTCATCCCGCGGCTGGCCGAGGAGCCACGCCTGGAGTCTTTCTTGGCGCGCCGTTTGGGTGCGCGCAGCAACAACACAGCGACGTGACTCGGGGGTAAGTTAGGGTGATCCGCACCACAGCCCATTCCCCCTACTCGCAGAGCTCGTGGGGGGACCCCCACATCCGTACGTAGCGCCCAGAGGACCTTTCATGACCGTCACCGTTTCCACCCCAGAGCAGCTTGCGATCGTCAATGACCGGGCCCCCAGCATGGGTGCCGCATTCTTCTCCCGGGTCGAGCAGTCCGGCCCCCGCGAGGCCTATCGCTATCCCGACGAGGACGAGAACTGGCACTCGCTGACCTGGTCCGAGACCGGCGACCGGGTGACCCGGCTTGCGGCCGGCCTGATCTCGCTCGGCATCCAGCCCGAGGAGCGGGTGGCGATCGCCTCCGGCACGCGCCTGGAGTGGATCCTCGCCGACCTGGCCATCGTCGCGGCAGGCGCGGCGACGACGACCGTCTACCCGTCGACGATGTCCGATGACGTCGCCTACATCCTCGCCGACTCCGACAGCCGGATCGTCTTCGCCGAGGACGACGAGCAGGTCGCCAAGCTCCGCGAGAAGCACTCCGAGCTGCCGTCGATCGTCAAGGTCGTGGTGTTCGAGGGCACGACCGACGGTGACTGGGTCATCGGCTTCGACGACCTCGAAAAGCTGGGCGAGGCCTACCTCGAGCAGCACCCCACGATCGTGGCCGACCGGGTGGCCGGGACCAAGCCCAGCTCGCTCGCGACCCTGATCTACACGTCTGGCACGACCGGGCGGCCCAAGGGCGTACGCCTGAGCCACGACGGCTGGACGTACGAAGGCGCGGTCATCCTCGCCGGCGGCTTCCTCAGCGAGGACGACCTGCAGTTCCTGTGGCTGCCGATGGCGCACTCGTTCGGCAAGGTCTTGCTGTCGACGCAGATCGCGGTCGGGTTCCCGACGGCGATCGACGGACGCGTCCCCAAGATCGTCGACAACCTGGCCGTCATCAAGCCGACGTTCATGGGCGCCGCGCCGCGCATCTTCGAGAAGGCGTACGGCCGCATCGTCGGCATGGCCGAGGCCGAGGGCGGCGTCAAGCTCAAGATCTTCAGGTGGGCCGAGAGCGTCGGCATCGAGCACTCACGCGCCGTGCGCTCCGGCAAGGCCATCTCGCCGGTCCTCAAGGCGAAGTTCGCCGTGGCCGACAAGCTGGTCTTCTCGAAGGTGCGCGAGCGCTTCGGCGGCCGGGTGCGATTCTTCATCTCCGGTGCAGCGGCGCTGTCGCCCGAGATCGCGGAGTGGTTCCACGCCGCCGGCGTCCTGATCCTCGAGGGCTACGGCCTGACCGAGACCTCGGCGGGTGCCTTCGTCAACCAGCCGGGCAACTTCAAGCTCGGCTCGGTCGGCACGCCGTTCCCCGGCAGCCAGGCCCGGATCGCCGAGGACGGTGAGGTCCTGATCAAGGGCCCGCACATCATGCAGGGCTATCACAACCTCGACGCCGAGAGCGCCTCGTCGCTGACCTCCGAAGGCTGGCTGCACACCGGCGACGAGGGCCGCATCGACGAGGACGGCTTCCTGTTCATCACGGGTCGCAAGAAGGAGCTGTTCAAGACGTCCGGCGGCAAGTACGTCGCCCCGCCGCACATCGAGGGCATGTTCAAGGGCATCAGCGCCTTGACGAGCCAGATCGTGGTGCACGGCAACGAGCGCAACTTCTGCTCGGCCCTGATCACGCTGGATCCCGACGGCGTCGCCGAGTGGGCCGCCAACCACGGCATGGCTGGCAAGTCGTACGCCGAGGTCGTCGCGTCGCCGGAGATGCACGAGCTGATCCAGAGCCAGATCGACGAGCTCAACTCCAAGCTCAACCGCTGGGAGACGATCAAGAAGTTCGCGATCCTCGACCACGACCTCAGCATCGAGAACGGCGAGATCACGCCCAGCATGAAGGTCAAGCGCAACGTCGTCGAAGCCAACAACAAGGACATCCTCGACGCCTTCTACGCTTAGGCGGTGAACCTTCGCGAGAGCCCGGTCGTCCAGCTGGACGGACGGGCTCTCGTGCTTGATGCACAGCGGCCGTTCGGGGTGTACGTGCACGTGCCGTTCTGCTCGGTGCGCTGCGGCTACTGCGACTTCAACACCTACACGGCCGACGAGCTGGGCGAGGGCGCCACCCGCGCGTCGTACGCCGACACCGCGATCCTCGAGATCGAGCGGGCCGGCCGCGAGCTCGTGGGCGCGCCACCGGTCGAGACGGTGTTCTTCGGCGGCGGCACGCCGACGCAGCTGCCCTCGGCCGACCTCGTACGCATCCTCGAGGCGATCCGCCGCACGTTCGGCTTCGCCCGCGGGGTGGAGGTCACGACCGAGGCCAACCCCGACAGCGTCACGCCGGAGTCGCTCGCCACGCTGCGCGAAGGCGGGTTCACCCGCATCTCGTACGGCGTGCAGTCCGCCGTGCCCCATGTGCTGGCGACCCTCGAGCGTACGCATGACCCGGCGGGCGTGCCCCAGGCCGTCAGGTGGGCGCGCGAAGCCGGGTTCGAGCAGCTCAGCGTCGACCTGATCTACGGCACGCCGGGCGAGTCGATGGACGACTGGCGGGCGAGCATCGACCAGGCGATCGCCCTCGAGCCCGACCACATCAGCGCCTACGCCCTGATCGTCGAGGACGGCACGGCGTTCGCCCGCAAGGTCAGGCGCGGCGAGGTGGTCATGCCCGACGACGACGAGACCGCCGACAAGTACGTGCTTGCCGACGAGCTGTTCTCCGCGGCCGGCCTGGGCTGGTACGAGCTGTCCAACTGGGCGCGCGACGACGCGGCGCAGTGCCGGCACAACGTCCTCTACTGGCGGAGCGACAACTGGCTGGGCATCGGACCGGGCGCTCATTCGCACGTCGGCGGGGAGCGCTGGTGGAACGTCAAGCACCCGGCGGCGTATGCCGGGCGGCTCCTGGCCGGTGACTCGCCCCGGCACGACGGGGAGACGATCGACGCCGCCACGGCACGGATGGAGCGGGTCATGCTGGAGACCCGGCTGCGCACGGGCCTGGCGCTCGACTCCCTCGCGCCGCACGCCCGCGCGGCGGTCCCCGGCGTCGTGTCGCGCGGGCTGGCGACGCGCGAGGGCGAGCGCCTCGTCCTGACCCGGTCCGGGCGGCTCCTGGCCGACGCCGTCGTACGCGAGCTCGTCGAATAGTCGCATTCGGCTGAAGTAACGCGAGGTTACTGCTTACGCTCCGAACTGGGAGTGGGTCTATGGGAGTGGACCCTGGGAGCTCGGGGGAGAAACGGCGAGGGAGCCATGCGCCACGCGCGTGGGCCGGTGCGACTGCTGGGAGCTGTCGTCGCGCTGGTCATGATGATGTGGGCCGTACCGGCCCAGGCACTGACGATCAACGTGCTGTGCACCGGCTTCACGGGGTGCATCACGCTCGGACGTGCCGATGGCGGTTACGGCACCGTCTTCCAGCAGTCGTTCTGGAACATGACTGCGGGCCACAACTGCACCAACTACGTGGCATACCGCCTGACCCATGGCCGGCTCGTCGCTCGGCCACCGGGCACCAACAGCGCGCTGACGTGGGGGCCGGCGGCGCGGCAGGCCGGCATCCCGGTCGACGACGTCCCGACCGTCGGCTCCGTCGCGTGGTGGGGCGCCGGCGTCGGTGGCGCCTCCGCGACGTCGGGGCATGTCGCGTATGTCGAGGCGGTGCTGCTCGGCGGCGTCGTCCTGGTCTCGGAGGACAATCTCAACGGCGACTTCCGCTGGCGCCTGATGACGCGGCTGGACGGCACCTGGCCGTCCGGATTCATCCACTACCCGGAGTCCGACGGATCGCCCGCGGGTGAGTTCACCTCGGTGACCTCGCCGGACGCGGGCAAGCTCGACTTCTGGGGCTCGGCCATGGACCCGGATGCGCAGGACAACAACCGGACCTACCTGGTGAGCCTCGGCGGACCGCGCGGCACTCCTGGCGCCGAGACGTTCACGTTCCAGAGCGAGTGGTTCCGATTCCACCGGACGAACTACGTCGGCACGCGAGGCGCGACGACGATGTACCTGTACGCCCTGAACGCCCCCGGCACGGCCGGCCGGGACGTGCTGCTCGGCCAGCGGAACGTGACGATCCGGTCGAGATCGACGACGTATGCGTCGTTCGTCGACTCGTCCATCAGCCGCACCCAGAACCCGAGGTTGCGGGTCAGCCTCGCGCCGACGCGGGCGAGCGGGACCGTCGAGATCAGGCGTGGGTCGACCCTGCTGAAGCGGTTCACGATGACCAGCGGGACCCGGCGGACAGTCACCCTGCCACGCCAGCGCAAGGGCCGGTGGACGATCACCGTGCGCTACCGCGGTTCGGTCGCGTTCACCGCAAGCAGCCGGACGGTGTATCTCAGGGTGCGGTGACGAAGTCGATGAGCTCCTCGACCCGGCCGAGGAACTCCGGCTCGAGGTCGGCGTAGGAGTCGACCCTGCTGAGGATGTGCTTCCACGCCCGGGCGATGTCGGCCTGGTCGCGGTGCGGCCAGCCCATCGCCTCGCAGATGCCGTGCTTCCAGTCCGTCCCGCGGGGGATGACGGGCCAGGCGGCCATGCCGAGGCGGTCGGCCTTGACCGACTGCCACACGTCGACGTACGGATGGCCGACGACGAGCACGTGCGGGCGACCGGAGACCTGTTGTGCGATGCGCGTCTCCTTGGACCCCGCGACGAGGTGGTCGACCAGCACGCCGAGTCGTCGGTCCGGGCCGGGGGAGAACTCGTCGACGATCGAGGACAGGTCGTCGATGCCGCCGAGGTACTCGACCGCCACGCCCTCGATGCGCAGGTCGTCGCCCCACACCTTCTCGACGAGCTCGGCGTCATGACGCCCCTCGACGTAGATGCGGCTCGGCAGCGCGACGCGGGCCCTGGCGCCGGCGACGGCACGCGAGCCCGATGCCGTACGCCCGGAGGTCGCCTTGGTCGCGGCCGACGGGGGCCGGAGGTTGACCGGCTTGCCGTCGAGGAGGAAGCCGGGCCCGAACGGGAAGGACCGGCGCACGAGCCGTCGATCCTCGAGGATCATCATGCCGAGGTCCTTCTCGACGATCATGACCTCGCCGCAGAAGCCGGTCGTGGCGTCCTCGACGACCATGCCGTGCTCGACGACGACGTCGACCGTGCGACCGCGTGGCGGCTTGCGCCAGTCGCTCGACAGGACGTCAGTGCCGTAACGGTCAACCATGCAGTGCCCCCAGGAGTCGTTGGTGCAGCGTCTCGACATCGTCCTTGGTGATGTCGCCGCCGAGGATGTGGACCTGGCCCTCCATCAGGCCCAGCGCGAGGTCGACCGCGACGGGCCAGCTCGGCGGGACGTCGGAAGGCAGGTCAGCGGCCCACAGGTCGCCGATCGCGACGTGACGGAGCGTCTCGTCGAGACCGATGTGGGTCACGGTCATGACGAGCTCGCCGCCCACCGGCCCGTCGCCGAGGTGAGCCACCTCGACGAACCAGTCGCCGCCCAGATCGAGCGCCCATACCGACGACAGCTCGCCGCCCTGGGACTCGTGGGCGATGGTCGTGCCGTCGTCGAGCGTGATGAGCCGCGGCGTGTAGGTGAGGGATCGCTCGGCGCCTTCGACCACGATCGAGCCGTCGTCATTCGTCTGGATTCCCCGCACATCGCTAGACTGGCACTTGACCAGGGAGAGTGCCAGCAGGCTCGCGGAGAGGGGATTGTATGTCTGACGATCGCCGCCTCGACGTGCTGCGAGCCATCGTCGAGGACTACGTCGCCACGCAGGAGCCGGTCGGCTCCCGCTCACTGTTGGACCGTCACCAGCTCGGCGTCTCGCCCGCGACGATCCGCAATGACATGGCGGCGCTCGAGGACGAGGGCTACATCATGCAGCCGCACACGAGCGCCGGCCGCATCCCGACCGACAAGGGCTACCGGATGTTCGTCGACCGGCTCGCCACGGTCAAGGCCCTGTCACCGGCCGAGCGCCGGGCGATCGAGACGTTCCTGACCGGAGCCGTCGACGTCGACGACGTCGTGCAGCGTTCCGTACGCGTGCTGGCCCAGCTCACCAACCAGGTCGCGATCGTGCAGTATCCCTCGCTGACCCGCTCGACGGTCCGCCACATCGAGGTCGTCGCGCTCGAGGGCGCCCGCGTGCTGCTCGTGGTCATCACGAGCAGCGGCCGGGTGGAGCAACGCATCATCGAGCTCATCCAGACGCCGACCGACCAGCTGATCGGCGACATCCGGTCGAGGATCACCCAGGCCACGGTCGGGCAGCGGCTCCCTGAGGCCTCGCTCCGGCTCGCCGACATGATCGAGACGTTCGCGCCCAACGACCGCCCGATCGTCACCTCGATCGTCACGACGTTGTCGCAGACGTTCACCAACGAACGCTCCGATGAGCGCATCGCGGTCGGCGGCACGGCCAACCTCGTGCGCTTCGGCAGCGACTTCGACACCGCGATCAAGCCGGTTCTCGAGGCGATCGAGGAGCAGGTCGTGCTGCTCAAGCTGCTCGGCGAGGCGACCGGCGGCCTGACGGTCCGCATCGGCACCGAGACCGGCCACGAGAGCCTGTCGAGCACGGCCGTCGTCTCATCGGCGTACGGTCTTGATGACCAGGCGCTCGCCACCCTCGGCACCGTCGGGCCGACCCGCATGGACTATCCCGCAACGATGGCCGCCGTCGGCGCCGTCGCCCGCTACGTCGGCCGCATGCTGGCCGACAACTGACCCCACGTGATCAAGGACACCCAC
>NZ_JAKFCB010000360.1:0-12282 GCF_036676885.1 Aeromicrobium sp.
CACGATCCGGTTCAGCAACGACTGCCTCCAGGTGCAGCTGCTCGCGAACTGCCGCAAGAAGGATGTCTTCATCATCCAGCCGCTGGTCCCGCCGACGCAGGACCACCTGATGGAGCTGCTGCTGATGATCGACGCGGCCCGTGGTGCGAGCGCGGACTCGGTGACGGCGGTCATCCCGCACTTTGCGTACGCCCGCTCGGACAAGAAGGACGCGTCCCGCATCTCGATCGGCGGCCGCCTCGTCGCCGACATGCTGACCACCGCCGGCGCAGACCGGGTCGTCACGATGACGTTGCACGCGCCTCAGGTGCACGGGTTCTTCAGCGTCCCGGTCGACCACCTCACGGCGATCGGTGAGCTCGCCGACTACTACCGCAACCGCAATCTCGCCAACACCGTCGTCGTCTCCCCGGATCTCGGCAACGCCAAGACCGCCTCGCTGTTCGCCCGGCTCCTGGGCGTACCGGTCGCGGCCGGCAGCAAGCAGCGGCAGGCGGACGACAAGGTCGTGATCGACGCGATCGTCGGCGACGTGGCCGGCAAGACAGCGATCGTGCTGGACGACGAGATCGCCACCGGCGGGTCGATCGTGGAGCTCATGAACAAGCTCGAGGAGGAGGGATGCACCGAGGCCTCGGTCGCGTGCACGCACGGTCTCTTCACCGGCAAGGCGGTCGAGCGGCTCCGCAACCATCCCTCGATCACCGAGGTCGTCACGACCGACACCGTCCCGCCACCGGCGGAATGGCCCGAGCTGCAGGTGCGTTCCGTCGCCGGGCTGTTCGCCGAGGCGATCGCCCGCATCCACGCCGGTGAGTCGGTCTCGTCGCTGTTCGACGGCGTCGACCCGGCACACGCCCCACCCCAGCCCAAGCTGCCGCTGTAGCCCGCTGGGCGGGGGAGCCGGAGATCATGTGTGATCTGCGGCCTGTTCACTTTGTCGTAACACTCCGCACCCGTACGCTTTTCGGTTGTGAGCAATTCACCGATCGGCATCTTCGACTCCGGCTTCGGCGGCCTGACGGTCGCCCGAGCCGTTCTCGACCAGCTGCCGCACGAACCGGTGCTCTACCTGGGCGACACGGCCCGCCAGCCGTACGGCCCCAAACCCATCTCCGAGGTGCGCGAGTACGCCCTCGAGTGCCTCGACCACCTCGTCGCCCAGGGTGTCAAGGTCCTCGTCATCGCTTGCAACTCCGCCAGCGCGGCGGTCCTGCGAGACGCCCGCGAACGCTACGACGTCCCCGTCGTCGAGGTCATCGTGCCGGCCACCCGGCGCGCCGTCAGCGCCACGCGCAACGGCTCGATCGGCGTGATCTGCACCGAGGCGACCGCGACCTCCCGGGCGTACGACGACGCCTTCGCGGCCAACCCGGGCATCACGCTGCACACCCAGGCCTGCCCGAAGTTCGTCGAGCTCGTCGAGGCCGGCATCACGAGCGGCCCCGAGCTGCTCGCGGCAGCCGAGGGCTACCTCCGGCCGCTGATCGAGCTCGAGGTCGACACCCTGGTCCTCGGCTGCACGCACTACCCGCTGCTCACCGGTGTCCTCTCGTACGTCATGGGCGACGGCGTCACGCTGGTGTCGAGCGCCGAGGAGACCGCCAAGGACGTGTACGCCCTGCTGGTGCGCGAAGGCCTCGAGCGCGACCTCTCGCTGCCCGAGCCCGAGCACGGCTTCCTGACGACCGGCCGCCCCGAGGAGTTCACGATGCTGGCTCGCCGGTTCCTCGGACCCGAGGTCGAGTCGGCCCGCCAGTTCTCCTGGGTCGGCGCGGTATGAAGCTGACCGTCATCGGCTGCGCGGGGTCGTTCCCGGGACCGGACTCGCCCGCGAGCTGCTATCTCGTCGAGGCGCCGTTCGAGGGACGTACCTATCGGCTGCTCATCGACCTCGGGTCCGGCGCCCTTGGCAACCTGCAGCGCGTGTGCGACCTCCACGACATCGACGCGATCGCGATCTCGCACCTGCATGCCGACCACTGCTTCGACCTGTCGGGCTTCTACGTGGTCAGCAAGTACCACCCGGACGGCCCGCTCGACCGCATCCCGGTGCTGGCTCCGGCCGGGGCCGGCGACTACCTCGCCACCGCCTACGGCATCCAGGATCCGGTCGGCATGACCGAGCAGTTCGACTTCCGCGACTGGCAGGACGGCGGGACGGTCGACCTCGGGCCGTTCACCGTCACCTCGATCCTTGTCGACCACCCCGTGCCCGCGTACGCCATCCGCGTCGCCACCGAGGGGCACTCGCTGGTCTACTCCGGCGACACCGGGCCGGACGAGGCACTCGCCGAGCTCGCCACGGGCGCCGACCTGTTCCTCTGTGAGGCGTCGTTCGTCGAGTCCGCTGCAAACCCGCCCAACCTGCACCTCACCGGCGCGGAGGCCGGCGCATACGCCACCCGGGCCGGCGTGGGCCAGCTGCTCGTGACGCACATACCTGCGTGGACCGATCGCGCCGAGGTCGAGTCGGACGTCAAGACGACGTGGGACGGCTCCTACGAGCTGGTGACCGCCGGCTCGACCTACGACCTGCCCTAGGGCGCCCCACCGCGCCCCGGCCCGGTTCGCGCGACCCCGCATCCCGCCCGGCGGCGTTATCGTCGGTCGGCGCACAACCCCGGTGCGCCTCTCTCCTCTGCCTTGCCGGACGGGCGCGGATGCCACGCTCACTGGCCGAACCGGGACGCGGCGGCGTGCCCGATAGGCTCGCGGCATGACCCGCGAAGATGGCCGCAGTGCCGATCAGCTCCGACCCGTGACCATCACCCGCAACTGGCTCGACTACGCGCAGGGCTCGTGCCTCATCGAGTTCGGCAAGACCAAGGTGCTCTGTGCCGCGAGCGCCAGCGAGGGTGTGCCGCGCTGGCGCAAGGGCTCGGGCCTCGGCTGGGTCACCGCCGAGTACGCGATGCTGCCGCAGGCGACGCACGACCGCTCACCGCGTGAGTCGGTCAAGGGTCGCATCGGCGGACGTACGCACGAGATCTCCCGCCTCGTCGGGCGATCGCTGCGGGCCGCGATCGACTACAAGGCACTCGGCGAGAACACCATCACGATCGACTGCGACGTCCTGCAGGCCGACGGAGGCACCCGCACGGCGGCGATCACCGGCGCCTACATCGCGCTAGCCGACGCCGTCGAGCACCTGCGCTCCAAGGGCGCCCTGATCGGCGAGCCTCTCGTCGAGTCGATCGCGGCGATCAGCGTCGGCATCATCGACGGCGTCCCGATGCTCGACCTCCCGTACGTCGAGGACGTCCGCGCCGAGACCGACATGAACGTCGTCATGACTGGTGGCGGCAAGTTCATCGAGGTGCAGGGCACCGCCGAGGGTGCGCCGTTCGACAAGCCCGAGCTCGATGCGCTGCTCGAGCTCGCCGCCAAGGGCTGCGCCGACCTGACCAAGCTGCAGAACGACGCCCTCGCTCGTGCCTAGCCGCGTCGTCCTGGCGTCCAACAACGCCAAGAAGCTCGCAGAGCTGCGCCGGATCCTCGAACCGCTGGTTCCCGGCATCGAGGTGCTGGGCCTCGCCGACGTGACCCCGTACGACGAGCCGGCCGAGACCGAGCCGACGTTCGAGGGCAACGCGCTGATCAAGGCGCGGGCCTGCCTCGCGGCCACTGGGCTGCCGTCGCTGGCTGACGACTCGGGCCTCTGCGTCGATGCCCTCAACGGCATGCCGGGCGTCCTGTCGGCCCGCTGGTCGGGCGTGGCCAAGGAGGCCGGGGGAGACGCCGCCAACAACGCGCTCCTGCTGAGCCAGCTGTCGGACATACCGGAGGAGCGGCGCACGGCACGGTTCCGGTGCGCGGTTGCCCTGTGCACGCCCGACGGCACCGAGGTGATCGAGCTGGGCGAGATGCCGGGGCGCATCCTGCGATCGGAGCAGGGCGAGGGCGGCTTCGGCTACGACCCGCTGTTCGCCGCCGACGGCTACGACGTCTCGACGGCGGAGCTGCCGGCAGGCGAGAAGGACCGCATCAGCCACCGCGGGAAGGCGCTCACGGCGATCGCGCCCGCCGTGGTCGACGCGCTCGGCTAGGCCGGCTGGTCGAGCGCCGAGATGACCCGGCGCGCGATGGCCAGGCTGCCCTTGCGGTTGGGGTGCACCCCATCGGTGACGCGATCAGCGGTCAGTGCGCCGGTCGTGCTGATGAACTGGATCCCGTGCTTCTCGGCCTGTGCCTTGATGATCGCGGTGACGCGCACCTGGTTGGCCGGGTCGTGGGGACCCCACGGCGGGCCCAGCACGATGATGCGGGTCGACTCGGGCAGGAACGTCTGCAGGGTGTCCAGGTAGCGGTCCACGGCGTGCTCGATCGCGTCGTCGGTGGCCGGGATGAAGTTGCCGTCCTCGCAGGTCGCCCAGTCGTTGCGCCCACCCTCGATGATCAGGAGTGACGGCGCCGGCCCGGCGTACGCCTCGGGGCGATCGATGAAGGTGTTGCCGGTGCAGGCAAGTCCGGGGCGGAGATAGCCCGAGCCCGACTGCGCATACCGGGTGACCTTCGCATCGAAGTGGTCGCCGGTCATGCTCCACCAACCCTGTTTCTCGTCACCCGGCTCGTCGTTGTAACGGGCGGTGATCGAGTCGCCGACCACGACGATGCCGCGAGGGGCGAGCGGGGAGACCGTCACGCGCTCATCACCCGTCGCGCCCTGCCAGGCGATGAAGGGGGCGATCAGCAGCGCGGCCAAGATGGCGAGAGCCACTGACCGTCGAGCGGTCGCCCTGCGAAGTGTCATTCGTGCGCTTTCTCTGCTGCTGAGAGCGCAACTGTAAGTCTGATCCGTCGTCGGTCAGGACCGAATGGCCGAAGTCAATCCAAAAGTCACCAAACCTCATCCGAGCGGTTCATGAGAACCTGGCTCGATGGGCTGGTCGGGGAGCGCGAAACCCTGCTGGCGCCACGCCTCGAAGACCGCGACCGATGCGGTGTTGGCGAGGTTCATCGAGCGCCGACCCGGCAGCATCGGCAGGCGTACGCGGGCCGTCACGCGCGAATCGTCGAGCACCTCGGCGGGCAGGCCGGTCGGCTCGGGGCCGAACATCAGGACGTCGCCCGGCACGTACGCCACGTCGGTGTAGAGCTGCTCTCCGCCGGCCGTGAACGCGTAGACCCGTGCCGGCCCGAGCGCCTCGAAGGCCGCGTCGAGGTCCGCGTGCACGGTCATGACGGCGAGGTCGTGGTAGTCGAGTCCGGCCCGCCGCAGCTTGGACTCCTCGAGGTCGAATCCCAGCGGCTCCACCAGATGCAGCTCGGCCCCAGTCACGGCGGCGAGACGGATCGCCGCGCCGGTGTTGCCGGCGATACGGGGCTCGTAGAACAGGATGCGAAACACCTCAACCACGCCCCCTCGGGCTCCACTCCAAGATGGCGTGGACCACGAGTCCGGCGACGATGGCCCAGGCGGCCGCGCCGACGCCGTACGCCGTGATGCCCGACGCCGCGACGAGGAACGTCACGACCGCGGCCTCGCGGCCCTTGCGCTGTGACATCGAGCCCTGGAGCGAGTCCGCAAGCGTGCCGACCAGCGCCAGGCCGGCGACGGTCGCGATGACCCCGATGGGTGCGACGGACACCAGCGCCGCGAGCGCAGCGGATGCCGCCGCCAGCACGACGTACGTCACCCCCGCCGACTGCGACGCGATCCACCGCCGGCTCCGGTCCGGACCTGCGTCGGGGCCGGCGGCGAGCGCGGCGCTGATGGCGGCCAGGTTGGTCGAGTGGGCTCCGGCCGCGGCGCCGGCGATCGTGGCGACGCCCGCGGTGACGATCGAGTCGCGCCACGGCAGGTCGTACCCGAGCGACTTCATGATCGCGACCCCTGGGACGTTCTGCGACGCCATCGTGACGATGTAGAGCGGCAGCGCGATGCCGACGACCGCCTCCCAGCTCAACGCCGGCCAGGTCAACGCGAGCTCAGGGATCAGGGTCGACGAGGCGACGCCCTCACCGCGACGGATCATGTCGATGCCGATCACGACGCCCGCGGTCACGAACGCTGCGGGAATGGCCCAGCGTGGGGCGAGGCGCACGCCGATCAGCCAGACCAGCGCGATCGGCACGATTGCGCCCGGGTTGTCGACGAGGCTGTCGACCGGCGCGAGACACAGCTCCAGCACCACGCCGGCGAGCATGGCCTGCGCGATGGGGCCGGGGATGCGGGCGATCAGGCGTCCCAGCGCGGGCCAGAAGCCGGTGAGGACGTACGCCGCTCCGGCCAGCATGAAGGCACCGACCGCGGCCGGCCAGCCACCGTCGACCACGCTCATCCCGGCGAGCAGCGCGGCACCCGGGGTCGACCACGCCAGGACGATCGGCATCCGATGGCGCCGGCTCAGCCAGATGACGCCGACCGCCTGTGTCAAGCAGAGCGCCAGCAGCCCCGACGCGGCCTCGCGACGATCGGCGCCGACGGCGGCAAGTCCGGTGAGGACCACGGCGAACGAGCTCGTGTAACCCACGACCATCGCGATGATTCCGGCGCTGACCGGCTGCTGAAGCTCCGAACGGCTCATCGGTGACCCGAGACCACGCGATGCCGCTCCATGGGAGGTCAGCCTAGACTCACCCGCTATGGCCTCACCCCAGCGCGTCCACGTGACGCACACGTACACGTCCGATCCCGCCACGATCTTCGAGAAGCTGACGGAGCACGAGAATCTCGGGCCGGTCTTCGGCGCCAAGATCACCAGGATCTGCGACGGCGACACCTCGCGAAACGGACCCGGCTCGACGCGGGCCCTCAAGATCGGGCCGCTGCCGGCCTTCCAGGAGACCACCACCCAGGCTGAGCCCAACCGGCTGATCGAGTACAAGATCAGCAAAGGCAGCCCCCTTCGCAATCACTGGGGTGTGCAGAAGCTGACCCCGACGGCCGACGGTGGCACGTTCCTCGACTACACGATCGGGTTCGACCTGCCGATTCCCGGTCTCGCCGGACTGCTCGGCAAGGGCATCGCGACCTCGCTCAAGAAGGGCCTGCCCAAGCTGGCGCCCTGACCGTCCAAGATTGTGTAACAATATGGCGTGCGTCCGGTCCTCTTCGTCATCGTTGCCGCGGTGTGCTTCAGCACGACCGGGACGGCTCAGGCGTACGGCCCGGACTCGGCTTCGGCCGCCGCTGTCGGACTGACCCGGATCGTGGCGGGCGGTGGCCTGCTCGCGCTGGTCGCGTGGTGGGCCGCCGGTCGCTCGGGCGTAGGAACGCCTCCGACGCGATTGCCGCTCTGGGTCGTGCTGCTGGGCGGCGCGGCCGTCCTGGCGTACCAGCCGACGTTCTTCGCCGGTGTGGGACTCAACGGCGTGGCGGTCGGCGCGGTCGTCACGCTCGGCGCCGCCCCTGCGTTCACCGGCCTGCTCGAGTGGCTGGTCATCCGCAGGCGGCCGCCGCGACGTTGGTTCATCGCCACCGGATGCGCCGTGATCGGCGTGGTGCTGCTCGGCGGGCTCTTCGACCGAGCCGACGGGGGCATCAGCCTCGCCGGGATCGCGGCGTCGCTCGGTGCGGCGCTCTCGTACGCGGTCTACGCACTGGCCGCCAAGCGCCTCCTCGACGACGGAGCGAGCGCGACCACGGCGATCGGCAGCATCTTCGGCACGGCCGCGCTGATGGGGGCCCCGTTCCTCCTGCTTGTCGACCTGTCGTGGCTCGGCTCGGCCGCAGGGCTGGCGATGGTCGTCTGGCTGGCCGCCGCGACGGTCGCCGTGGCGTACGTCCTGTTCGCGATCGGCCTGCAGAGCCTCAGGGCTTCCACGGTCTCGACGCTGACGCTGGTCGAGCCGATGGCGGCGTCCCTCCTCGGCGTGGTGCTGCTCGACGAGCGCCTGTCGACGCCGGGCTGGATCGGGCTCGTGGTGCTGCTCGGGGGCGTCGTGCTGCTGGCGGTCCCGGGTCGTCGAGTCGAGCGGGTGCCGGCGTGACCGAGCGCACGACGGGCGCGGACCGCCTGGCCGCCGAGCTGCGGCGCCGGGTGCTGTCGGGCGAGCTCGAGCCCGGTGCACCCATGCGTGAGGAGGCGCTGGCCGAGGAGTACGACCTTTCGCGGCACACGGTCCGTCGCTCCCTCGAGCGCCTCGTTGCCGAGCGTCTCCTGGTGTCTGAGGCATACCGGGGCGTTCGCGTCACGTCGTTCAGCGACGCCGACGTGGTCGCGCTGCAGCAGCTGCGCACGGCGCTGGAGTCCGAGGCGGTCCGGCTGCTCCGGGCCGCGCACGGTGACTCCTGGCCGGACGAGCTCCTCGCGCCGCTCGTCTCGGCGGCCGATCTGATGGGCACCGATCCTTCCCCCGAGCAGGCGCACTCGATGTTCCACCGAGCCCTGGTGGCGGCGGCCGGCAGCCCGCGGATCACCGAGGCGTACGAGCGGCTCGACACCGAGATGCTGCTCTTCCTCAACCAGCTGCGGTCACAGTACGACGGCACCCAGCTGTGCACCGAGCACCGCGACTACCTCGCCGGCGTCCAACGCCTCGGCGAGAAGGCCGTACGCCAGCACCTGGCACGTGCGACAGCGAGGCTGCTGGAGTCGCGCGCCTGAGCATGGACGTCCGATTGACGCCAGCATCGCGAGGCGCGAGCGCACACGATGAAGGCATGACGATCACCCAACAGACCACCGCCGTCGCCCTCGTGACCGGCGCCAACCGCGGGCTCGGCCTCGCGACCGCCCGGCTCCTGGGCGAATCAGGGGCCACCGTCCTGCTCGGTGCACGCAACGCCGCCAAGGCCGAGATCGCGGCGGCCGAGCTGCGCGACGAGGGCCTCGAGTGCTGGCCCCTCAGCCTCGACGTCGAGTCGGCGGCCAGCATCGCCGAGGCGGCAGAGCGGGTCGAGCGAGATTTCGGCCGCCTCGACATCCTCGTCAACAACGCGGGCATCCTGCCGGAGGCAACGACACCGGGCGCTCTGCAGCCACTCGACATCGAGCTGTTCCGCCGGACGTTCGAGACCAACGTGTTCGGAGCCGCCGCGGTGTCGCAGGCATTCCTGCCGCTGCTCCGCGCCTCGGAGGCCGGACGCATCGTCAACGTGTCGAGCCGCATGGGCTCACTGGCGGATCAGCTGGACCCGACGTCGCCGTATGCCTCGATGGTCGTGCCGGCGTATCAGACCTCCAAGGCCGCGCTCAACGGCTTGACGGTCGCGCTGGCGAAGTCGCTGGGCGACACGCCGGTTCGGGTCAACTCGGTGTGCCCGGGTTGGGTCCAGACCGACCTCGGCGGGCCCGACAACCGCGCCGCAGCACCGACGACGGCGCACGACGCGGCGCGCACCGTGGTGGAGATGGCGTTCATCCCTGCGGACGGCCCGACGGGTACGTTCGTCGACCTCGACGGTCCTGTCCCGTGGTGAATCAGCCCTTCGCACTCCGGGGACCGGGCTCGCTCGTCTCCGACGAGTCGTGCCACTGGTCCTGCTCGTCGAAGTAGCCGTCGCGACGATGACGGGGATGCGCGGTCGTCGACTGCTGGGCGGTCGTGTGGCGCTTGCGGCTGAAGGGCGTGACGACGTTCGGCATGGGGTGTGCCTCCCTCTGATGGCTCCCACCTCGGGAACCGGAGTCGGAGACATACCCCTGCGGAGCAAGGCGAAACGGCCCCTGACTCCGAAGCCGTGGCTACGGAGCGCCAGCAACACGTAGTTGGTGCCGGTGACAGGACTTGAACCTGCACGCTCGAAAGCACAGGATCCTAAATCCTGCGTGTCTACCAGTTCCACCACACCGGCCCCGAGTCAAGAATAGGTGAGCCGACACCGCGACGCGGGTAGGCGTCACCTACTCGCGTACTCGGGACAAGCCGGTCACTTCAGCGGTGACCTCACGGAGTCGCTGCACTACGAGCCGAGCCCGAGGTCTTTCCGCAGCTTGGCCACGTGCCCCGTGGCCTTGACGTTGTACTGCGCGAGGGCGATCTTGCCGTCCTCGACGACGAACGTCGACCGGATGACCCCCTCGACGACCTTGCCGTAGAGCTTCTTCTCGCCGAACGCGCCCCACTCCAGCAGGACCTCCTTGGACGGGTCCGACAGCAGCGTGATCGTCAGGCCGTCGCGCTCGCGGAACTTCGCGAGCTTCTCGGGCTTGTCCGGCGAGATGCCCAGGACGGTGTAGCCCTCGGCCTGCAGGCGGTCGATCGAGTCGCTGAAGTCGCAGGCCTGCTTGGTGCAGCCGGGAGTCATCGCCGCGGGGTAGAAGTAGACGATGACCTTCTGGCCGTGGAAGTCGGAGAGGCTCACCTCTTCACCGGCGTCGTTCACGAGCGTGAAGTCGGGTGCCTTGTCTCCAGGCTGCAGGCGCGTCGTCATGGGCACTATCCTGACGTACGTGTGCAGGTGAGTGGCCTGCACCCTCCGTAGACCCAGGTGAGCGAGGCACGACGTGGCTAAGGCGAAACCCGACCAGATGGTCGACGAGATCGACGAGATCCGGGAGCGGCTGGCGGACACCGTTGACGCCCTTATCGACCGGACGAATCCTCGCAACATCGCCCGCAGAAGCCTCCACAACCTCCGCTCCCGGTTCATCGACGAGACGGGTTCGCCCAAGCTGGGCACGATCGTCCCGCTGGTCGGCGGCACGGTTGCCGTCGTCGCCGGGATCATCGTCATCCGCCGGCTCGTGCGCTGACCATGTTGCGTACGTTCATGTGTCGCTCTGACTCGTGAGCCCGGCACGTGACATCCCGTTGCGCAGTCTTCGGCTGCTCAGGCCGGCCGACACGTTGCAGGATCGCCTCTACATCCTGCGCCGTCGCTGGCGCACGCTCCTGCGGCTGAGCCTCGGCACCGCGCTCGCGTACTTCATCGCGACCCACGTGCTCGACCACGAGCAGGCGTTCTTCGCCCCGATCGCGTGCATCATCGTGCTGATCTCCGGTGCCGGACTGCGCGGCCGGACGTCGTACGAGCTGGTGGCCGGCGTGTCACTCGGCGTGCTGGTGGGGGAGCTGCTGATCCTCGGCATCGGGCGTGGAACCTGGCAGATGGCGTTGATCGTGACGTTGACGGTCGTGGCCGGGACACTCGTCGGCCTCAAGGGGCTGGCGCTGACCCAGGCCGCGACCTCGTCGGTCCTGCTCGCGGCGGTCATTCCGCTCGCGGGGTCGGGCAACCCCGCCGTGACCCGCTTCCTCGACGCGCTGGTGGGCGGGGCGATGGGCCTGGCGATGGTCCTGCTGATCCCGCGCAACCCGATCCGCGACATCGACCGCGAGGTGCAGGGCTTCCTCCGACGCCTGGCGGGCATCCTGAGCCGTACCGCCCAGGCGCTGCGCACGGTCGATGCCGCGCTGGCCGACGTCGCCCTCGCCGAGGCGCGGTCGATGCAGCCGCAGGTCGAGTCGATGACGTCGACGGCCGCCAACGTCAGCGAGATCGCTCGCATGTCGCCGATGCGCTGGAAGCAGCGGGAGCACGTGCAGACGTACGTCGCCACGGTCCGAGACCTCGACAACGCGATCCGTGATGCTCGCGTCCTGGCTCGCAAGACCTCGGCGCTGCTGCGCCGCGGTGAGATCGTGCCGCCCGACATGGACCTGGCCATCGACGCGTTGGCGCGCGCCATCGGCATCTTCGCCGACGACCTGTCCGAGCACGATGACTTCGACCACGCGCGTCAGGAGCTGATCGAGGCGGCCAGGATGGCGTCCGCTGCGCTGCCGGACGCCATGACGATGAACAGCGCCTCGATCGCCGCGCAGGTGCGCTCGCTGGCCGCGGATCTCCTGTATGCCAGCGGCTACTCCAGAGACGAGATCGATGACCGCCTGGAGTTCGACTGACCTCGCCCGAGCCTTTCGCCTGCGATTGGAAGCCGGTTCCTGGGGAGGTCGCCCGCGACCGACCGGGAGCGAGCTCTGTGAGCGAAGGACGACACGCCGAGCGGTTTACAACCTGTCGTCAGTTACGATACGTTTCTCGAACTGCTCCGCAAGGGGCTCGAACTGTAGAAGGAGGTGGACCCATGAAGAAGCTCATCATCACGACTCTCGGCCGTACCGGCCGCGATGCCGTCGCGTCTTTTGCCCGTCCGACCTCCGAAGCAGTGCACCTGAAGTAGCCCTCACCTGTTGGCACTTCTGCCGCTTCGGATCTTCGATCTGAGGCGGTTTTTCTTTTGCCCGCACACCTATTCCACCCATCCAACCTTCCAGAAAGGAGGCGCGCTATGACCACGAAGCCCGATACACGACTCATGCCCGCACAGAACCCGACCGATCTCCACCCGACGACAGGAACTGATGGAGAGGGGGTGAAGGCCGTGGGAA
>NZ_JAKFCB010000361.1:0-2828 GCF_036676885.1 Aeromicrobium sp.
GCGTACCCGAAGAATGAGACGCGAGTCTCACGGGGTGGTCGCGGTGTGTTGCGAACAGATAACGTTCGCCGAATGAGCGACGGACAGCAAGAGACCCCGCCCGCAGCGGTGATCGGTGTCGTTGCCGAGTCGAATCCGGGCGAGACCCGCGTCTCCGCGACGCCGGCGACCGTACGCCAGCTGATCGGCCTCGGGTATGTCGTGGCGGTCGAGTCGGGCGCGGGCGCCAAGGCATCGTTCACCGACGAGGCATACGTCGAGGCCGGCGCGGTGATCGCGCCGTCGGTCGACGTGTGGCACAGCGGCATCGTGTTCAAGGTCAACGCCCCGTCGCCCTTCGAGATCCAGAAGCTCGCCGACGGCGCCACCCTCATCAGCCTGATCAGCCCCGCGCTGAACCCCGACCTCGTCGAGGCGCTCGCCAAGCGACCCATCACGGTGCTGGCGATGGACGCCGTGCCGCGCATCTCCCGCGCACAGTCGATGGACGTGCTGAGCTCGATGGCCAACATCGCCGGCTACCGCGCGGTGATCGAGGCGGCGCACGTGTTCGGCCGGTTCTTCACCGGCCAGATCACCGCGGCGGGCAAGGTCCCACCGGCCAAGGTGCTGGTCGCCGGCGTCGGCGTCGCCGGACTCGCGGCGATCGGCACGGCCAACAGCATGGGCGCGATCGTACGTGCGACGGACCCGCGGGCCGAGGTCGCCGACCAGGTCGCGTCGCTCGGCGGTGAGTACCTGCCGGTCGACGTCGAGACCGAGCAGAGCACCGACGGCTACGCCAAGGCGACGTCGGAGGACTACGACCGGCGGGCCGCCGAGATCTATTCGGAGCAGGCCGCCGACGTCGACATCATCATCACGACGGCGCTGATCCCCGGCCGCCCGGCGCCGCGGCTCATCACCGCCAAGGACGTCGCCAGCATGAAGGCCGGCAGCGTCATCGTCGACATGGCCGCGTCGAACGGCGGCAACGTCGAGGGCACGGTCGCCGGCGAGGCGGTCGTGACCGACAACGGCGTGACGATCATCGGCTACACCGACCTGGCCGGCCGGCTGCCGACGCAGGCCTCGCAGCTCTACGGCACCAACCTGGTCAACCTGATGAAGCTGTTGACTCCGGGCAAGGACGGTCAGCTCGTCCTCGACCTGGACGACGTCGTGCAGCGCACGATCACGGTCGTACGTGATCGCGAGGTGCTGTGGCCGCCGCCTCCGGTGCAGGTCTCGGCGGCACCCGCCGCCGCAGAACCCGCCACCAAGGTGGAGCCCAAGCCGGCCAAGCAGCCGATGTCGACGCAGCGCAAGCTGTCGTTGATCGGCATCGGCATCCTGGCGTTGTTCCTCGTCAACGCGTACGCGCCCGAGCCGTTGCCGGAGCACTTCACGGTGCTGGTGCTGGCGATCGTGGTCGGCTTCTACGTCATCGGCCACGTGGCCCACGCGCTGCACACGCCGTTGATGTCGGTGACCAACGCGATCTCCGGCATCATCGTGGTCGGCGCGATGCAGCAGGTCGCGCAGGACGACGCCGTGATCCGTACGCTCTCGTTCGTCGCGATCCTGCTCGCCAGCATCAACGTCTTCGGTGGTTTCGCCGTGACCCGACGCATGCTCAGCATGTTCTCGAAAGGCTGATCCCGGATGACCTCGCAAAGCGTCGCCACCGCGGCATACCTCGTCGCGGCGTTGCTGTTCATCCTCAGCCTCGCCGGACTGTCCAAGCACGAGTCGTCCCGCCAGGGCGTGGTCTACGGCATCGTCGGTATGGGCATCGCCCTCGTCGCGACGTTCATCGTCGTGGTGGACGTGTCCGATGCGCTCGGCATCATCCTGCTGCTCGTTGCGGTCGTGATCGGCGCCGTCATCGGCCTGTGGCGCGCCCGCAAGGTCGAGATGACCGGTATGCCCGAGCTGATCGCGCTGCTGCACAGCTTCGTCGGTCTCGCCGCGGTGCTCGTCGGCTGGAACGGTCACCTCGAGGACAGCCACCTCACCGGCTCGCTCGAGGACATTCACAACGCCGAGGTGTTCGTCGGCGTGTTCATCGGCGCCGTCACGTTCACCGGCTCGATCGTCGCGTTCCTCAAGCTGTCGGCGCGGATCAAGTCCGCACCGCTGATGCTGCCGGGCAAGAACTACCTCAACATCGGCGCGCTGCTCGCGTTCGCGGTCCTGACGATCTGGTTCGTGGCGTCGCCCAACCTCGGCCTGCTCATCGCGGTCACGGTCGTCGCGCTCGCCCTCGGCTGGCACCTCGTCGCCTCGATCGGCGGCGGCGACATGCCGGTCGTGGTGTCGATGCTCAACTCGTACTCCGGCTGGGCCGCGGCCGCGTCAGGCTTCCTGCTCAACAACAACGCGCTGATCGTCACGGGCGCGCTCGTCGGGTCGTCGGGTGCCTACCTGTCGTACATCATGTGCCAGGCGATGAACCGGTCCTTCATCTCGGTCATCGCCGGCGGCTTCGGCATGGAGGCGTCGGGCCCGGATGACACCGACTACGGCGACTACCGCGAGATCAACGCCGCCGACACCGCCGACCTGCTCAAGAACGCCAAGTCCGTGATCATCACGCCCGGCTACGGCATGGCCGTCGCGCAGGCGCAGTATCCCGTCGCCGACCTGGTCCGCAAGCTCCGCGACAAGGACGTCGAGGTGCGCTTCGGCATCCACCCCGTCGCTGGCCGCCTGCCCGGCCACATGAACGTGCTCCTCGCCGAGGCCAAGGTGCCGTACGACATCGCGCTCGAGATGGACGAGATCAACGACGACTTCGACGGCACGTCGGTCGTGCTGGTCATCGGCGCCAACGACACCGTCAACCC
>NZ_JAKFCB010000362.1:0-2995 GCF_036676885.1 Aeromicrobium sp.
CATCATGCGGGGGTGTCACGCCTCGGATCGACCCTGCTGTCCCTCGCGCTGGCCGGGGTCATCACCCTGGCGGCCTACACCGACCCGGTGTTCGTCGGCGCGGCGGTCATCCTCGTCCAGGTGTTGATCGCACTGGCCCCGCCCGCCGTCGACGCCGCCGGGCACTCCATCCGGTCCCCTCACTTCGTGGCGGCGTTGAGCGGCGGTCTCGCGGCGACGGTCATCACGCTCGAGCCGGACCTGCTGAACGGCGCGGACGGCACTTCGGCTGATGTGGTGGGTGCGACCGACAACGGCATGATGGCCGGGATCCTTCCGGCGATCGCGGTCTCGGTGTTCGTCGCACTCATCGCGCAGATGCTCCGCAAGGACGGCCGCCACGACCTCGTCCCCTCCACGGCGTACGCCGTGACCCTCGGCACCTTCGCAGCGCTGTCGACGGGCTGGATCGGCGGGGCCCAGTCATTGGGCGATGCCGACGCCGTGGCTGTCGGCGCGGGGGGCCTCGCGGCCGGGCTACTGGTCTGGCTCGTGCCGATCGACCGCTGGTTGTGCGCATCGGCGGCGGTCCTCGCGGGAGCCGGGGGAGGAGCGTCGGTCGCGATCTTCCTCGACTCGACCCTCACGTGGGTCTTCGGGGTCGCGGTCGGGTCCGCTGTGGCGTTCTTCGCCGTGCTGGGCCAGGTGCTCGGCCGCGCGTGGTCCCGAGGTCGTACGCATGCCGCGGCGGGTTGGGGGTTCCCCGGTGCGATGTCGGTCGCGCTGGCCGCGCCGCTGGTCTACATCGGCGGCCAGCTCGTGGGTGCGCCCGGCCTCTGAGACAGCCCGGGAACGGGTCGGGTCTCGATCACGTCCTCGTTGCCCCACTGCTCGCAGAGCTCGCGGGAGCTGCCCAGTCCCTCAGGCGCGCAACATGAGGCCCGTACGCTGGAGGCATGGCCGGAATCGTGGCGCTCCTTGCCGCCGTCGTGTTGACGGTGGCCGTGGCGTGGGCGCTCAAGATCAGGAATGGCCGATTCTCGGACCGTTCGCCGCAGACCGATGCCCAGGTGCTCGCCGCGGCCGACATCGGGGCCGAGCTCGGTGAGCGCGCCACCCTCGTCCAGTTCTCGAGCGCGTTCTGCAGCCCGTGCCGGGCGACACGGGTGCTGCTCAACGACATCGCGGCCAAGGTCGACGGCGTCGTGGCGGTCGACATCGATGCCGAGGAGCACCTCGGCCTGGTGCGCAGGTTCGGCATCATGCGTACGCCGACGGTTCTGGTTCTCGACACCGACGGCGTCGTGACGACCCGCGCATCAGGGCTTCCGCGTCGCGAACAGGTGTTGGCAGCCCTCGGACAGGCCGTCGGCGACCCACGATAACGGCCTGCGATTTCAACCTTCCCGCCAGCATGTGGGACAACAGTCCACATCATGAGACGACGGAGTGAATGACCCGGCAGGTGCCCCTACTCTTGAGCACATGCTTGAGACGACACACCTGACGAGGCGGCGCGCAGTCGACAACTGCCGCACGCGCTCCTCGCTGTGTCGAATGCGCTGACACCTTTCGTCCGTCAGTTCCCGCACGCCCAGGCCATGCCGGGCCGTGCCCCAGCGCAGGAGCAACATGTCCCAACCCACACAGGTGGACCCTCGTGGTCTGCGCGTCGCCGCCGGCATCACCGCCGGCGTCCTCGCCCTGGTGCTGATCACTCCTGCGCCGGTCAGCACCGTCCTGCTGGCGTTCCAGGTCGCGGTCTTCGCGGTCGCGGCCCTGGTCAGCCTGCAGGCGTCGCCCTACTCGGTCCTCTTCGCCAAAGTCGTACGCCCGCGGATCGGGCGGCCGGCCGAGCTTGAGGACTCCCGTCCGCCGCGGTTCGCCCAGGTCGTCGGTCTCGGGTTCACCGCTGCCGCCCTCGTCGCCTTCCTCGCGGGAGCGACGGCGGTCGGCTACGTCGCCACGGTCTTCGCACTCGTGGCCGCCCTGCTCAACGCATCCGTGGGCCTGTGCCTCGGCTGCGAGCTCTACCTGGCGCTGCGCCGGTTGACGCCGGTTCGCGTCTGACAACTTCATCCGCCCACCCAACAAGCACTGTCTCATCAACCAACGCCCATCCCGGGCACACAACGGAGGTACAGCATGAGCCGCGAATCCGCGCTCGTCACCGCAGACTGGGTCGAGGAACATCTCGCTGACCCGTCGATCGTTCTCGTCGAGGTCGACGAGGACGCCGAGGCGTACGACAAGGGACACATCCCCGGCGCCGTCAAGCTCGACTGGAAGAAGGACCTCCAGGACGGCGTCCGCCACGACTTCGTCAGCAAGGAGAAGCTCGAGGCGCTGCTGTCGTCCAAGGGCATCGGCAACGACGACACGCTCGTGTTCTACGGAGGCAACAACAACTGGTTCGCCGCCTACGCGTACTGGTACCTGAAGTACTACGGCCACGACAACCTGCGTCTGCTCGACGGCGGCCGCAAGAAGTGGGAGCTCGACTCGCGCGAGCTGACCACGGACGTCACTGACCGTCCCGCGACGACGTATGTCGCCAAGGACGCCGACGAGTCGATCCGTGCGTTCCGTGACGAGGTCATCGCGGCCATCGGCAACAAGAACCTGATCGACGTCCGCAGCCCCGACGAGTACGCCGGCCGCCTCCTGGCCCCGGCGCACCTGCCGCAGGAGCAGGCCCAGATCGGCGGTCACATCCCGACCGCCGGCAACGTGCCGTGGAGCAAGGCTGCCAACGACGATGGAACGTTCCGCAGCGACGAGGAGCTGAAGGCCCTCTACGCCGAGGCTGGTCTCGACGACGCCAAGGACACCATCGCCTACTGCCGCATCGGTGAGCGCAGCTCGCACACGTGGTTCGTGCTGAAGGAGATCCTGGGTCACGAGAACGTCAAGAACTACGACGGATCGTGGACCGAATACGGTGCTCTGCGTGCCGTGCCGGTCGCCCTCGGCGACGAGCCGGGTGTCGCCTGATGTGCGGCGCGATCAAGGGCGG
>NZ_JAKFCB010000363.1:0-4936 GCF_036676885.1 Aeromicrobium sp.
TTGTCGAGGCCGTCGGCGGAGAAGACCCACCTGAACTTCGCCCAGTGCCGGGCCACCAGCGGGTCAGGCTCGTACGCGGTCGCCAGGAACTCCTGCTTGAGCGCCTCGGCGCGCTCCAGGGCGGCCGGCTCGACGTCCGCGGCCTTCGGGAACTGCGGGACGACGTACGCGATGGGCCGCGGCGCCACGACCGTGGCGGCCGGCTTCCTGGGCGTGCTCTTGCGGGCCACCGGCTTGGGCTCCGGCGTCGGCGAGCCGTACGGGAACGTGAACTTGCAGTCGGTGCACTCGACCTCCTTGCGCCCGTCGGGCAGGGTGCGCAGGACGACGACATCGTCCTCGCGGACACACAGAGGACACACGATCAAAGCCATGGAGAACAAGGTATGCCGACGTGTGAGATCCCCTTCGATGGGTAGGCCATGAGCATGCCTACTTCAGCCCCCAAGTACACGATTCCAGGACTCACGACCGCCGAGGGCGAGAAGCTCGCCAACATCCTGCAGGACCGCCTCAACGCGCTGATCGACCTGCACCTGACGCTCAAGCACGTGCACTGGAACGTCGTCGGCCCGCACTTCATCGCGGTGCACGAGATGATCGACCCGCACGTCGACGAGGTCATTGCGATGGTCGACGAGACCGCGGAGCGCATCGCGACCCTCGGCGTCTCGCCCAAGGGCACGCCGGGCGCGGTCGTCGCCGGCCGAAGCTGGGACGACTACTCGCTGGGCCGCGCCACGACCAACGAGCACCTCGGCGCCCTCGACGAGGTCTACGTCATGCTCATCGCCGACCACCGCAAGGCGCAGGAGGCCGTGTCGGACATCGACGCGATGACCGAGGACATGATCATCGGCCAGGCTCGCCAGCTCGAGCTGTTCCACTGGTTCGTCCGCGCTCACCTGGAGAGCTCCGGCGGCGCGCTGTCGACCGAAGGCGCGACATCCGAGGCCGAAGCGGCGATCCAGGCCAGCGACGCCGCCGACGTCACGGAGTAACCCCACATACCGAAGCCCCGGCCCAACCCAGGACGGTCGGGGCTTCGCCACGCCCTCCCCCCGAATTTTGAAGCGTTGCGCAGCCAAATCCAGCGTTTTGCATGCGCAACGCTTCAAAAGTCGGTGGCCGGGTGTCGATTTGGGCGCACCTCGTTCGTGTAGGTGGTGAGAGGCTGGCAGCAGGCCGGCCGCACACCCAGGAGGCACCACCATGACGCAGTACGTACTCAACGTCATCGAACCCGTGATGGAGCCGGGGTTCACTCCCCCGCCGGAGTTCCTCGAGCCGGTCATGCGCAAGGTCAACGCGGTCAGCGACGAGATCAAGGCCGCCGGCGAGTGGGTCTTCGCGGGCGGGCTCAACGGACCCGACGCGACCACGGTCGTACGCCATCAGGACGGCGAGACGCTGATGACCGACGGGCCGTACGTCGAGGGCAAGGAGCACGTCGGCGGCTTCACGATCGTCGACTCCCCCGACCTCGACGCGGCGCTGGCCTGGGCGGGCAAGTACGCCGAGGCGACGGGCCTGCCGATCGAAGTACGCCCGTTCCGCTACTGACGTGACAGCAGACGACGCCGGCATCGCGCGCGTGTTCCGTGAGGAGCACGGCCGCGCGGTGGCCGTCCTGGCCCGCGTCTTCGGTGACCTCGACATCGCCGAGGACGCGGTCCAGGAGGCGTTCGCCACCGCCGTCGAGCGCTGGCCCGCCGACGGCATTCCCCCGAGCCCGAGCGGCTGGATCATCACCACCGCCCGCCGCCGGGCGATCGACCGGCTCCGTCGCGAAGCCTCACGCGACGACAAGCACGCCCAGGCAGCACTGCTGCTCGAGCAGGACGAACCGCAGGAGGAGGGTCCCGTGTCCGACGACCGGCTCCGGCTCATCTTCACGTGCTGCCACCCCGCGCTCTCCCCCGCCGCCCGCGTCGCGCTGACCCTCCGGATGCTCGGCGGGCTGACCACGCCGGAGATCGCCCGCGCGTTCCTCGTGCCGGAGCCGACTATGGCGCAGCGTCTCGTACGCGCGAAGGGCAAGATCCGTGCGGCGCACATCCCCTACCGGGTGCCCCGCGACGCCGACCTGCCCGACCGGCTCCGCGGCGTGCTCGCGGTGGTCTACCTGATCTTCAACGAGGGCTACACCGCGAGCTCGGGCGACGACCTCGTACGCGAGGACCTGTGCGCCGAGGCGATCCGGCTCGGCCGGTTGCTCGTCGCCCTGATGCCGGACGAGCCCGAGGCCGCCGGCCTGCTCGCGCTGATGCTGCTCAACGACTCGCGGCGGTCGGCGCGTACGTCCGGTGGTCGGCTCGTCCTGCTTGCCGACCAGGACCGCTCGCTGTGGGACCGGGACCTGATCGCGGAGGGCCAGGACCTCGTACGCCGGTGCATCCGGCGCGGCCGGCCCGGGCCGTACCAACTGCAGGCCGCGATCGCCGCGGTGCACAGCGACGCCGCGACGGCAGCCGACACCGACTGGCCCCAGATCGTGCAGATCTACGACCACCTGATGCAGATCGCGCCGAGCCCGGTCGCCGCGCTCAACCGTGCCGTCGCCGTCGCGGAGGTCGAGGGTCCTGCGTCCGGGCTCGACATCGTGGACGGGCTCGACCTCGACGGCTTCGGCCTGTTCCACGCGATCCGCGCCGACCTGTTGCGCCGGGCCGGCCGTACGGCCGAGGCCGTGCAGGCGTACGAGCGGGCGATCAGCCTGACCGAGAACGCCACAGAACAGGAGTTCCTACGACGTCGTCTCGTCGAGCTGCGCCTCTAGGATGTCGGCATGAAACCCCGGATCTTTCTCGGCTCGTCGGGCAAGCAGGCCAAGCTGCTGCAGGCCCTGACCCGGGGCCTCGAAGAGGTCGCAGACGTCGAGCCATGGACCACAGTCTTCAACCCCGGCACGTCGACGCTGGAGCGTCTCGTCGAGCTCACGCACGAGGTCGACTTCGCCGCGTTCGTGTTCGCCCAGGACGACTGGACCACCAACGACATACCCGCGGCCGATCCCGCCGCGCCGGCGCAGGCGTCACCGAGGGACAACGTGGTGTTCGAGGCCGGGCTCTTCGGGGGCGTCCTCGGCATGCGCCGGACGTTCATCCTGCACGCCAACGGAGCCAAGCTGCCGACCGATCTGCTCGGCCTGACCTGCATCCGGTACGACGTACCGACGAGCCCCGCCGAGACCCGCGCCATCAACCAGAAGCTGCGCAAGGCGATCGAGGCCGAGGGACGCCTCGCCGCGATCGAGGGCCTGTGGTGGCAGTACTCCCTGACGGAGCGCAGCGAGCTGGAACCATCCGCAGTCAGCCTCCTGCGGATCTCGCGGGACCGCACCGGGGCGCTGGAGGTCAACGGCCGCGCGTGGCAGGAGGACGGCACGCTGTCGGCGCGCTATTGGAGCGAGGCGTCGAAGGAGAAGACGGATCCTTCTGGCCTCCTCTACTTCCACAAGGGCGAGCGTCCGCGACAGGCGAACGCGCCGTACTTCGAGGGAGTCGGCGAGATTCATCTCGAGTCGGCCGACCGCGCGGCCGGCTACTGGACGACCCGGTCCCCCACCGATCCGACGCTCAACCTGCGGACGTCCGGTGTCTACGTACGCGCTGACCCTGCGGACCTGGCAACGCTGGACGGCAGCGACACGGCCCAGCGCGCTGCGCTGATCGCCGATCGGCTCGATGCCTGGAAGTCGATCGCCAACTCCTGAGCCTCAGCCCGGGGGGCGGGATTCTGAGGTTGACCTGGGGCAGAGCGCCTCGCGGGCGGAGCCGGTGTGGATCTCCTCGGGCAGCTCGACCTTCACCACCTTGTCGATCACGCCGAGCCGCGAGATGCGCAGCCTCACCTCCGTCGCGAAGCTGCCGGCCCGCGCCGACAACCGCTCGCACGCCGTCATCAGCATCGACAGGCGTACGACCGTGCGGTCCCCCACCCCGATCGTGAACTCCGCATCGCCGTTGGCGTCCTCCAGCTTCTGGTACGCCAGCAGCGTGGGCTTGCGAGGCAGCGGCGCCAGACCCTCGACCGTCAGCGGCAGGCGGCCGTCGTTGACCAGGGTGAAGGAGTAGGTCAGCGTCGCCCGGTCGACATAGCGGACCTCGCGGATGCGCCGGTCACCGACCTCGAACACCGCCGTGGCCGAGGTGCCGTCGACCGAGGTCGGACCGTCGCTGGACAGCGACTCCGACAGCGCCGCGTACGCCGGCACGGCCCCGATCGCGAGGACCACCGCGACCAGGACGATGACGAGCAGCTTCCGCATGCGATCAGTGCCGCGCTCGGCGACGCAGGGTGACGAGGCGGACGCCGGCGAGGCTGACGAGCGCCAGCGACAGCCAGGTCGCGACCTCACCGCCCCGATCATCGGTCGAGCTCAGGCTGCTGGTTTCCGGCGTGCTGAGCAGCCCGGCGAGCGGCCCGCTGGTCGCCTGGTCGGTCGGCTTCGTCGGGCTGTCGAACCACGTGCAGCCGATCGGGTGCCGCCAGATCGGGTCGGCGCGGTCGTACTGGCTGCAGGTCAGGAAGCCGACATCCTTGACGGCCAGGCCGGGCAGCAGCTTGGAGCCGCCGCCGGAGCACGGGCCGGGGTCGACCAGGAAGTTGTGGGTGGCCTTGCCGCGCGAGGAGACATTCCCCTCCCAGCAGTTGCCCATGCCCTGGTCGTCCCACCAGTGGTCGAGGCCGTTGTGCTGCACCGTGCCATCGGCCTTGATGCCCATGATGTTGTCCGTGACCTGGTTGCCGTGCGAGGTGTCGAACAGCTTGGTCGGGTCGAACTCGTCGCGCAGCGGCGCCGGCACCCAGAACTGCATCGTGCCGAACCGCCAGTTGTCGTAGATGCGGTTGTTGTCGGTGACGTTGTAGTTGCCGCCGGCGATCAGGGTGCCGGTGCCGACCGGTGTCGGGACGACCGGGCACACCGTGCCGT
>NZ_JAKFCB010000364.1:0-3440 GCF_036676885.1 Aeromicrobium sp.
CCTCGCGGACACGCAGGATGATCTCGCCGCCGCGGTGCTCCGCCCCCTCCGGGCACACCACGCCTTCGAGTCGTGCGTCGAGATGCTCGCCACGTCGATCCGCCTCGGCATCTACCCCGACGGCAGCACGCTGCCGCCCGAGCGCGAGCTCGCCGAGCGCATGGGGGTGTCGCGGTCGACGCTGCGCGAGGCGATCGGCGCGCTCCGCGACGCAGGGCTGCTGACGACCCGCCGGGGCCGTGGGGGTGGCAGTGTCGTCGAGTTCCATCCCGAGGAGCCCGGCGCCTCGACCACGCTGGAGCGTCCGCGGGCCGACCTGCTCGACGCCTTGACGTTCCGGCGCATCGTCGAGCCGGGAGCCGCGCACGCGGCGGCCCAGCGTACGTTGACCGATCAGCAGGCCGAGATGCTGCGGGCCGCCCTCGATCGGGTCAGCTCGGCGTCCAGCAAGGCCGTGCACCGCCAGGCCGACTCGCAGTTCCACCTCGCGATCGCCTCACTGACCGAGTCGCCGCTGCTGATCGACGCCGTGACGAGCGTGCAGATCCGCCTGCACGAGATGCTCGGGGCGATCCCGGTGCTCGACCGCAACATCGACCACTCGCGCCAGCAACACGCCGCGATCGCGGAGGCCATCCTCGCCGGGGACGCCGCCAAGGCACGGCGTGTCATGGAGAGCCACTGCGACGACACCGCAGCCCTGCTCCGGGGGCTCATGTGAAGGGGACCAGCAAATGACCGAACGACACCCACGCCTGCTCACCCTCGAGCACCTGCGCGTGCAGATCGAGGAGGGTGACGTCGACACCGTCGTCGTCGCGTTCACCGACATGCAGGGCAGGCTGCAGGGCAAGCGGCTGCACGGGCAGTACTTCCTCGACTTCGTGGTCGAGCAGGGGACCGAGGGCTGCAACTACCTCCTGAGCGTCGACATCGACATGAACACGGTCGACGGCTACGAGATGTCGTCGTGGGACAAGGGCTACGGCGACATGGAGTTCGCCCTCGACTTCAACACGATCCGGCTGCTGCCACATCTGCCCGCGACCGCGCTGATCCAGTGCGACCTGGTGTGGCTCGACCACAAGCCGGTCGTCCAGTCGCCGCGGACGATCCTCAAGGCGCAGCTCGCGAAGGCGGCCGATGCCGGGTTCACGGCGCTGGCCGGCACGGAGCTCGAGTTCATCGTGTTCGACACGACGTACGAGGCGGCCTGGTCCGGCGGTTATCGCGACCTCCCGCCCTCCAACCAGTACAACATCGACTACTCGATCGTCGGGACGACCCGTGTCGAGCCGCTGCTGCGCGACATCCGCAACTCGATGTACGCCGCGGGCATGAACGTCGAGGGCGCCAAGGGCGAGTGCAACCCCGGGCAGCACGAGATCGGCTTCCTCTACGACGAGGCGCTCGTGACGGCCGACAACCACGCGGTCTACAAGACCGCGGCCAAGGAGATCGCCGCGGCGCACGGCAAGGCGCTGACGTTCATGGCGAAGTACAACGAGCGCGAGGGCAACTCGTGCCACATCCACCTCTCGTTGCGCACCACCGACGGCGACATCGCGTTCTGGGACACCGAGCTGGATGGGGGAAGGGGCGGTCGCACGCCGACGTACGACCGGTTCATCGCCGGGATCCTCGCGACGATGCGCGACTTCACGCTGCTCTACGCGCCGAACGTCAACTCGTACAAGCGGTTCGCGGGCGGCTCGTTCGCGCCGACCGCGGTCGCGTGGGGCCTCGACAACCGGACCTGCGCCGTACGTCTGGTGGGCAAGGGACCGTCGGCGCGGCTGGAGAACCGGGTGCCCGGCGGCGACACCAACCCCTACCTCGCGCTCGCCGCGATGATGGCCGGTGGGCTGTACGGCATCGAGAACGAGCTGGAGCTCGAGCCCGAGCAGGCCGGCAATGCGTACGCCTCGGACAAGCCCAAGGTCCCGACGACGCTGCGCGAGGCGCGCGACGCCTGGGCCGGCTCGGCGATCGCGCGCCAGGTGTTCGGCGACGAGGTCGTGGACCACTACACCAACATGGCCGACGTCGAGCTCGCCTCGTTCGAGGCCGCCGTGACCGACTGGGAGCTGCGCCGCAGCTTCGAACGCATGTGAGGAACTGAATTGAGTAACACCTACACCGTCGTGAACCCCGCGACGGAGGAACAAGTCACCGACGTCCACCTGGCGTCGCTCGAGGAGACCGACGCCGCGATCGCGCGCGCCGCCGAGGCGTTCCCGCGCTGGCGCGATGTCGCACCCGGCGAGAAGGCCAGGCTGCTGCGCCGGTTCGCCCAGCTCGTCGACGAGCACGTCGAGGAGCTCGCCGAGCTCGAGGTGCGCAACTCCGGGCACACCTGGGGCAATGCGACGTGGGAGGCCGGCAACGTCCGGGACGTCCTCAACTACTACTCGGCCGCGCCCGAGCGGCTGACCGGGCACCAGATCCCGGTCGCCGGCGGCATCGACGTGACGTTCCACGAGCCGCTCGGCGTCGTCGGGATCATCGTGCCGTGGAACTTCCCGATGCCGATCGCCGGCTGGGGCTTCGCGCCCGCACTGGCGGCCGGCAACACGGTCGTGCTCAAGCCGGCGGAGCTGACGCCGCTGACCGCGATCCGGCTCGCGGAGCTGGGCCTCGAGGCCGGGCTGCCCGAAGGGGTCTTCACCGTGCTCCCCGGCAAGGGTTCGGTCGTCGGTGAGCGCTTCGTGACCCACCCGGCCGTACGCAAGGTGTGCTTCACGGGGTCGACCGAGGTCGGCAAGAAGATCATGGCCGGCTGCGCCGACCAGGTGAAGCGGGTGACGCTGGAGCTGGGCGGCAAGAGCGCCAACATCGTGTTCGCGGACGCCGACCTGGCCAAGGCGGCCGCGTCAGCGCCGTCGGCGGTGTTCGACAACGCCGGGCAGGACTGCTGCGCGCGCTCGCGCATCCTGGTGGAGCGCTCGGCGTACGACGAGTTCGTCTCGCTGCTGGAGCCCGCGGTCAAGGGCGTCAAGGTGCTCGACCCCTCGGACCATACGAGCGAGATGGGACCGCTGATCTCGGCCGGCCAGAAGGCGACCGTCAAGGGCTTCGTCGACGAGGTCGACGTGGCGTTCGCCGGGTCGGCGCCGCAGGGCCCGGGGTTCTGGTTCGCGCCGACCGTCGTGCTCGCCGCCGACCCGCAGCAGCGGATCTGGCGCGAGGAGGTGTTCGGGCCGGTCGTCGCGGTGATGCCGTTCGACGACGAGGCGCACGCGATCGAGCTCGCGAACGACACCGAGTTCGGGCTGTCCGGCTCGATCTTCACCCGCGACGTCGGGCGGGCGCTGCGGGTCTCGCGAGCCGTCGAGGCCGGTGCGCTGAGCGTCAACTCGCACTCGTCGGTGCGCTACTGGACGCCGTTCGGCGGCTTCAAGCAGTCCGGCATCGGCCGCGAGCTCGGCCCGGACGCGCCG
>NZ_JAKFCB010000365.1:0-5872 GCF_036676885.1 Aeromicrobium sp.
GATCTCAGGTGTGTACCGCACCGAAGCCGGCCACGGCGGCAACATCGACAAGGTCATCGACGCCACCGCGGCGTTCGAGAAGGCCGAGGGCCGCCGCCCGCGCATCCTCGTCGCCAAGATGGGCCAGGACGGGCACGACCGCGGCCAGAAGGTCATCGTCACGGCCTTCGCCGACATGGGCTTCGACGTCGACGTCGGCCCGCTGTTCTCCACGCCCGAGGAGGTCGCCCAGCAGGCGGTCGACGCCGACGTGCACATCGTCGGCGTCTCGTCGCTCGCGGCAGGCCACCTCACGTTGCTGCCGGCGCTCAAGCAGGCGCTCGCCGAGATGGGCCGGCCGGACATCATGGTCGTGATCGGCGGCGTCATCCCGCCTGATGACGTGCCGACGCTCAAGGAGATGGGCGCCGCCGCGGTGTTCCTGCCCGGCACCGTCATCGCCGACTCAGCACTCGACCTGCTGGACAAGCTCCGCACCACCCAGCAGAGCTGATGGTCGACGTCGCAGACCTCGCCGACGACGTCCGCGTCGGCAAGCGCGCGGCGATCTCGCGGGCGATCACGCTGATCGAGTCGAGCCGCAGCGACCACCGCGCCGAGGCGCGCGAGCTGCTGGGCATCCTGGCCCCAGAGGCCGGGGGAGCCGTGCGCGTCGGCATCTCCGGCGTTCCCGGCGTCGGCAAGTCGACGTTCATCGAGGCCCTCGGCATGTACCTCGTCGACGAAGGGCATCGTGTCGGGGTGCTCGCGGTGGACCCGTCGAGCGTACGTACGGGCGGCTCGGTGCTCGGCGACAAGACTCGCATGTCGAGGCTTGCGGTGAGCCCGGACGCGTACATCCGGCCCTCGCCCAGCGCCGGGACCCTCGGCGGTGTGGCCCGCGCGACGAGCCAGGCGATGACGGTGCTCGAGGCGGCCGGCTTCGACGTCGTGCTGGTCGAGACGGTGGGTGTGGGCCAGTCCGAGATCACCGTTTCCGGCATGGTCGACACGTTCTTGTTCCTGACGATCGCGCGCACCGGCGACCAGCTGCAGGGCATCAAGAAGGGCATCCTCGAGATCTCCGACGTCGTCGCGGTCAACAAGGCCGACGGCGAGCGCGTGCAGGAGGCCGAGGCCACGGCCAAGGAGCTCGCCGGGGCGCTGCGCATGGTCTACGCCGGAGGCCACGGCTGGGTTCCGCCGGTGCTGACCTGCTCGGCGCTCGAGGGCACCGGCATCGACACGGTGTGGAGCCGGGTCATCCGGCATCGCGAGTTTCTGGGCCGCAAGGGGCTGCACGAGAAGCGGGCGCAGCAGCAGCTCGACTTCACCTGGGCGCTGGTCAGGGACGAGCTCGACCAGCGCCTGCGCAACGATCCGCGGGTCGCGGCGATGCGCGAGGAGATCCGCGAAGCCGTGCTGTCCGGCGAGATGCCCGCCGCCACGGCCGCCGACCGGATCCTCGAGGCGTACGACTCGTAGTTCGTGCCGAGTTGCGTCATAAGAAGTGAGGGTCCTGGGCCACGATTCTTATGACGTAGCAGGCGTGTGAAACGATCGGGCGGTGAAGCGATCAGTCTCGGCCCACCTCCAGCTCCACCTGCATGACAGGGCCGATCTGATCTTCTCGATCGCGGTGGCCGAGGGGCATGAGACGACCGAGCGATTCACGATCCGATCCGGTGGCGAAGAGCTCGAGGCGCACGAGATCGCCGGCCGCCACGGCACCCGTCTGCACCGCCTGACGGGTCCTCCCGGACACATGACGATCGACTATTCCGCCGAGGTCGTGGGTCGGCCCGAGCCCCCGGCGGTCGAGGAGCTCGACCTCATCGAGTACCGGCGGCCCAGCCGCTATTGCGAGTCCGACACGTTGTTCTCGACCGCCAACTCCGAGTTCGCCGGGGTGCACGGCAAGGAGCTCCTCGACGCCGTCAGCTCCTGGGTCGGCGCGCACCTGTCGTACGTCCCGGGTGCGAGCCAGCCGACGGACGGCGCCGTGGCCACGATGCTCGCCCGCGAGGGCGTGTGCCGCGACTACGCGCACCTCGTCGTCGCGCTGCTCCGCGGGCTCGACGTCCCGGCCCGGCTGGTGTCGGTGTATGCCCCGGGGCTCTACCCGATGGACTTCCACGCGGTCGCCGAGGCGTACATCGAGGATGCGTGGCACGTCGTGGACGCGACGACGCTCGCGCCACGAAGCAGCCTGCTGCGCATCGCCACCGGCCAGGACGCGTCCGAAACAGCGTTCCTCTCGCAGCACTGGGCGAGGGTCGACCTGTTGTCGATGAACGTCACCGCGGTGGTCGACGAGCTGCCGACCGACGACCTCGCAAAGCTCGTCGAGCTGCGCTGAACGCCACCCTTCGAGAAGTAACTCCGAAGGACTAGGCCGAACTAGCCCTAACTAACTACTTTCTGCGCTAATGTCAAGACTGCACTTGGCGGCGCGGCTCGGTTAGCGTGTATGTCACAGGTTGTCAGGTCCGAACGATTCGGGGGGATGGTCGGGCCATCGCACGACCGACGCCGTAAGCGTCGCTGGGCCGGCCATCTCGGGGGGATGGCCGGCCCCGCTGCATCACTTCAGCGTGAGCTTGTCGTACTCATACGTGCCGCTGCTGATCTGCCAGCCACCGATCTTCCAGCTCGAGCCGTCTCGGCGCAGGAAGAACGTCGCGTGGGTCGGCACCGTCAACATGTCGTGCCTTCGCCCGGCTGAGTTGAAGACGGGGACCGCGGCGGAGGCGTCGAGCGTCGCGACGATCCGGGGCTCGGCCTTCGACCAGTCGACGCTGATCGCGACCTTCGACCACTTCGGGTTGATCCATGTGGCGCGGCCTCGGTAGCCATTCGCCGAGAAGGCCTTGCCGTAGAAGACCCGGTCCTTGCCGGCAGCGGCGTGCGTGGCGCCGGCCGGTGTGCCCTCGCCGCGGAGCACGACCAGACCGAGCTCCTCGCGCACGTCGCTGTTGTCGGGGTCGGCCACGAAGGCGGCGATGCGTGGCCGGTATGCGCCGACCGTCGACGGCGCGAGGGCCGGCAGCACGAAGTCGAAGTCCTTCGCGGCGTACGAGTCACGTGGGATGGCCATCTTCGAGTAGCGCTTGCCGAAGGTGAACGTCACCGCCGTGCACGCGGCGTTGTCGACCGCTGCTTTGCCGAAGACCTGCTCCGCCTCGGCGGCACCCTTGGTACGGACTGCCCGGCACCAGTCGACAGCGGAACCGTCGGCAGTGACCGCGTCCGGTCGCCCCGGCCACGTCCCTGCGACCGACGCCGGTGCGCGAGTGGCGTCGGGCTTCGCGGGCTTGGGTGCCTGGGAGGTCGTTGCCGTGGCCGACGGCGTTGCCGTGGCCGATGGCGTTGCCGTCTGGTCACCGACGGTGCCGTCGGGAGACGTCAGGCCGATTGCGATGCTGACGACGACGATGGCGGCGATGATCCCCGCCAGTATCGTGACCCCCTTTGACCGCACGGCGCTCAGCATAGGCGAGTTTCGCGGCGATCCTTTCCGGCGCTGCTATCCGGGCCGATTCGCCTTGCCGTCGAGCCACAGGACGGCGGACTCATCGCGATGCGTACCGGTGGATCCGACATGCTACCGGCGAGGGGTGGGGCTCGGGCAGAGCTCGCTCGGCTACTCGACCGGCGAGGGGTGGGCCTCGCTCGGCTACTCGACCGGCGAGGGGTGGCTGACAGCCAGTCTCTCGATCAGGAGCTCGACTCCGTCGAGGAGGCGGGCGAGGCCGAACTCGACCTCGTCGCCGGCGGATCGTTCGAACGCCCCGGACTCCCAGATCGCCGTCATGGTGGGGAACCGCTCGGGCGTGTAGTAGGTGCCCCAGAAGCTGCTGCGCGACTCCCAGTACTCGTCAGCGGTGATGCCGGTGTTGGACGACAGGCTCGTGTCGGTGATGACGCTCCGCGCCACGCCGAAGACATGTGACTCGACGAGCCCGGCGACCCGGACGACCTCGGGATAGGGGAGATCCGTGAGGGTGACCGCGCGATAGATGTCCTCCTGCACGTCCATGACGTGAGGTCCGAGCGGCATCCGCCACAGGTTCGAGCGGATCAGCCACGGGTACGACTGGTACATCCTCCACGCCTCCCGCGCGTGGAGCTCGACCTGCTCCCGCCACGGCAGCGACTGGTCCGGCAGCTTGCGGGCCGCCCATGCCCGGTCGATCATCAGCTCGAACAGCTCGTCCCGCCCCGGGACGTACGTGTAGAGGCTCATCGCTCCGACGCCGAGCTGCGCCGCGACGTTGCGCATCGAGAGCTTGTCGATGCCCTCGGCGGCGGCCACGGCCATGCCCGCCTCGACGACCTGGTCGAGCGTCAGCTTCTGCTTCGGCCCGCGGCCGGCCGGCGTGGGCGGGTCCCACAGCAGTCGGATCATGTGACGGCCCTCGGGTGTGCCCCACGTCGACGGATCGGTGTCCGGGACCGTCGGCTTCTCGTCGTTCATGGTGTCCTCTTCGTCGCCACGGTTTTGTCACACCGTACACCGTATGATGTAATAGTCAGAATTCAGTACGACGTACGGAAAAGAGACTCACATGATTCACACCCACCAGCTGACCCGGACCTTCGTGTCCGGGAAGGAGACGGTCGAGGCGGTGCGCGGGATCGACCTGGACGTCGCCGAGGGCGAGCTCGTCGCCTTCCTCGGCCCCAACGGCGCGGGCAAGTCGACGACGCTGCGGATGCTCACGAGCCTGCTGCCGCCGACCTCGGGCACGGCGACGGTCGCGGGCATCGACGTCACGGCCGATCCCGCAGGCGTACGCAGCCGCATCGGCTACATCGGCCAGAAGGACGGAGCCGGCCACAACTACCGCGTGTGGGACGAGCTCCTGATGCAGGGCCGCTTCTACGGGCTCGACAAGCAGCGCGCCGCCGAACGGGCCGACGAGCTGCTCGGCACGCTCGACCTCGAGGGCATGAAGATGCGCAAGGTCAGCACGCTGTCAGGCGGCCAGAAGCGGCGCCTCGACATCGCCCTCGGCCTGATCCACGAGCCGGCGCTGCTGTTCCTCGACGAGCCGTCGACCGGCATGGACCCGCAGAACCGGGCCAATCTGTGGGACCACATCCTGCGCCTCCGCCAGGAGTTCGGCACGACGATCGTGCTGACGACGCACTACCTCGAGGAGGCCGACACGATGGCCGAGCGGGTCGTGGTGATCGACCACGGCAAGATCATCGCGGACGACACCGCCGAGGCGCTCAAGGCCGAGCAGGCCGGTGACCGCATCACCGTCACGGTCGGTGCCGACGACCTGCCGACGACCCGCGAGGTCGTCGCCCAGGCGGGCACGGAGGTCCAGGAGCTGCCGGTCGACGGCGACACCGCGATCTCGTTCCGCGTCGACGCCGGACCGGCCGCCCTGCCGGGCGTACTCCACGCGCTCGGCGACAAGGGCGTGGCCGTCAAGGCGGCGACGCTCAAGCAACCCACTCTCGACGACGTCTTCCTCAACCTCACCGGACGCAGCCTGCGCGAAGGAGCAGAAGCATGAGCACCATCCTCGATTCCGCCGCCACCTCGGCCCGCATCGCCCACCGCTCGCTCCCGGGCGACATCAGGTCCGTGTGGATGCGCGAGACGCTCACGATCCTGCGGGACCCGTTCTCGCTGATCTTCTCCCTGATCCAGCCGCTGGTGTTCCTCGGCCTGTTCGGACCGCTGCTGGCGGGCGTCGCCGGCGACGACGGGTTGGGCTTCGGCTCGACGCTCCAGTTCTTCCTGCCCGGAGTCGTCGTGATGATCACGATGTTCGGCACGTCGATGACTGGCGCCAACCTGCAGTTCGAGATCATGACCGGCGCGTTCGAGCGGATCCTCGCGACGCCGCTCGCCCGTCCCGCGCTGCTGATCGGG
>NZ_JAKFCB010000366.1:0-6801 GCF_036676885.1 Aeromicrobium sp.
CGCCAGAACTTCCTCACCGAGCTCCAGAAGGGGCAGGTCCGCAAGGGCGTCATCTCCTCGATCGTCAACTTCGGTGCGTTCGTGGACCTCGGCGGCGTCGACGGACTCGTCCACGTGTCCGAGCTGTCCTGGAAGCACATCGACCACCCCAACGAGGTCGTGCAGGTCGGCGACGAGGTCACCGTCGAGGTGCTCGACGTCGACATGGACCGCGAGCGTGTCTCACTGTCGCTCAAGGCCACGCAGGAAGACCCCTGGCAGCACTTCGCCCGTACGCACCAGATCGGCCAGATCGTGCCGGGCAAGGCGACCAAGCTGGTCCCCTTCGGTGCGTTCGTCCGCGTCGAGGAGGGCATCGAGGGCCTGGTGCACATCTCCGAGCTCGCCGAGCGTCACGTCGAGATCCCCGAGCAGGTCGTCCAGATCGGCGACAGCGTCATGGTCAAGATCATCGACATCGACCTCGAGCGTCGCCGCATCTCGCTGTCGCTCAAGCAGGCCAACGAGACCGAGGCCGCAGTCAGCGATGACTTCGACCCGACGCTCTACGGCATGACGTCGTCCTACGACGCCGAGGGCAACTACATCTACCCCGACGGTTTCGACCCCGAGACCGGCGAGTGGCAGGAAGGCTTCGACGAGGCCCGCGCCACCTGGGAGAAGCAGTACGCCGAGGCACACGAGCGCTGGGAGGCGCACAAGAAGCAGATCGAGGAGGCCGAGAAGGCCGGCATCGAGGCTTCCGAAGCGGCCAACTACTCCTCGGACACCGCGGGCGGTGACGACGCCCCGCAGCAGGAGGGCTCGCTCGCCTCGGACGAGGCGCTGCAGGCGCTCCGCGAGAAGCTCACGGGCGGCGAGTAACACTCAGCCCGACGCAAGAACCCCCGGTCCACACGGACCGGGGGTTCTTTGCGTTGCGCTGTCACACGAAGCTGTTGGTCGGGAATGAGTCCACGTGGCTGCGAGGACCGGGACGGGTTCCGTACCCGTCTTTCGGGATCAGCACGGTGAGTGCGACCCCGGCGGCGATGACCAGGAGGGCGATCAGGAAGAGGAACATGGCAGTAATTCTTGTCGTGTCTTGATCCTGCCACCAGTGGCAGTAATGCCACTATGCATTGATTTACTGCCAACTGTTTGAGATGCTCGGGTCATGCAGACAGTTGCGGTCGTGGTGCAGGACGGTGCCGAGCCATTCGGCCTTGGCTCGATATGTGAGGTGTGGGCTGAGCCCTATCACCCCGAGGACGACAACCCGGTGTTCGACTTCCGGGTCTGCACGCCGCGACCTGGACGGGTGCGGGGCCGGGCCGGATTCGACCTCCACGTCGAGCACGGTCTGGACGCGCTCGAGGACGCCGACCTCGTCTGCTTCTCGCCCAAGCACGAGTTCCTCGACTTCGACCCCGTGGTGCTCGAGGCCGCGCGCGAGACGTATGAACGGGGGGCCTTGGTCTATGCCCACTGCTCGGCAGCGTTCATCCTCGCGGAGGCGGGGCTGCTGGATGGCCGGGAGTGCACGACCCACTGGCGCTACACCGATCGGATGACGCAGATGTATCCGAAGGCGATCGTGCGTCCGGATGTGCTCTACGTCCAGGAGGACAACATCATGACGGGCGCGGGTTCCGCCGCAGGTATCGATGCCTCGTTGCACCTGATGCGGCAGATGTACGGCGCGAAGGTCGCCACGACGACTGCTCGGCGGATCGTCGTGCCGCCGCATCGCGACGGTGGCCAGGCCCAGTTCATCCGCACGCCGATGGGCCAGACCGAGGCCGACACGCTGGCGCCGCTGCTGGTGTGGGCCGCGGATCACCTCGACGAGCCGCTGTCGGTCGAGAAGCTCGCCGCCCAGGCGCACATGTCGCCGCGTACGTTCGCGCGTCGCTTCCGTGACGAGACCGGGACGACACCGCTGCAATGGCTCACCAGCCAGCGACTCGCGCACGCCGAGGAGCTGCTCGAGAACTCCTCGCTGTCGGTCGAGCAGATCGCCACACGCGTCGGCTTCGGCAACGCAGCGACGCTCAGACACCACTTCTCGACCGCACGGGGCACGACGCCGCAGCAGTATCGCAAGACGTTCACCTGCGTGGATGAAGCCGTCTAGCCCCGAAATCCCCACACCGGCACAGTCCGGTCGATACAGTCTGGCCGTGCGCAGGTCCGGTCTGGAGCTCAGCTCCGCACTCGCCGTGGTGACACTGATCGCCGCACTGGCGATGGCGGAGTCCCTGGGTCTCGGGCTCCACGACCCGGACGGATCGATCGGCCACACGTTCGTGTTGCTGCCCCTGATCGTGCTGGTGGCCCTCGTGCTCGACGTGCTCCCACGCGCCATCATGCGAGCCGATTCATGGCGAGCGCTGCGGCCCGCGGTCACGGAGGTCTGGCGTGACCGGTGGCCCGCAGCCAACCTCAGGTTCATGCTGGTGGGCCTCGTCGGCTGGTACGTCACGTACGCGTCGGTGCGCAACCTCAAGGGGTTCGTGCCGTTCGCCAACCAGGAGCTGTACGACCGGGAGCTGTCCCGCATCGACTTCGCGATGTTCGGTGGCCAGTCACCGGCGGTGCTGCTGCACGAGCTCCTCGGCACCACGATCGCGGCGCACGTGCTGTCGTTCTTCTACGTCGTGTGGATCGTGGCGCTCCCTGCCTCGCTCGCGGTGGCGTTGGTCTGGGCGCGGCGGGACCGTGTCAGCACGTGGTGGGTCACCGCGGTCTCGGTCGACTGGGTCATCGGGGTGGCCCTCAACTACGCCCTGCCGACGCTCGGCCCGGTCTACGACCGACCGGGTGACTTCGCACGGCTCAGCGACACCATGACGTCGGCGTTGCAGCAGTCGATGTGGACCGAGCGACTCCAGGTCCTGGCCGATCCGGCGCACACCAACACGGTCCAGAACATCGCTGCGTTCGCCTCTCTCCACGTCGCGATCGCCACGACGGCGTGTCTCGTCGCGCAGCGTGCCGGTCTTCACCGGTCATTCGTGTGGGTGCTGCGGGCGTTCCTCGCGGTCACGATCGTGGCCACCGTCTACTTCGGCTGGCACTACGTCTCCGACGTCATCGCCGGCCTGCTCCTGGGGTTCGTCGGTGCGTGGGTCGGTGAGAGGTTCGCGGCTCCCGACCGGGTTCGCGAGGTCGAGGTGTCAGAGCTCGGTGCGGCGGACCTTGCCGGTCGCGGTGCGAGGCAGTGACGCGACCCGCTCGTACGTCTTGGGGCGTTTCGGCGGGCTGAGGCGTTCGTTCGCGATGGCCCGCAGGGTCTCCTCGTCGACGTCCCCGACGTATGCCGCGCAGACTCGCTGTCCCCAGCGGGGATCGTCGCGGCCGAACACCGCGAGGTCGACCAGCCCCGCCGCGTCCGCGAGCGCGGCCTCGACCTCTGCCGGGTAGACGTTGACGCCACCGGTGATGATCAGGTCCTCCCGACGTGCGTCCAGGTACACATATCCGTCCTCGACCCGCCCGAGGTCGCCGACCGTGAAGGCGGGTCCGTCGGGCGTCTCCTTCCACACCGAACGCGTCTTGTCGGGAGCATGCCAGTACTCGAACCGGGCCCAGCCCGGCACGGCGCACCACAGCTGGCCGTCGCCGTCGGCCGTGACGACACGGCCGGGCCTCGCACGGCCGACGGTCCCGCGGTGGTCGAGCCACTCCTGGGCCGGGCATGCCGTGAACTGGCCCTCGGTCGAGCCGTAGAACTCCCACACGACGCCGATGCCGAACGTGTCGTACGCGCGGCGGCGTAGGGGTTCCGGGCACGGCGCACCGGCATGGGCCACGAGGCGGAACGACGATGTGTCGAGCGTCGAGTCGTGCTCATCGAGCCAGGTGAACAGCCGCTGTAGGTGTGCGGGCACGCAGAACATCGAGGTCGGGCGCAGATCGGCCACCGCCTGGGCGAACGCGTACGGCTCGAATACCGGCAGCACGGCGATCGAGCCGCCGGCCAGCAGCGTGCCGGTCGCGAAGCGCAACGGTGCCGAGTGGTAGATCGGGGACACGACCAGGTGGCGGTCTCCCCGATGGAATCCCCAGAGGTCTCGCTCCTCCTCGACGAGTGCCGCGGCGTTCTCCGGGGTCAGGAGCCCCGACCACACGCCTTTGGGCCGGCCGGTGGTGCCCGACGTGAAGTGCATCGGGCGGCAGCGGGGCCGGTCGTCGAGCTCCGTCGGCTCGCCGCCGAGCAGTGCCGCGAGGTCCTCCGGATCGTCGATCACGAGGGCGGGCTCGACGTCATCGATGATCGCGTCGCGCTCGTACGCCGTCAGCCTCGGATCCAGCGGCACCGGGACGATGCCCGTACGAGCTGCCCCGAGGACGACGCTGACGTAGTCGGCGGATCCGGGCACGCTCAGCACAACGCGGTCACCCGCACGAAGGCCTCGCTCGCGCAGACTCCCTGCGATCCGTCGCTGCGCGGTTTCGCTGTCGGCGGCGGTGAGGACGTCAGGCACCCGAAACCTTCCAGATCGTGAGACATCGGTCACTGCGGGCAGCGGGGATGTCCGCTTGCAATGTGAACGGATGCACAAAGTATGCTTCACTCGAACGCTGAGCCAGACTTTCGTCTACGCACTAGGTGGTCCATCCGTGGCAGATTCTCGCCACAGGCATGCTCGCAAGGCGCCGCGCAAGCTGCGCATGTCCCGAGCCATCCTGCCCACTGCAGGTCTCCTGAGCCTCGTCGCCGCCGGCGCCCTCGTGGTCGCGAACGACTCCCCGGCCCCGACCGAAGCCGTCGCGCAGCCCAAGCAGGACGTCTTCGCCGTTGCGGCGGCCGAGCAGTCGCCCGCCGTCAGCCGTAGCGCCGAGCGCCCGCCGCTGACCAACGAGGCAGCCGCCGAGGACAAGATCAAGGGCACCCGCTTCGCGGTCACGACTGTCGAGATCCACGCTGCCGCCAAGGGTGCGTCCCCGGTCCTCGCCACCGTCGAATCAGGCGACACGGTCGACATCACCGGCGTCGTCAAGGGCGACTGGGCGCAGATCATCCACAAGGGCCTGCCGCGCTGGGTCGAGGCGAAGAGCCTGGCCAAGGAGATGCCGCTCGGCACCGAGCCGTGTCCCTCGGGCTCCGGCGTCGAGAGCGGCCTCCAGCCCGACACCATCAAGGTCCACCGGGCCGTGTGTGCGAAGTTCCCGTCGATCACCCGCTACGGCGGTGTCGCCGGCCGTGGCGAGCACGCCACCGGCCAGGCCCTCGACATCATGGTCTCCTCCGACCTCGGCAACGAGATCGCAGCATTCCTGCAGGAGAACCGCGCCGAGCTCGGCATCGAGTACCTCATCTGGCGCCAGCGGATCTGGCGGCCCTCCACGTCCGACTCGTGGCGCAGCATGTCCGACCGTGGCAGCGCCACCGCCAACCACATGGACCACGTGCACGTCACGACCTACGGCAACGCCGCAGGCTAGGGCGTACGTGCTGAGGGTCGGGCTCACCGGCGGGATCGGCTCGGGCAAGAGCGCCGTCAGTGCATTGCTGGCTTCCCACGGTGCGGTCGTGATCGACTACGACGTGCTCGCCCGTGAGGCGGTCGCACCGGGCAGCCCCGGCCTCCAGGCGATTGCCGAGCGGTTCGGGTCCGAGGTCATCGCCGCCGACGGAGCTCTCGATCGGCCGGCCCTCGCCGAGATCGTGTTCAACGACCCCGAGGCGCTGGCCGACCTCAACGCCATCACGCACCCGGCGATCTGGCAGCTCGCCGCCGCCCGTGAGGCCGAGGCCGCGGCCGACGCGATCGTCGTGCACGACAACCCGCTGCTCGTCGAGATGGGCGCCGCGAAGCACTGCGACGTCGTCGTCGTGGTCGATGTTCCCGTCGACGTCCAGATCGATCGTCTGGTCGCCACCCGCGGCATGTCCGAGAGCGAGGCCCGGGCGAGGATCGCCGCGCAGGCGTCCAGACAACAAAGGACCGGTGCCGCCGATCTGGTGATCGACAACACCGGTCCGTTGGACGAGCTCGCCCTCATCGTCGGGGGCACATGGGACGAGCTCGTGTCCAGGGCGACCTCCGCCTAGGCGGCGAGGTCCGGATCAGCGATGCGCCGCAGCGTCGCCAGGGCCTCACGCTCGAGCTGGCGTACGCGCTCGGCCGAGATGCCATGCCGCTTGCCGATGTCGGCAAGCTTCTGCTGGCGTCCGTCGAGCAGGCCGTAACGGGCCCGGACGATGTCGGCCTCACGCTCGCCGAGGTGATCGACCAGCGTCGAGATCAGGTGCCGCGACTCGTCGTCGAGCACCGCGAAGTCGGGACCCGGCTGCGTCTCGCGGGCGATCAGGTCTCCCAGCGAGGTGTCGCCGTCCTCGTCGACCGGTGAGTCGAGGCTGACGTGGTCACGCCCCCACGACATCAGGTCGATGACGCGGTCGACGTCCATGCCGAGCTCCAGCGCGATCTCGTGGGGCTCCGGATCGTAGCCGAGCTGGCGCTCCAGGTTGCGGCGTGCCGCCGTCACCTGGTTGAGCTCCTCGACGACGTGGACCGGAAGGCGTACGACGCGGGCCTGCTGCGCGATGCCGCGGGTGATCGCCTGGCGTACCCACCACGTGGCGTACGTCGAGAACTTGAACCCCTTGGCGTAGTCGAACTTCTCGACCGCGCGGATCAGGCCCGTGTTGCCCTCCTGGACCAGGTCGAGCATCGGCATCGCCGAGCGCCCGTACTTGCGGGCGATCGAGACGACGAGTCGCAGGTTGGCCTGGATGAACTCCTGTACGGCCCGGTCGCCCTCTTCGGCGAGCCACTGCAGCTCTTCCTCGGTCGCGGACTTGGGCGCGCC
>NZ_JAKFCB010000367.1:0-8014 GCF_036676885.1 Aeromicrobium sp.
GTCGATCATGATTTCCCACAAGCTCAACGAGATCGAGCAGATCGCCGACGCGATCACGATCCTGCGCGACGGCCACACGATCGAGACCCTCGCGGTCGCCGAGGACAAGGTCGACGAGGACCGCATCATCCGCGGCATGGTCGGCCGTGACCTCGAGCACCGCTTCCCCGATCACGAGCCCGAGATCGGCGACGTGCTGTTCGAGGTCCGCGACTGGACCGTGAAGCACCCCGTCGACGGCTCGCGGACCGTCATCAAGAACGCCAACCTCACGGTCCGCCGCGGCGAGATCGTCGGCATCGCCGGGCTGATGGGCGCCGGACGCACCGAGCTCGCCCGCAGCATCTTCGGCCGCTCGTACGGCAGCCACATCGAGGGCAAGCTGATCCTCGACGGCAAGGAGCTGCACCTCAAGTCGGTGCACGCCGCGATCGAGGCCGGCATCGCGTACCTCACGGAGGACCGCAAGGCGCTCGGGCTCAACCTGCTCGACGACATCAAGCGCTCCGTGACCGCGGCCGGCATCGACAAGCTCCGCAAGGGCCTGACGGTCGACCAGCGTGAAGAGGTCGTCGTCGCCGAGAGCTACCGCAGCAGCATGAACATCAAGACGCCGACCGTCAACGAAGGCGTCGCCAAGCTGTCGGGCGGCAACCAGCAGAAGGTCGTGCTGAGCAAGTGGATGTACACCGATCCCCAGGTGCTGATCCTCGACGAGCCGACCCGGGGAATCGACGTCGGCGCGAAGTATGAGATCTACGGCGTCATCCAGCGTCTCGCGAAGCAGGGCCGCGGCATCATCGTCATCTCCTCGGAGCTGCCGGAGCTGCTCGGACTCTGCGACCGCATCTACACGCTCGCCGAGGGCCGCATCACCGGCGAGCTCGATCGGGCCGAAGCCGACCAGGAGACCCTCATGCGATACATGACCACGTCAACACATGGACAAGAGGTAGGACGATGAGCACCGCAAGCACGATGAAGAGCCTGTTGCGAGGCAACGTCAGGCAGTACGGCATGGTCATCGCCCTGGCGACGATCGTGGTGTTCTTCCAGATCCAGACGGACGGCGTGCTGCTGCGCCCGCTCAACGTCACCAACCTGTTGACCCAGAACGCGGCGATCCTGATCCTCGCGATCGGCATGGTCATGGTCATCATCGCGCGCCACATCGACCTGTCGGTCGGCTCGGTTGCCGCCTTCGTCGGCGCGGTCGCGGCGATCATGATGACCAAGTGGGACATGCCATGGCCCATCGCGGTGATCCTCTGCCTGGCGCTGGGCGCGGTGATCGGTGCCTGGCACGGCTTCTGGGTGGCCTACGTCGGCATCCCGGCGTTCATCGTGACGCTGTCGAGCATGCTGCTGTTCCGCGGCCTGACGCTCGTCGTGCTCGAGGGCGCGACGGTCGGCAACCTGCCCAAGGGCTTCGAGTCGATGGGCAACGGCTTCCTCCCCGAGGTCGGGCCCGACACGGGCCTGGCCAACCTGACGCTCGTGATCGCGGCATTGCTGGCGGCGTTCCTGGTGTTCCTCGAGTTCCGCAAGCGCTCGTCGGCGATCCGCTACAACTTCGAGGTCCTGCCGCTGCCGATGTTCTACGCCAAGCTCATCGCGATCGTGGCAGTGCTGTTCGGCTTCTCGTACGTCCTCGCGCAGTACCGCGGCCTGCCGGTCGTGGGCCTGATCCTGTTCGTCCTGATCGGCATCTACAGCTTCATCATGGAGCGCACCGTCATCGGCCGTCACGTCTATGCGATCGGCGGCAACGTCGACGCGGCGACGATGTCGGGCGTGCGTACGCGCCGCATCGACTTCCTCGTGATGACCAACATGGGCCTGCTGTCCGCGCTGGCCGGCATGGTCACGGCTGCGCGCCTCACGGCGGCCAACCCCAAGGCCGGCACCAACTTCGAGCTCGACGCGATCGCCGCGGCATTCATCGGTGGCGCGGCCGTGACCGGCGGCGTCGGCACGGTCGTCGGCGCCATCATCGGTGGCTTCGTGATGGGTGTCCTCAACAACGGCATGTCGCTGATGGGCACCTCGATCGACTGGCAGCAGGCGGTCAAGGGCCTCGTGCTGCTCGCCGCCGTCGCGTTCGACGTGTGGAACAAGAAGCGCACCTCGGTCGGCGGCGGTGCCGGGTCGGAGGACACCACGACGACGGCGCCACCACCGGATGACCTCGTCGACGAGATCAAGCACGCGGACCTGCCCGGCATGGAGGTGCCCGCGAAGCCGTAGGCCGCACGGGGGTCGCCATAGGATCGACGGCATGAAGACCTCCAGCGCACGCCTGACAGGTCTCGGCACCACGATCTTCGCCGAGATGAGCGCGCTGGCACTGCGTACCGGCGCGGTCAACCTCGGCCAAGGCTTTCCGGACACGGACGGCCCGGCCGAGGTCGTCGAGGTCGCGGTCGACGCCCTTCGTGGCGGCCGCAACCAGTACCCCCCCGGGACCGGCGTGCCGGAGCTGCGCCACGCGATCGCCGCCCACCAGAAGCGCTTCTACGGGCTCGACGTCGACCCCGACTCCGAGGTCGGCGTCACCACCGGCGCGACCGAGGCCATCGCCTCCGCGGTGCTCGGGCTCGTCGACCCCGGCGACGAGGTCATCGTGCTCGAGCCCTACTACGACTCGTACGTCGCCGTGATCCAGATGGCCGGTGGCGTACGCCGGCCGGTGACGCTGCGCGCCCCGGACTTCCGGCTCCCGGTCGACGAGCTGCGCGCCGCGGTGTCACCACGTACGACCGCGATCCTGCTCAACTCGCCGCACAACCCGACCGGCACGGTGCTCCGCCGCGAGGAGCTGGCCGCGATCGCCGAGGTGGCGGTCGAGCACGACCTCGTGGTGATCAGCGACGAGGTCTACGAGCACCTGACGTTCGACGGCATCCCGCACATCCCGATCACGACGCTGCCCGGCATGGCCGAGCGCACCCTGACGATCTCGAGCGGCGGCAAGAGCTTCTCGTTCACGGGCTGGAAGATCGGCTGGGCCACGGGTCCGGCCGAGCTCGTGCGGGCGATGATCGGCGCGAAGCAGTTCCTGACCTACACGTCGGGGTCCCCGCTGCAGCCGGCCATCGCGCACGCCCTCGGCGCCGACGATGCGTACTTCGACGAGTTCCGCGCCCAGCTCCAGTCACAGCGCGACCTGCTGTGCGACGGTCTCGCCGCGATCGGCTTCGAGGTCTACGTCCCGGAGGGCACCTACTTCGCGACGACCGACATCACGCCGCTGGGGTTCGACGACGGCGTCGAGTTCTGCCGGAGCCTGCCGGAGCGCGCAGGCGTCGTGGCGATCCCGCACCAGGTGTTCTACGACCACGTCGACGTGGGCCGGCCACTCGTGCGCTGGGCGTTCTGCAAGCAACCGAAGGTCATCGAGGAAGCCCTCGAGCGACTGAGCGTCCTCACACCCACCGGCCCCTAAGGAGGCCGCCCGCGGCCGACTGGGGGCGGGTGGTCACCGATAGGCCGGGGCCCGCGTCGTGCTTCCTTCGGCGCCCTTCTTGAGCATCGGCAGGACCCTCGGGCGTACCAGCTCCGACAGCACGATCACGCTGGTCGACCGCACGACCGAGCCCGACTTGCTGATGTGCAGCAGCGTTGCCTGGAGGTCCTCGTGCGAGGTCGCGGCGATCTTGCAGACGACATCCGCCGTGCCGCTCGTGACGTACGCCTCGAGGACGTTGGGCAGCGACTCGAGCTCGTCGGTCACCGCGTCGAGCGATCCCTGGGCGATCTCGAGCGTCACGAACGCCAGCACGGGGTGGCCGGCGGCGACGAGATCGATGTCGGGCCCGTAGCCCGTGATGACGCCGGAGCGCTCGAGCTTGGCGAGCCGCGACTGCACCGTCGCACGCGCAACCCTGGTGATGCGGGACAGCTCGAGGTCACCGACCCGGGGGTGTTCACGCATTGCCTCGACGAGCGCGACATCGAGCTGATCCATGATTCCTCCAGATATGCAGATTGCCGAGCTGTTTCCCAGCCTACGCGGCTGACGTGTCATATGTGCACAGCGTCGGCTGGGCCGCTTGCCCATCCCGCCACAATGCGTTGATGTGGGGCCATGACCCTCGACCTCACTGACGCAGAACGCCTCGCCCACCTCGACCTCGACCAGCTCAAGCAGCTCGTCGGCCTGGTCGAGTACGACACCACGGCCGACCCGTTCCCGGTCACCGGGTGGGACGCCGTCGTGTGGGCGGTCGGCAATGCCACGCAGTCCGCGCACTTCTACCAGTCCGCGTTCGGCATGGAGCTCGTCGCCTATTCGGGGCCCGAGACCGGCAACCGCGATCACCACGCGTACGTCCTGGAGAGCGGCGCCGTGCGTTTCGTCCTCAAGGGCGGGGTCGACCCTGACAGCCCGATCCTCGAGCACCACCGGGCGCACGGTGACGGCGTCATCGACATCGCCCTCGAGGTGCCCGACGTCGATGCGTGCATCGACCACGCCCGCGCCCAGGGCGCCACGATCCTCGAGGAGCCGCACGACCTGACCGACGAGCACGGCACGGTCCGCATCGCCGCGATCGCCGCGTACGGCGAGACCCGCCACACGCTCGTCGACCGCAGCGCGTACTCCGGTCCCTACCTGCCCGGATACGTCGAGCGGCACTCCTCGATCGTCAAGCCCGCGGATGCGCCCAAGCGGATCTTCCAGGCGCTCGACCACGTCGTCGGCAACGTCGAGCTCGGGCACATGGACGAGTGGGTCGACTTCTACAACCGGATCATGGGCTTCACCAACATGGCCGAGTTCATCGGCGACGACATCGCGACCGAGTACAGCGCCCTCATGAGCAAGGTCGTGGCCAGCGGCAACCACCGGGTGAAGTTCCCGCTCAACGAGCCGGCCGTCGGCAAGCACAAGTCGCAGATCGACGAGTACCTCGAGTTCTACCGCGGTCCCGGCGCCCAGCACCTCGCGCTCGCGACGAACGACATCCTCGCCGCCGTCGACCGGCTGCGGGCCGCGGGCATCGAGTTCCTCGAGACCCCCGAGTCGTACTACACCGATCCCCAGCTGCGGGAGCGCATCGGCAACGTACGCGTGCCGATCGAGGAGCTGCAGAAGCGCGGCATCCTGGTCGACCGCGACGAGGACGGCTACCTCCTGCAGATCTTCACCAAGCCGATCGGCGACCGCCCGACGGTGTTCTTCGAGCTCATCGAGCGGCACGGGTCGCTCGGCTTCGGCAAGGGCAACTTCCAGGCGCTGTTCGAGGCGATCGAGCGGGAGCAGGCCAAGCGCGGCAACTTCTGACCCACTTGCGGATTTGGCCCCCGGGGACACACTGAGAATGAGGTGTGATTCGCGGGAGGAGAGTGTCGTGCAGGAGACGACGTCAGATCTGGAGTTTCTGGTTGCTGCGCTGCTCCTGGTTCAGGCGCTCCTCATCGCGTGGGCCATCTATCCTTTTCTCGTGGGTCGCAAGCCGACGCGGCGCCACTGACCCACACGATCACGACCACTCCCGCCCACTCCCCCTGGAGGCGCGATGTCGCGCATCTTCATCACCGGTTCCAGCGACGGCCTCGGACTTTCCGCAGGCCGTCACCTGATCGAGCAGGGGCATGCCGTCGTGCTGCATGCCCGCAACCACGAACGCGCCGACCAGACGCGTGCCGCTGCCCCCCAGGCTGAGGCCGTCGTGGTCGGCGACGTCTCCCGAGTGGACGACACCGAGGACGTCGCCCGTCAGGTCAACGACCTGGGCCCGTTCGACGCGGTGATCCACAATGTCGCGATCGGCTATCGCGAGCCGCGCCGGATCAGCACGCCCGACCGCCATGCCCACCTGCTCGCCGTGAACGTCCTCGCGCCCTACATCCTGACCGCGCGGATCGACCGGCCCGAGCGACTGGTCTACCTCACCAGCGGCATGCACCAGAGCGGCTCCCCCAGCACGCACGACCTGGACTGGAAGGCGCGCCCCTGGAACGGCGCCCAGGCGTACGCCGACAGCAAGCTGTACGACCTGACGCTCGCCTTCGCCGTGGCCCGGCGGTGGCCCGAGGTTCGCAGCAACGCCGTCGATCCGGGCTGGGTGCCGACGAGGATGGGCGGCCCGTCGGCGCCCGACGACCTCGAGCAGGGCCACGTCACGCAGTCCTGGCTGGCCACCAGCGACGACCCCGATGCCCTCGTCACCGGCGGCTACTTCCGCGGCCGCCGCACGCTGTCGAGCCATACCGCCGCCCGCTCGGTCGACTTCCAGGACGAGCTCCTGGCGGCGCTCGCGGACCTGACCGGCGTGGCGTTGCCGGCCTGAGCGGGGCTCAGGAGTCGAAGCCCAGACCGAGCCGGTCGAGCGTACGCAGCATCAGGTTGCGTCGGCCCTCGCGGTGATCGGCGCGGTCGAGCGACCACTTGGTGGCCTCGATGCCGAGCTTCGCGAACGGCTCGGGCGGGAACGGCAACGGCTTCCTGCGCACCATCTCGAGCTGGGTGCGCTGCGTCGTCTGTCCTGCCAGCCGGTCGAGCATGACCTCGGCGGCGAACCGCGTCGCCCCGACGCCGAGGCCCGTGAACCCGCTCGCGTACGCCACGCGGCCCTGCCGGGCCAGTCCGTGGAACGCGCAGAACCGGGTCGACGTGTCGATCGCGCCGGCCCAGCGGTGGCTGAACCGGATGCCCTCCAGCTGCGGGAAGGTCGTCAGGAGGTGTGACGCGAGCGTGCGGAAGGACTCCGGGCGGTCCTCGTACTCGGCCCGCACCTTGCGGCCTGCGTGGTAGATCGCGTCGTACCCGCCGTAGAGGATGCGGTCGTCCTGCGTGAGCCGGGAGTAGTGGAACTGGTTCGCCAGGTCCGCAAGGCCTTGCCGGTTGTCCCACCCGATCATGCTCTTCTGCTCGGGCGTCAGCGGCTCGGTCATCAGCACATAGTCGTAGACCGGCACCGTCAGGAGCCGCGACCGGCGAAGCAGCGGACGGAACACATTGGTCGCGAGCGCCACCTGGTCCGAGACGACCGAGCCCTGCGTCGTCCGTACCCGTACCGGGCCACGGCGGGTGGACTCGATGCCCGACACGGCAGAGTTCTCGTGGATCTCGACGCCCAGCTCGGCCGCCGCGCGCGCCAGACCGGTGGCCAGCTTCCCGGGATGGACCAGTGCGGTGTCGTCCTTCAACCAGCGGCCGGCCCTGAACACCGGGCTGTTGATCTCCTGCCTGACCGCGGCCTCGTCGAGCCACACGCCCGAGTCGGACTCCTCGAGCCATTGCACCTGGTGAGGCTCGTACGCCACCTCCAGCACGCCGGTCCGCTCCAGCTCTGCATCGATGCCGAGGTCTCGTACGTCGCGCTCGAGGGCCTCGAGGTTCTCGGCACCCAGGCGCTCGAGGGTGTCGTACTCCTCGGGCCAGCGACGCCGGCCGTTCTCCTCACCGTGCGTGAGGCTCGCCTCGACGAACCCGCCGTTGCGGCCAGACGCCGCCCACCCGATCGTCTGCGCCTCGAGCAAGACGACCCTGGCGCCGGGATTCCTGCGCTTGGCCAGCACCGCGGTCCACAAACCTGCGTAGCCGCCGCCGACGACCGTCAGGTCAGCACGCGCCTCACCCGCAAGCGCCGCGAAGGTGGGCCGGTTGACGTCATCGAGCCAGAACACGTTGTGCTGCGAGCCTGCGAGGGCCTGCGTCACCGTCGCCGCGGCCGGACGGTTGCGCTCAAAGATCGTGGTGTGGCTCATCGGACGCTCATTTCCCCATGAAGGTAGTACAACGGGGCGGCCAGACGGGCGAGCGGGACCGGCCATGGGGCCACGAGGTCGGCGGGGGCACGGCGGGGAGCTGCACCGCACGAGTGACGGAACCTGTGGGGCGCGCCGGGGGACGCGGGCCAAACCCTGAGGTCAATTTTTCGTGGAGCCGCTTGTCAGAATCGAACTGACGACCTTTTCATTACGAGTGAAACGCTCTACCGACTGAGCTAAAGCGGCCGAGGTCCGCCGGGGATCGCCCGCCGAACCGATCACTGAGTCTACCGGG
>NZ_JAKFCB010000368.1:0-9344 GCF_036676885.1 Aeromicrobium sp.
CGTCGGGGCGTACGTCATCGCGGGCCTGTTGCTCCTCCCGGGCTGGCGCTTCCCGCTCGTCTGCCTGGGCTTCACGGCGATCGCCGCGGTCACGATCGTCTACTCGACGTGGCGGCTCGGCGGGCACGACGTCGAGGAGGCGGCGACCGCCGGCCTGCGGATCGTCGTGCTGGCCGCGCCGGGATCGATCCTGGCTGGGTACGTCGACCCGTCCCGGTTGGCGGACTACCTCGCCCAGACGCTGCACCTGCCGGCTCGGCTGATCGCCGCATTCGCCGCGGCTCTGCAGAAGTTCACCGGATTCGGGCTCGCCTGGCAGCAGCTCGAGCGCGTGCGCCGGGTCCGCGGCCACGGGCGGTCCCGCAACCCGTTGGCCAACGGTCGCTATGCCGCCAACATGTCGTTCGCGCTCCTCGTGCAGGCATTGCGCGGCGCCTCGGCGGCCTCGATCGCGATGGACGCGCGCGGCTTCGCGACGGCGCATGAACGTACGTGGGCCGGGCCCGCGCCGTGGACGCGCCTCGACCGGGCCGGTCTCGTGGTCGCCGCTCTGCTGGGCTCCACGCCGATCCTCGCGCGACTCGCCGGAGCCTGACCCCGGAGGTCATCGACACCCGACGTCGTACGCGGGAGGGTGGAGCCATGAGCGTCGTCGCAGCCGTGGCCCTGGTGCTCGCGGGTGTGATCCACCTGCTCCCGCTGGTCGGCGTCGGCGGCCCGGCGCGCGTCGCCCGGATGTACGACGTACGGGTTGATGGTCCCGATCTCGCGGTGCTGCTGGTGCACCGTGCGGTGCTGTTCGGTCTGCTCGGCGCGCTGCTCATCGCCGGAGCGTGGATCGAGGACCTGCAGCCGTACGCGATCGGCGCCGGGCTGATCAGCGACCTCGCCTTCCTGGTCGTGGCGCGGGCGAATCCGGGCATCAACCTTGCGATGCAGCGGGTCGTGCGCGCCGACGCCCTGTCGGTCGCCCTGCTGGTCGTCGCGGCGATCAGCTGGGCTGTTGCTCGCTGAGCAGGCGGATCTCGGCGATGACCTCCTGCCCCGCGTGGAACAGCGGCGACAAGGCGTGGCGCCCGAACCCCAGGTCGTTCTCGTCGGCCTCGGCGGTACGTCCGCCGCCGACCGTGAGCAGCTGGAACCTGACGCGGCCGAGGTCGGGCAGGTCGAAGCGCGTCGCCGGCTCGGTCTGCCCGACGAAGACCTGAGCCATCGCGACGAAGGCCCGGGTGGCCTCGGCGACCGGCTCGTGCTCGCCGGCGCCGATCGTCCCGCCGCCGGTGCTCACGTACAGGCTCGTCGAGCCGTCGATCAGCGAGACCACCGTGACGACGGCCGCGTCGTACCCGGTCTCCATGAGCACGCCGTAGACCCGGTCAGGGTCGGTCTCGGCCGTGAGCCCGAGGTCCTCGGGCGCGGTCGACAGGACGAGCCGCCGCAGGCCGGCGCTGCCGTCTGCCTCGCTCATTCGATCACGTGCTGGAAGCCCTTGCGCTCCACGTGTTGGCGCCACAGCACCTCGGCGATGTCGGCGGGGTCGTGCCTGAGGCCCTTGCCCAGCCCGCCGACGATCGCGGTGTGGGCCACGTGGATGCCGTGGCCCGCCAGCGACTCGTAGAGCAGCCGGGCGTACGCCACCTCGGCGGCATTCGAGACTGCCGAGCTCGCCCGTTCGGCATTCGGCGCGATGGCTGCTCCGCCGGTCGTGAACAGCAGTGTGCCCCTGCCTCGCTCGCGCATCGACGGGAGCACCGCCTCGACGGCGTCGATCGCGCCGAGGACGCTCAGCTCCAGCGCCGCGCCCATGTCGGCTGACGATGTCTCGGCGACGGGCTTGATCCAGTCGACGGACGCCAAGGGGCTGTAGAGCAGCACGTCGACCGGGCCGAGCGTGTCGGCGAGGTGGGCGAGGGCGACGGTGGCCTCTGCGGGGTTGCGGAGATCGGCCGGCTCGGTGGTCGCGGTGATGCCCACGTCCATCAGCGCGTCGGCGAGTGCGCGCAGGCGGCTGGCGTTGCGGGAGACGAGTCCGACGTCGAATCCTTCGGCCCCGAACCTCCGGGCAGCGGCCAACCCCAGGTTGGGGCCGGCGCCGACGATCGCAAGAGTGGGCATGGTCTCGACGATAGACCTGTGGTGAGGGTCTCTGGCGCGTTACCGGTCGTACGTACTAGGGTGCCAACTAAGCAAGCGCTTAGTTCGGCGCAGCCTTCATGGGAAGAGGTTCTTCATGCCACGCGTGTTCGACAGTCTCGACGACTTCAAGGCAGCTGCCGGAGAGGTGCTCGGCACGAGCGACTGGGTCACGATCACCCAGGAGCAGGTCAACACCTTCGCCGATGCGACCAACGACCACCAATGGATCCACGTCGATCCGGAGCGTGCCGCGAAGGGACCGTTCGGCGGGACGATCGCGCACGGCTACCTGACGCTGGCGCTGCTGCCGGCGTTCGCGGAGCAGATCTACACGATCAACGGCCTGGCGTTCGGGATGAACTACGGCGCCAACAAGGTGCGCTTCCCGAACCCCGTCCCGGTCGGCTCCAAGCTGCGGGCCACCGCGACGCTCAAGGAGACGTCCGACATCGCGATCGGCACGCAGGGCATCGTCAACTTCGTGATCGAGATCGACGGTGTGGACAAGCCGGCGTGCGTCGCCGAGGTCGTCTTCGTCATGGCAGGTGCGTGAGATGGACTTCGCATACGACGCCAAGACGCAGGACCTGATCGGCCAGATGGAAGCGTTCATGGACGAGGTCATCTATCCGGCCGAGCCCACCGCGCACGAGCAGATCCAGGCCTCGATCAAGGATGACTCGTGGTCGCCGCCCGCGATCCTCGAGGACCTCAAGGCCGAGGCCAAGAAGCGCGGCCTCTGGAACTTCTTCCTCCCCGGAGACCAGGGCGCCGGGCTGACGAACCTCCAGTACGCGCCGCTGGCCGAGATCACCGGCCGCAGCATCCAGCTCGCCCCCGCCGCGGTCAACTGCGCTGCGCCCGACACCGGCAACATGGAAGTGCTGCACATGTTCGGCACGCCGGAGCAGAAGAAGCAGTGGCTCGAGCCGCTTCTCGCCGGCGAGATCCGGTCGTCGTTCGCGATGACCGAGCCGGCCGTCGCCTCCTCGGACGCCACCAACATCGAGACGTCGATCGTCAAGGACGGCGACGACTACGTCATCAACGGCCGCAAGTGGTGGATCACCGGCGCGATGAACCCCGACGCCAAGATCTTCATCGTCATGGGCAAGACCGATCCGTCGGCCGACCGCCACCGCCAGCAGTCGATGATCCTGGTCGAGCGCGACACCCCGGGGTTCGACATCGAGCGCGGCATGCACGTGTTCGGCTACAACGACCGCGACCACGGCGGCCACGCCGAGATCTCGTTCACCGACGTACGCGTGCCGGCGAGCAACCTGATCGGCGCCGAGGGCGAGGGCTTCGCGATCGCGCAGGCCCGCCTCGGGCCCGGGCGCATCCACCACTGCATGCGGTCCCTCGGCATCGCCGAGCGTGCCGTCGAGATGATGAGCAAGCGCGCCCTCGACCGCGTCGCGTTCGGCAAGCCGATCGCCGACCAGGGCGTCGTACGCGACTGGATCGCCGAGTCGCGCGTACGCATCGAGCAGCTCCGCCTGCTGGTGCTCAAGACCGCGTGGCTCATGGACACGGCGGGCAACCGTGGCGCCCACACCGAGATCCAGGCCATCAAGATCGCCACGCCGCAGACCGTGGAGTGGATCCTCGACAAGGCGATCCAGGTGCACGGCGCCGGCGGCCTGAGCCAGGACTTCCCGCTGGCCGAGTGGTTCGCCGGCATCCGCACGCTGCGGTTCGCCGACGGCCCCGACGAGGTGCACAAGAACTCGCTGGCCAGGGCCGAGCTCAAGAAGCACGCCTGACGTGGAGCTCTCCGGCGCCAGCGTGATCGTCACGGGTGCGGCCAGCGGCATCGGCGAGGCGATCGCCCAGCGGTTGCTCGAGCGCGGGGCGTCGGTCGTCATCGGCGACCTCGACGCCGGGCGGCTGTCGGCGACGGCGTCGCGCCTCGACGGCCTGCACCCGGGGCGCGTCTCGTACGTCGCCGGCGATGCGTCGGACGCCGCACACGTCGCGGCGCTGATCGACGCCGCGGGTGAGGTCGACGCGTTCTTCGCCAATGCCGGGGTGTTCAAGGGCTTCGGGCTCGAGGCGTCCGACGACGAGTGGGCGCTGTCGTGGGACGTCAACGTCAAGGCCCACGTCGTCGCGGCGCGTGCCCTCGTGCCGGGTTGGGTCGAGCGTGGTCGTGGCTGCTTCGTCAGCACCGCGTCGGCGGCCGGGCTCCTGACGCAGCTGGGCTCTCCGACGTACTCGACGACCAAGCACGCGGCGGTCGGCTTCGCGGAGTGGCTCGCCGCGACGTACGGCGACCAGGGCGTACAGGTCTGCTGCCTGTGTCCGATGGGCGTACGCACCGACATGCTGCACGAGGGCGAGACGACTGCGGTCGGCGATGCGCGGCTCGGCATGAGGTCGGTCGTCAGCGCCGGCGAGACGCTGACGCCGCTCGCGGTCGCCGACGTGCTGCTTGACGCGGTCGAGGCCGGTACGTTCTTCGCCCTGCCGCATCCCGAGGTCGGCACGATGTACGCCCGCAAGGCCGCCGACACGGATCACTGGATCGCCGGCATGCAGCGCTTCCGCCGCTCGCTCGAGGGGTGACCCACGTCGCGTCGGTGCGCGACGCGGCTTGCCACTAGGGTGACGGTGGGGGACAGGGGGTCACCAATGATCGTCAAGGTGGAGCACGCCGGGCTCGTCCTTGCGCTGCGCCGGCTGGAGTCCCTCGCCGATCGGATCGACACGCAGGCCGGCTGGGCGAACCAGGCGACGCCGATCGGGCTGCCCTCGCTGTCGGTCCTGCCGGCCAAGGCCCGCTGGATGCGCGACCAGGTGCCCGACCTCGAGCGGTTGGCCGCGCTCGCGCTGCTGCTCGACACCGGTGCCGAAGGGTCCGTCTCCTTCGAGACGTCCGGTTCGGAGTGGGACGTCCAGGCGATGTTCGACAGCGTCGTGGCGCAGCGCTTCGGCCCTGACTTCCAGGAGTCCACGGGCCTGACCGACGACGAGTTCCGCGACCTGATGCTGACCTTCGGGTCGGTCGGCCAGACGGACCTGCCGGCCGACTCCGGCATCATGAGTGCCGGCGATCTCCAGCAGCTGATCATCGCGAATCCCGATCTCGCACGCGCCCTCACCACGTTGCGTCCGCGGCCCGGCACCGGCCCCGAGGGCACGCTCGCAGGGCTCCTCACCGATGCGTTCGTCGCACCCGGTGGCGCCGACGAGCTGCATGAGCAGCGGCGCCTCGATGCCCGCGACCTGTTCGAAGGCCTGGGGGGCGAGCAGGCTGCGATCCTGGCGATGATGTTCCCCAGCACGGTCGGCAACCTGCCGGGCGTGCCGTTCGACCAGCGCGCCGACGCCAACACGGTGCGCATCGTCGTGGCTCTCGAGGACGAGCAGGACGAGCTAGGCGACCTGAAGGACCAGCACGAGCACAACCAGGGCGACTGGGACTTCCTGGGCCGCAACAACGACGACCTCGACGGCCCGATCGGAGAGTCCGAGGACCTCATCGACCTGTACGAGTCGATCCTGCGCGACGACCGCCAGATCCTGTACTTCGACCCGAGTGGCGACGGCGCGATGGCCGAGCTGCACGATCCCATCGACAGCAGCACCCGCAACGTCGGCGTATTGGTGCCGGGCACGACCGCCGAGCTCTCGAACTTCGACGGCAACGCCAAGCGGTCCCGCACGTTCTCGGACAACAACTCGGCCGGTGAGCTCTCGATGATCACCTGGATGGGCGGTGACCTGCCCGACTCGATCGTGGCGGATGCGCCGTTCGCGAACTACTCGGTCGCCCTCGGGCCCGGGCTCGCCGACTTCTCGCACGACGTGCGACTCGAGATCGACCGGGCAGGGTCGGAGGCTCAGGTCACGTACGCCGGCCACTCCTACGGCGGCGCTGTGGTCGGTCGGTCTGAGCTGCACGGTCTCGACGCCGACCGCGTCCTGCACATCGAGTCCGCCGGCATGGGTCACGACGTCGAGGACGCCGACGATCTGTCGTCGTCGCAGTCCGGCGTCGACCGCTACTCGATGACCGCGCCCGGCGACATCATCGGCGAGACCCAGGGCACGCAGGTCGGCGACAACATCGGTCATGGCGCCGACCCCGACGAGTTCGAGGGAACCACCCGCCTGCACACCGGCGACAAGGTCGACGGCTCGCCGAACACCGGTCTGAACTCGCACACGACCGTGTTCGAGGTGGGATCCGACGCCTGGCAGAACATGTACGGCGTGTTCACGGGCGGCACGGTCGAGACCTACCGTTCACCCCACTATGAGTACGTGAGGTCCACCTACGGCGTGTCGTCCTACCAGGACGGCTGGAACGACGATGGCGAGAGGATCGACATCGAATGAGACGTCCGACGGTGAGTTGGGCCACGATGATCCTGCTGGTGGCTGCTGTTCTCGGCGGCTGCCAGGGCGACAAGGAGAACGACATGGACGTACAGCAGCGTGCCGAGGCCGCGGCGGAGAAGAACCGGCAACATGTCGACGACCTGGTCGAGCGACTCGGTGGCGTGGGGGCGAAGGTCGTCGGCGATGACATCATCGACTGCGACCCGCAGGACCCCGATGCGGGACTGCTGCACAACTACACGGTGCGCTTCACCGCGCCCGAGGGTGCGGAGACCCGTCTGAAAGGAGAGGTGGCCGACGCGCTCGAGGCCGAGGGGTGGACGGTCCGTCGCGACCCCGACACCGAGCGGGAGATCAGTCTGCGCTTCCTGCGCGACGGAACCTCGCTGGGCGCAAAGCTCGCGGTGCACTCGGACGGCGCCACCGCCGGCGGCTCGAGCGGCTGCGTCCGCTGATCGAGCGCTCAAGGCTGCCGACGCGGATCATTGGCTCGCCGCGAAGCAGCGTTTTCGCAGGTCAATCGGGTGAGGAGCCCCATTGATTGTTGATAGCCTGTCTGGGTGATCTTCTCGTTCGGGGGCGGGACGCGGAGGCTTGTCCTCATCGCTGCCACGGTCCTCACCCTCAGCCTGTCAGCGTGCTCGTCCGACGACCAGCCTGCCGATGACCCCACGGCGACCGCGTCGACATCGACGCCTGACCCGAAGGCCGCCGACGAGGCCGCCGTCAAGGACCTCGTCGATCGCTTCTGGGACACTGTCGTCGCCTCCGAGAACGAAGGCAACACCGATCCCAAGCAGTTCGCCGGCGTGGCCAACGGCGTGTTCGTCGAGAGCCAGCTCGCAACGCTCAAACGCTACAAGAAGATCGGCCTGCTCCGCGTCGGCAAGCCGGTGATCAGTGACGTCGAGGTCACGATCGCGGGGGACTCTGCCGACATCAAGCTGTGCAAGAACGAGGACGGCTGGACCGCTGAGCAGGACGGCGAGCCAGTCCCGAACGACAAGAAGTTCGGCAGCGCACCCTGGGGTGCCGCGGCCACCAAGGTCGACGGGACCTGGCTCGTCACCGACGTACGACTCCCCCCGAAGGGCTCGAAGACATGCGCGTGAAAGACGTGCGCCGTCGTGCGGTGCACGTCCTGACAGCTGTCGCCGTGGTGCTGGGGCTGACCGTGCTCTTCGCCGCCCCGGCCCAGGCAGAGCTGTGCGAGGTCACCGACTCCCAAGGCAAGGTCACGTATGTCGAATGCGCCCCGGGAGGCGGCACCACGACACCTCCGCCGGGCGGCGGCGGTGGGTCCGGAGGCGGGCCGAGCTGCGATCTGAGCAAGGAGCCCTACACCGAGTTCTGCCACGGCAACGCAGCGTGCTGGGGCAACAACCCCTCCCCGAACACCGAGGACGACCTCGGTGACCGGATCGGCCCCAAGCCGGGCGACGACTACCACATCGCCTTCAGGTCCTGCGACGACGGCGAGGACAAGTGGTACTGGACCAAGGACGACGCACCGAGCCGTGAGGAGCTCGCGCGACGGGCGTACGGCGCGCTCCAGGTGCCGGTCTTCACACCAACGTTCAACCCGCCCACGAGGACCTACGTCAACCTCGACACCTGGTGGTGGGCGCAAGGTGCTGGCACCGACGAGCTCGTCGGCAGTGCCGCCAACGGCATCCGTGCCCTGGCGACGCCCGACCACATGGAGGTCGATCCCGGTGACGGCTCGGGCGTGTTCCGCTGCGAGTTCAGCACCACGAAGTCCGACGAGTGCGCACACACCTATCGCCGTGCGAGCTATGCCGGCAAGGCCGTTGCGGCGGACGGTTCCAAGGCCTACCCGGCGCGCATGCGGCTGATCTGGGACGTGCGTTTCGAGGACGACGGGGCGCCCTTGGTGATCGGCGGATTGCCGACCTCGCTCGCGAGTCCGTGGCAGGGCAGTGCGGTCCCAGTGCGCGAGATCCAGACCGTCGTCGTGCCCAGTCGTTGAGCTGATCGGCCAGCTGGGAGCGCACGTCTTCGGAATGGGTTGTCCACAGCCGGGATTGCAGCCGAAAAGGCGTGTCAGTGGTGGCGTCTAGGTTGGGAGTATGTTCACCGAAGCCGCCACCGAGGACCTGCTGAGGGAGGTCCGTTCGTATGACTTCGGTGGCGATCCGGTGCAGGAGTTCGGTGCCAACCGGATTGACGCGATTGTGGGGTTGGATCGGGTGATCCGGGCGGCGCAGGCCGAACAGCTGGCCCAGATCGCGGCGCTGTGTGACGAGCGGGTCGAGGTGATGCCGGCCGGTCGTGGTGACCCGACGTTGTCGGTGATCGGTGAGGTCGGCATGGCCCGCAACATCAGCCCGTCTGCGGCCGGCACCCAGGTCGGCCTCGCCCTGGGCCTGGAACGGTTGCCGCGGGTCAAGGAGCTGTTCGCCGCCGGACGGATCAGCGAACAGGTCGTGCGTGCGGTGGTCAGGGAGTCGGTGTCGCTGGCCACCGATGACTTCGTGGTGCTGGACGGTGAGATCGCACCCCAGCTTCCGGGTCTGACCCACGTGCAGGCCGGGCAGCTCACCGCACGCGCCGTCATCCGGATCGACGCCGACGCTGCCCGTGAACGGGCTCAACTGAACCGAGCCGATCAGCGGGTGTCGATGTTCCCCGACACCGACGGTGTCGCGATCCTTCAGGTACGCGGACCCGCCGAACAGATCCTCGCCGCACATTCGGCCTTGGACCGGCACGCCCGGGCTCTGCACGCCGCCGGTGACGACCGCACGATCGGGCAGATCATGACCCAGACTCTGGACGAGCGGTTCACCGGGCTCAGGTATGCCGAGGGCACCCCTGTTGAGGTCCAGCTCGTCATG
>NZ_JAKFCB010000369.1:0-4463 GCF_036676885.1 Aeromicrobium sp.
GAGCTGGGACCGAAGGGCGGAATTCCCGTCATCTTCTTCGTCCACCTCGCCGCGACCCTCGACAACTGGGATCCCCGCATCGTCGACCCCATCGCCAGGACCCGCCACGTCATCGCGTTCGACAACAAGGGCGTCGGCGCCTCGACCGGAAAGGTCCCCGACAGTGTCGAGGCGATGGCCGATGACGCGTACGCGTTCATCAAGGCTCTGGGCTTCGACCAGGTCGACATCTTCTCGTTCTCCCTCGGCGGCATGGTCGCCCAGGACTTGGCCGTCAAGCACCCCGCGCTGGTCCGCAAGCTGGTGCTGACCGGCACCGGGCCGCGCGGCGGGAAGGACATCGACAAGGTCGCCGGCACCACCTACTGGGACATCCTCCGGGCGACGCTGACGCGGTCGGACCCCAAGGAGTTCCTGTTCTTCAACCGCAACGCGACCGGCAAGCCCGCCGCGAAGGCGTTCGTCAAGCGTCTCGAGGAGCGCACCGAGGACCGCGACGCCAAGATCAGGACGGCAGCGTTCCAGACGCAGCTCAAGGCCATCAAGAAGTACGGCCGGTCCACCCCGTCGGACCTGTCGAGGCTCACGCAGCCGACGCTCATCGCCAACGGCGACAACGACCGCATGGTGCCGTCGGTCCTCTCCGAGGACCTGCACCGCCGCATCAAGGGGTCCGAGCTGGTCATCTACCCCGACTCCGGCCACGGCGGCATCTTCCAGTTCCACGAGGAGTTCGCTCCCGTCGCCGTCGAGTTCCTCAACCGCTGACGCTCGCCACCAGGAAAGGTCACCATGAACACCGCGTCCACCACCCCGAAAGCCAGGAAGCAGCTCTCGAGCGCGATCCTGCTGTGGGTGCGCACCGACCAACCCCGCCAAGTCGGCATGGACTACTGGAAGGGCCCGCACTCCGGGATCATCTCGGCCAACCCTGGCCTCAAGGAGTACCGGCAGATCCACCTGGCCGGGGACAACCCCGGCAGGTGGCCCGCCACCGACGGAGTCGAGACCGCGATCCCTGCCGACCGGAGGATCGACGGCATCGCGGATGTCACCCTCAAGGGTGTGCTCTCCACCCTGCAGGGGCGCAAGCAGAACGCCATGGCGTTCAAGGACGAGATCAACGTGTTCCGCCGCACCCTGCTCTACGCGGGCCCCCCGGGTTCCGCCCGTTGGTATGACGTCGCCCCGGGCGAGGCTGCCGGCTCTCGCGCCGTCCTCTACCTGCGCCGCCGCGACGGTGTGAGTGGCCGCGCGTTCCGTGCGTTCGTCAACAAGCAGCTGGCGCCTGCACTCGCCGCGACCGGGGTGCTGAAGGAGCTGCGCACGCAGACCTTCCTGCCCTGGAGCCGGAAGCTGTGGGACACCCCCGACGTCGCACACGACAACCCCAAGGACCAGCGATTCCACGCCTCGGTCATGCTCGGGTTCGCCGACGATGCATCGCGCGATGCCTTCTTCGCCGGCGACACGGTCAAGGAGCTGTCCGCGCAGCTCGCGCCGCTGGCCTCGGCGATCCATGCGTACGACGTCACCGCCGCGCTGACCTACGTCAAGGACGGCCATGCGCTCCCGCACTACGAGGAGTAGCCGGGATTCAGGGGTTCGGGCGTGGAAGGATGAACCTCCGTACCGTCAGCGCCCAGTCCCGGAGGATGCGTCATGACCCTCGCCTCCCAGCCGCTCAGCCGACGCGAGCGCAACAAGCAGGAGAAGCTCGACCGGATCATCGCGGCTGCGAGTGAGCTGTTCGCCGAGCGCGGCGTCGAAGAGGTCACGACCCAGCAGATCGCCGACCAGGCGGACATCGGCACCGGCACCTTGTTCCTCTACGCCAAGACCAAGGGCGAGCTCCTCCTGATGGTGCAGAACACCCACTACGCCGAAGCGCTCGAACGTGGCCGCTCAGCCGCCGACGGCGTTGACGACGTCCTGGATGCCGTCATGGCGATCATGGAGCCGATCGTGGAGTGCAACCGCACCCAGATCTCCAACGGCCGCACCTACCTGCGCGAGCTGGCGTTCGGCGACCCCGAGGATCCCCACCACGCCAAGGCGCTCACGATCGCGGGACAGACCGAGGAGGCCCTCGCCGATGTCCTGCGCCGGGACGCGTCACTCATCGACGATGCCCCGACCTTGGCGCACATCATCTCCGCGATCGGCCTTCTCAGCATGGCTGCGAACGCGGATCCCGCCGTGAGCAATGCGGCTGTCGCGGCCGACATACGGACCCAGGTCACCGCGCTGCTGGCTCGCTGACCTTCCGGGGATGGCGCGAGGCGGGCAGTCACGCCTGCTGCGGGCTGCGGAGTGGCTCGCTGTCGAGGCTGGCTGCGAGGGTCGCCGGTGATGCGGTGCGGCGTGGCCAGGTCCAGGCGGAGCGCAGGATGAAGGCCAGGAGCAGCACCTCGAGTCCGATGGAGAAGCCGTAGAAGTACGAGTAGCTCCACGACTCCCCTGCCGCGTTGAAGATCGAGACGGGGATGTAGAGCGTTGCCACGACGAGGTTGACGGTGCGGTTGACACGGGCGGGCAGTGTCACGGAGAGCAGGATCATGAGGCTCGGGATGGCTATGAGCGTGAGCGCAAGGGCGACGAACGTTGGGCCGGTGTCGAACTCGTGGACGATGCCGGCCCGGATGTCGTCGACGAAGCCGGGCTTGTACAGGGCGAGGTAGTCGACGTAGATGTAGAGGAACATGAAGCTGGTCCATGCGGCTGCGAGCTTGGCCTGCACGGGCATGCGCAGATCTTCCAGCGTGCTCCGGGACGGCGGATTCTCTGGTGCGGTGTGGGATTGAGGCGTTCTCATCACAATGCTCCCTGGCTTGAATGGGTGGGTGCTTCCACCTTCACGGATGCCGGCGGCGGGCACATCAGCCGCAGAGCCTGATTCGACCTGGCCGTTGGCACAGCCGAGCTCTTGTACTTTCGGCGGATACACCGAGCGCGCGGGCTGTCTAGGCTGGCCAGATGGCCACCAACGCACTCCGCTCGCTGTGGGCTGAACCTCGACCCACGAATGCCCCGGCCCGGGGGCCGCGGGACTGGGCCTTGGTCGCACTACTGATCTGCTGGTCCGTCGTGGAAGTGGTGCTTCGCTCGGACCTGGCGCCGCGCCCGTTGCTGCTCATCCCGTTGCTTGCGGTCCTCGGCTCCCTGCTGTGGCGACGCTCGCATCCGCTCGTCGCGGTTGCGGCCTCCTTCGGCACGTGGACGATCGTCGAGATCGTCAGAATCCTCACCGGGTCGCAAGGCGCCCTGCTGAACAGCATGGGCGCGGCGCTGATCCTGGCCTACGCCCTGTTCCGGTGGGGCTCCGGCCGGGAGGCCGCAAGCGGACTCGGCCTCATCCTGCTCTGGCTGCCCCTCACCACCATCGCCGACCCCACCAGCCTGGCGGACACGGTCGGCGCGTACGCGTTCTTCCTGTTCGCCGCCGCGCTCGGCGCCGCGATCCGTTATCGGGCGAAGATCCGCATCCGCGACATCGAGCAGGCCAAGGCCCTCGAACGCGAACAGCTCGCTCGCGAGCTCCACGACACCGTCGCCCACCACGTCTCGGGCATCGCCATCCAGGCCCAAGCAGGACGTGCCATCGCGGCTTCCCATCCCGAACGTGCCGTCGAGGCCCTGGCCATCATCGAGGACGCAGCGACCCGCACCCTCACCGAGCTGCGCGCCATCGTCGGCGTGCTCCGAGCCTCACAGGACACCGAGTTCGCGCCGCAGCCCGGCGTGGCCGAGGTCGAGCAGCTCGCCACCGATGGCCGGACGCGTCCCTGCGTCGAGGTGACGCTGTCCGGCGAGTTCGACGACCTCAGCCCGGCGGTCGGGGCCGCGATCTACCGCCTGGCACAGGAGTCCATCACCAACGCTCGACGGCACGCCCGTCACGCGAACCTGGTCACCGTCGCCGTCACGGGCGACGCCGACCAGGTCCGGCTGACCATCGACGACGACGGCTCCGCCGCTGGCGGCCGCGCCCCAGCAGGCTACGGCCTGGTGGGCATGCGGGAACGCGCCTCACTGCTCGGCGGCACGTTCCATGCAGGACCGGCCGCCGAGCGGGGCTGGCGGGTAGAGGCGGTCCTGCCTCGAACCGGGACGCCACGATGAGCATCAGGGTCCTCATCGCCGACGACCAGCCGATCGTGCGCACCGGGCTGACCATGCTGCTCGACGCCCAGCCCGACATCGAAGTGGTCGGCGCGGCCGCCGACGGGCGCGAGGCAGTTCGACTGGCGCTCCAGCTGCGCCCCGACGTCGGCCTGTTCGACATCCGCATGCCGCTGATGGACGGCATCGAAGCCACCCGACGCCTCGCCGGCCCCGATGTCACCGATCCCCTGCCGATCGTGGTCATCACCACCTTCGACCTCGACGAGTATGTCCACGGGGCGCTCAAGGCCGGCGCCCGCGGGTTCCTGCTCAAGGACGCCGGACCCGCCCTGCTGACC
>NZ_JAKFCB010000370.1:0-10999 GCF_036676885.1 Aeromicrobium sp.
TACTGGACCGAGATGGGGCCGCAGCGGTTCCTCCGCTGGGTCATGACCGACGACGAGGCCCCGCTGCTCGACGCGCTCGCCCGCCTGCGGGTTCGCGGCGAGGACACGCTCGGCGACGGCACCAAGCTGATCGGGCACTTCCGGGCGCATGGCCGGCTCGTGCCGGTGTGGGAGTTCGAGGCCGATGCGGCAGACCTCGAGAAGCCGGCCCAGGAGTTCCGGGCCCGCCTCGACGCCGCCCTCGCGGACGACGCCCCGCTGACGTCCGAGCAGCGCTCCGCTCGCAGCGCGTTGCTGAGCGGCCAGGTCCCGATCCGCTAAGGGGCTGCACCCCGGTGTTTTTCACGGGCGACACCCCGGGAATCCTGACCCCGGACACGCGGTTGAATGAGGCATGACAAGTTCGTATGACGTGGTCGTGCTCGGCGCCGGCCCAGGCGGCTACGTCGCCGCCGTTCGTGCCGCTCAGCTCGGACTGAGCGTGGCGGTCGTGGAGGAGAAGTACTGGGGCGGGGTGTGCCTCAACGTCGGCTGCATCCCGTCGAAGGCGCTGCTCCGCAATGCCGAGCTCGCGCAGATCTTCACCCAGCACGCCGACACGTTCGGTATTCGAGGCGATGTCAGCTTCGACTACGGCGTCGCGTTCGACCGCAGCCGTGAGGTCGCCGACGGTCGGGTCAAGGGCGTGCACTTCCTGATGAAGAAGAACGGCATCACCGAGCTCGACGGGCGCGGCACGTTCACGGGGCCCAACTCCCTCGAGGTCGCCCTGACGGCGGGCGGCACCGAGACCGTCGAGTTCGCCCACGCGATCATCGCGACGGGCTCGACCGTGCGCATGCTGCCGGGCGTGAAGCCCAGCGCCAACGTCGTGACGTACGAGGAGCAGATCCTCAACCGCGACCTGCCGCGCACGATGCTCGTGGTCGGCGCGGGTGCAATCGGCATGGAGTTCGCGTACGTCCTCAAGAGCTACGGCGTCGACGTGACGATCGTGGAGTTCCTCGACCGGGCGCTGCCCAACGAGGACGTCGAGGTGTCCAAGGAGATCACCAAGGCGTACCGCAAGCTCGGCATCCCGATCCTGACGTCGACCAAGGTCCAGTACGTCACCGACCACCGTGACGGCGTGACCGTGACCTACACCGGCAAGGACGGCGCCAGCACCACGATCGAGACCGACCGCGTGCTGGTCTCGGTGGGCTTCGCGCCGCGCGTCGAGGGCTTCGGGCTCGAGACGACGGGCGTCGAGCTGACGGACGGCGGCGCGATCGCGATCGACGAGCGGATGCGCACCAACGTGCCGCACATCTTTGCGATCGGTGACGTCACGGCCAAGCTGCAGCTCGCGCACGTCGCCGAGGCGCAGGGCGTCGTCGCGGCGGAGACGATCGGCAACGCGGAGACGCAGGAGCTCGGCGACTACCGGATGATGCCACGGGCGACGTTCAGCCAGCCGCAGGTCGCGAGCTTCGGCCTGACCGAGCAGCAGGCCCGCGACGAGGGCTATGACGTCAAGGTCGCGAAGTTCCCGTTCACCGCCAACGGCAAGGCGCAGGGACTCGGCGAGCCGGGCGGGTTCATCAAGCTCATCGCCGACGGCGAGCACCTCGAGCTGCTGGGCGGCCACCTGATCGGCGCGGACGTCGCGGAGCTGCTGCCGGAGCTGACGCTCGCGCAGAAGTGGGACCTCGGCGCGCTCGAGCTGGCCCGCAACGTGCACACGCACCCGACGCTGAGCGAAGCGCTGCAGGAAGGCTTCCACGGCCTCGCCGGCCACATGATCAATTTGTGAGCACCTTGCCGGCTACTCGCCCGGCGAGATGGCGCGGCGGTAGGCGTACCACCCCAGGGCGCAGGCCGAGACCGCCATCGGCAGTGCGGTGAGGAGGCCGATCACGCCGTTCCCCGGGATGAGGAAGGTCAGCACGGCGGTCATCAGGCCGATGGGGATCCAGACCGGAATCACCTTCGCTCGGAGCAGCCCGACCGCTTGGATGATCTGCCCGAGGATGGCGAGTGCGGCGCCGGTGATCATCACCGCGAAGATGTAGTCGATGTTGTCGTTGACGGTGTCGAATGCCTGGCGCCCGGCAGCGGGGTCCAGGGATGGATCGGTCGGGAAGAAGTAGGCGGTCGCCCAGCCCGCGACGCCCACGCCCTGGGCGATGATCCCGGTGATCAGCAGGACGGCGCCGACCGTCGCCCAGGTGCTGCCACGGTGTCGCACCAGGTAGAGCGTCGCGATGGCCTGCAACGTGGTGCCGAGGATGCCGACGACCGCGAGTCCGGTGAGGAGCCCCCACCACAGCTCACGCTGGTCGGCGATGTCGGCGTACGCGTAGGTCTCGCCGCCACCGCTGGGCTCGGGCCACAGCACGCCGCCGACCACGGCAATCACGGAGGCGATCGCGAGGACGACCGCGAGGAGGCCGATGCGACGAGTGGTGGCTGATTCATGGGGTTCGGCGTGCAGCGCCGAGGGCGAGTGGGTGGACATGTGCGGCGTCCTTCCTGATGGGTGATCGAGCAGCTCCATGGTTTCGGCGCGGGCAGTGCTGGCGCATCGTTGCGGGCACGGGTCCTTGACCTCCGTGTTGACACGGAGGCCGCGGGGTCTGACGCGCTCTACCCTCGGTACATGCGGCCGGAGCGAGTCGGACTGTCGATGCTCGCGGCGGCTGCCCTTGCGGCGGCCGCCGGCACGGCACTGCTGCTGACCAGCGGTCACCTGGAGCCGGCGAGTGCTGCCGGGTTCGGTGGTCTTGCCGCCCTCGGGGTCCTGACCGCGGGGCTCGGGCTCGCCGTGACCTGGCAGGTGTCCCGCAACGCCGTCGGCCCGCTGCTCGCCTGCTGCGGTCTGCTGACCACGATGCTGGCGGCGCGCGAGGTGTACTACCGCGTGTGGCTGGGCGACCACGCTGCGGTGCCGCTCGACACCCGTGTCGTCGCGTGGCTCGACGAGAGCGCGTGGTGGCTGCTGTCCACGATTGCCCTGCTGTTGCTTGTCTTCCCCACGGGGCGTGTGCCCGGGCCTCGCTGGCGGGCGGTGCCGGGCGGCCTGCTCGGCGCCACGGCGGTCGTACACGCCAGCGGAGCCTTCGCGACCATGCCGTTCACCCCGCCGATGGAGGATGTGCCGCGGCCGTACGGCGGTTACCCCGTCGCCATCGAGGTGCTGAGCAACGTCGCCTTCGTCGTGATGATCGCCCTGATCCTTGCCTGCGGGGCGTCTCTGGTCGTGCGCTACCGCCGTGCGTCAGGTGTGGAGCGGGCCCAGGTCCGCTGGCTTGCGTTCGCCGGCGTCCCGCTGGCGGCATACCCGCTCATCGCCCTGGCCGAGATGGCGATCACGGGCAGCGTCGACTGGGTGGCAACGGCCGGTGCCGGTCTCGCCCTGGTTGCGCTCCCGGTCTCGGTGACGGTCGCAATGCTGCGGCATCGGCTGTACGACGTGGACCGGGTGCTCGCCGACACGGTGAGCTACGCCGTGGTGGCGGCCGCCCTGGTGGCGGCGTACGCAGTCGCGGCGCCGGTCCTTGGTGTGCTGCTCGGCCGGGACTCACCCGCCGCGGCTGCCGGTGCCACGGCGGTGTGCGCGGTCCTCCTGGCGCCGTTGCGGACACGGCTCCGTCGTGCCGTCGACCGCCGGTTGTTCCCGCCCCGCCGGGCGGCGCTGCAGGCGGTCGAGGAGCTCCAGCAGCGGATCCACCGGGAGGGCGCTCAGCCCGAGGAGCTCGAGCAGGTGCTCCGCGCGGCACTGCGCGACGACGAGCTGAGGGTCGGGATGCTGGTTCCTGGCGAGTCGGGCTTCGTCGACGTACGCGGGTCACGGGTGCCTGACACCGGACTCACCCCGGTGACGTTGGGTGACGTGCAGATAGGGGTCCTGACGGCATCCGCGCAAACCCCTCCGTCGGTGCTGCGTGAGCTCGCCGCCGCGGCTGCAGGTCTGGTGGAAGTGATCCGGCTGCGTGCCGAGCTGGCACGCGCGCTCCGCGAGGTCGAGGCCAGCCGTATGCGTCTGGTCCAGGTCGGCGACTCCGAACGTCGCCGGCTCGAACGCGACCTGCACGACGGGGCTCAGCAGCGACTCGTGGCCCTCGGCATGGCGCTGCGGCTCGCACAACGTCATGTGCCCGACGTCGACGTCGATGCTGTGATGGACCAGGCGGTCGCCGAGCTGGCGACCGCCGTTGCGGAGCTCCGCCAGATCGCCCATGGGTTGCGGCCGACCAGCCTCGACGACGGCCTGCACGCCGCGCTCGCCGCGCTGACCAGCAAGCTCCCGGTCCCGGTCGTCCTGGACGTCGAGCCCGCCGAGATCGCGGAGCAAGTCGCGACGACGGCCTACTTCGTGGCCGCGGAGGCGATCACGAACGCCGCGAAGTACGCGCAGGCCAGCACCATCCACGTACAGGTCACGCAAGATGACGCCGGGGTTGCCATTCGGGTGCAGGACGACGGTATCGGCGGCGCCCAGGCGCGGACCGGATCCGGCTTGTCCGGACTCGCCGACCGGGTCGCCGCGCTGGGCGGCTCGCTCGTGCTGAGCAGCCCGGCCGGTGCGGGCACGACACTCGAGGCGGTGCTGCCATGCGAATCGTGATCGGTGAGGACTCCACGCTCTTCCGCGAAGGACTGGCCAGCCTGCTCACGGACGCGGGCCACGAGATCGTCGGTCGTGCCCCGGACGCCGAGACGTTGCTGGACGTGGTCGCCGAGACTCAGCCTGACCTGGCCGTGGTCGATATCCGGATGCCTCCGGACCTCACTGACGACGGCGCCCGGGCGGCCCGGCTCATCAGAGAGCGGCACCCGGGCGTTGCGATCGTGCTGCTCTCCCAGCACGTGGAGACCAAGCACTCGGTCGAGCTGGTCAGCGCTGGCGGCTTCGGCTACCTGCTCAAGGATCGCGTCCTCGACGTCGACGACTTTCTCGGCTCCCTCGACCGCGTAGCGGCCGGCGGCTCCGCGCTCGACCCCGAAGTGGTGAGCCGTCTGCTCGGCGCACGCGACGGCCTGGCCGCCCTCACCGCACGCGAGCACGACGTCCTCGCCCTGATGGCCGAAGGCCTCACAAACGTGGGAATCGCTCGCCGGCTCTTCCTCACCCAGCGCACCGTCGAGACTCACATCGGAAGCATCCTGGCCAAGCTCGGCCTGATCACCAACGAGGAGGAGCACCGCCGCGTGCTGGCAGTCCTCCGATATCTCGGTTCCTCAGGACCGAGTACAGGAGGATGACATGATCGCTCGGGTTGCAGTCTGGGAGCCAATGCCTGACGACGAGCGGCAGTGGGTCATCGATGCCGCGAAGAACGTGCCTGGAGTCCTGAACGCCTATCACCTCCTGGACCCGGCGACAGGCAACGGCTTGTCGATCGCGCTGTTCGAGGACGACGTCGATGTCGCCAGGGTCAAGGCGACGATCGCCGAGAAGGCACTCGAGATCGGCTGGAATGACGTGCCCCGTCCGTCTCCCAAGTCGGAAACCATCTACCGGGTCATTCGCAGTGGCTGACTCGCTGAATTCGGCCCCCAGCGACGGGGCCGCGGGAGGGAGCGCTGCGACCGACGGGGCGTACGGCGAGGGGCTCGGGGGAGCTTGTCGGCTCGCTGCCCTTCGCTCGCAGAGCTCGCTCCCAGTCGGCCGCGGGCGGCCTCCTTAGGGAACGGGGTGCGCCTGCTGTCACACCTTGGGGGGCTGCGTCGTCTGGGGGGTGAGCGGCGCAAGAGCGTCGCAGAACAGGAGAAACCCCATGCCTCGCATCCCCGCACTCGCTCCCCAGGACGCCGGGACGATCGTCAAGCTCGGCTACCGGATGGCGCGCAGGCGGCTCGGTGAGGTGCCTGAGCCGTTCGCGGTGCTGGCACGCCATCGCAAGCTCTTCGTCGCCGCGGCTCGCCACGAGCTGGCAGTGGAGAAGGCCATGCACGTCGTGCCGCCGGCCCTCATCCAGCTTGCCGTCTACCGCACGGCCTGGACCGTGGGCTGCTCGTGGTGCGTCGACTTCGGCACGATGCTGCAGCGCATGGATGGGCTCGACATCGACCGGTTGAAGGAGATCGCCAGCTTCGAGACGTCGGACAAGTTCACCGATGCCGAGCGCGAGGTCATCCGGTACGCCGATGCGATGACGGCGACGCCGATGGCGGTGTCCGACGAGCAGGTCGCCTCACTCGTCGACACGTACGGGAACGAAGGCGTGCTCGAGCTGACGTACCAGATCGGGCTCGAGAACCAGCGGGCCCGGATGAATCACGCCCTCGACATCACCGACCAGGGCTTCGGGACCGGCGACTCCTGCCGGGTGCCGTGGGCTACTGAACCGGTTGGGGCCACGACGGGAGCCTGATCCCGGCGTGCTTCTCGGGGTTGGCGATGTCGAACACCGCCACGACGAGCCCGTCGCGTACGGCGAAGCCGCCGACGCGTGCGGGTGAGGTGGTCTGCTTGGTCTCGCCGACCCACCCCGTGGTCGCGATGCCGAGCTGGCCGTTGACCAGGACCGGCTGAAGGTTCTCGAGCGCCGCGGGCCCGTAGCGGCGGAACAGCCCGAGGTAGAACCGGGCGACCTTGTCGGCGCCGTGGATGACGTTGACCGCGGTGTTGGTCGTGCCGTTGGCGTCGCCCATCACCAGGGCGTCGGGGTGGAGCGTCGCAAGCACCGCGTTGAGGTCGCCGGTCGCCATCGCCTCGAGGAAGCGGCTGACCGCGAGGTTGTGCTCGTCGTCGTCGACCGGTGGTGGTGGGTCGGCCACGGCCTTGCGGGCACGCGAGGCGAGCTGCCGGGCGTTGGCCGGCTCGATCGACAGCACGTCGGCGATCTCGCCGAATGGCACACCGAACGCATCGTGCAGCACGAACGCGACCCGCTGATCCGGCGGCAGCACATCGAGCACGACGAGCGCCGCGAACCGGTTGTCCTCCTGCTGGACGATCGAGGCGAGCGGGTCGTCGGATCCCTCCATCGGGGTGACGACCGGCTCGGGCAGCCACTGCCCGACGTACGTCTCGCGCCGCGCGGCGGCCGAGGTCAGCCGGTCGAGGCACAGGCGGCTCACGACCGTCGTGAGCCACGCCTGCAGGTTGTCGATCCGGGCGTCCGTACGGTCGAGCCGCAGCCAGGCTTCCTGCACCGCGTCCTCGGCGTCGGCGACGCTGCCGGTCAGCCGGTAGGCCACGTTGAGCAGGCGCGGGCGCTCCGTCTCGAACGTGTCGACCAGGGTCATGGCTCAGTCGCGATCCATGGGGCACGACATGCAGCGCGGACCACCACGACCGGAGCCGAGCTCGGATCCGCTGATCGCCACGACCTCGATGCCGTGCTCCTCGAGCCGCGCATTGGTCTGCTCGTTGCGCTCGTAGGCCACGGCGAGCCGCGGGCCGATCGCGAGGGTGTTGTTGCCGTCGTCCCACTGCTCGCGCTCAGCGGTGACCGGGTCGAGGCCGGTGTCGATCTGGTGCAGGGTGTCGATGCCCATCGCCTTGGCGGCTGCGGTGAAGAACGACTGCTCGTCCGCCACGACGAGGTCTTCGCCGGTGTAGGTCACGGCGTGCGCGCGGAGGTTGTCGGCCATGTTGGGGTAGATCACGACGGTGTCGACGTCGACCATCGTGACGATCGTGTCGAGGTGCATCGTGGCGCGCTCCTGCGCGATCGGCACGGCGAGCACGGTGTGGGCGAGCCCGCCGGTCAGCACCTGACGGGCGAAGCGCTCGAAGCCCGCCGGGGTCGTGCGCTCGCCGACGCCGACCGCGATGACGCCGGGCGCGAGCAGCAGCACGTCGCCGCCCTCGACGTGCTCGAGGTGCGGCCCGTGGACGCGCGGAACGCCGGCGAAGCGGGGATGGTGCTCGTAGATCAGCCCGGTCAGCTGCGTCTCGCGAACCCGCGCGGGCATCGCGAGGCTCGTCACCGCGACGCGGCCCGGCAGCCACACCGAGGAGTCGCGCGTGAACAGCAGGTTGGGCAGCGGCTCGATGAGGAAGTCCTCGGGCGGCAGCAAGCTCGTGACGATGCTGCGGAAGCTCGTGACCTCGTCGTTGCGCAGGCCTGCCGTCAGCGTCAGGGCGAGCTCGTCCGGCGCGAGATCGGTCATGACCCGGGCGATGTGCGTGCGCAGGCCGTCGCCGAGCTGCAGGCTTGCGGTGGTGCTCTCGATGATCGTGGCGCGCGCCTCTTCGACCGCCAGCGACTCGACCAGCAGATCCACGAGGTAGAGCACCTCGACGTCGCGGTCACGCAGGGCCTGGGCGAAGGCGTCGTGCTCGTCCTGCGCCCGGCCGAGCCACGGGATGCCGTCGAACAGCAGCTGGTCGTTGTTGCGGGGCGTCAGGCGGCCGAGCTCAGGGCCCGGCCGATGCAACATGACCGTACGCAGGCGACCGACTTCGCTGTCCGCTCCGAGACCCATGGGTGCCACCCTAGATGACGACCGTCTCGGGCATTCTGTGTCGAGCGACGCACGCGAATTTTTAACGATCTGGCCCTTCTCGGGCATACGCTCATACGTGTGGATTGGAACGAATACGACGCCGCCCTCTTCGACCTCGATGGCGTGATCACGCCGACGGCAGAGGTGCACATGCGTGCCTGGGCCCAGATGTTCGGCGACTTCCTGCGGGAGCGCGGGATCGCGGAGCCCTACACGGATGACGACTACTTCACGTACGTCGACGGCAAGCCGCGTTACGAAGGTGTCCGGTCCTTCCTCGCGAGTCGCGGGATCGAGCTGCCCGACGGCGATCCGGGCGATGCCCCTTCGTCGATCTCGGTCGCCGGTCTCGGCAACCGCAAGAACGCTGACTTCGAGCAGATCCTGGCGACCGACGGCGTCCAGCCCTATCCCGGCTCGGTCAAGCTCGTCAACGCCCTGGTCGAGCGCGGCACCAAGATGGCGATCGTCTCGAGCTCGCGCAATGCCCCGGCCGTCCTGCGTGCCGCGAACATGATCGACTTCTTCCCGGTCATCGTCGACGGCCTGGTCGCCGCCGAGCGTGGCCTCGCCGGCAAGCCCCTGCCCGACACGTTCCTCGACGCCGCCGAGCAGCTCGGCGTGCCCAAGGAGCGGGCCGTGGTGTTCGAGGACGCGCTGTCGGGCGTTGCCGCGGGTCGCGCCGGCGACTTCGGCCTCGTGGTCGGTGTCGACCGCGGCGTCGGCCCGGACAAGCTGCTCGAGAACGGCGCCGACGTCGTCGTCCGGGACCTCGAGGAGCTCCTGCCATGACACATGAGGCACTCATGCCGTTTGCCCAGTATCGTGGGCCTTCTTGGGGGGTAGCGGCATGACCGGTCCTTCGCACATTGCGCCGCAGGTCCACGACTTCCTCGACCGCTCACGCTTCCCGGTCGACGAGTGGGCTCTGGTCGAGACCCACATCGGCAGCCATGACCTCGGCACGACCGAGACGCTGTTCTCGGTCGGCAACGGCTACCTCGGCCTGCGCGGCAACGTCGACGAGGGCCGCGACTCGTTCTCGCACGGCACCTACATCAACGGCTTCCACGAGACCTGGCCGATCCAGCACGCCGAGGAGGCCTTCGGCTTCGCGCGCGTGGGCCAGACGATCGTCAACGCCCCGGACGCCAAGGTCATCCGCCTCTACGTCGATGACGAGCCGCTGCTGCTGCAGATCGCCGACCTCATGGAGTACGAGCGTCGCCTCGACTTCCGCTCCGGCGTGATGTCGCGCGAGATCCTGTGGCGTACGCCCGGTGGGAAGCGGGTCCAGATCCGCTCGCGCCGCATGGTGTCGTTCACGCAGCGGCACCTCGCGGTGATGACGTTCGAGGTCACGATGCTCGACGACTACGCCCCGGTGGCGATCTCGTCGCAGATCCTCAACCGCCAGGACGGCGAGGACGAGTACCACGTCCGCTCCAAGGCGATGGGCGAAGGTGTCGATCCCCGCAAGGCCAGCAGCATGCGGCACCGGGTCCTGATCCCGCAGAGCAACTCCGGCAGTGCCGCCGACGGCCGGGTGGGGCTGGGCTACCAGTGCACCGAGAGCGGCATGACGATCGCGGTCGCGGCCGATCACCGGCTCGAGACCGCCAACAACTACACCAAGCGCATCCAGACCGATGACGACCTGGCGAAGATGACCTATCGCATCGACGCCGAACCCGGTCAGCCGATCGTGCTGACCAAGATGGTCAGCTATCACACGTCCCGAGGCGTTCCGTCGCGCGAGCTGCTCGACCGCTGTACGCGTACGCTCGACCGCTCTCAGGACGAGGGCCTCGACCAGCAGTTCGCCGACCAGCGCCAGTGGCTCGACGACTTCTGGGAGCGTTCCGACGTCGAGGTCCCGGGCCAGCCCGAGGTGCAGCAGGCGGTGCGCTGGAACATCTTCCAGCTCGCCCAGGCCTCGGCCCGCGCCGAGGGCACCGGCATCCCCGCCAAGGGTGTGACGGGCTCCGGCTACGGCGGTCACTACTTCTGGGACACCGAGGTCTACGTCCTGCCGTTCCTGACCTACACGACCCCGCGCGCGGCCCGCAACGCGTTGCGCTTCCGCTACACGCTGCTCGACGCCGCCCGCAACCGCGCCAAGCAGCTCGCCCAGCAGGGTGCGCTCTTCCCGTGGCGGACGATCAACGGCGAGGAGGCCTCGGCCTACTACGCAGCCGGCACCGCGCAGTATCACATCGATGCCGACATCTCCTACGCGTTGAGCCAGTACCTCGCGGCCACCGGCGACACCGACTTCCTGACCCGCGAGGGCATCGACGTCCTGGTCGAGACCGCCCGCATGTGGGTCGACCTCGGCTTCTGGCTCAACGAGGAGGACGGCACGTTCCACATCCATGGCGTGACCGGCCCCGACGAGTACACGACGGTCGTCAACGACAACCTCTTCACCAATGTCATGGCGCGCTTCAACCTGCGCCGCGCCGCCGAGGCCGTACGCGACCTGGCGATCCGTGACGGCATCGAGTACGACCGGGTGGTCAATCGCCTCGAGCTCGACGAGCGCGAGGTCGCCGAC
>NZ_JAKFCB010000371.1:0-11130 GCF_036676885.1 Aeromicrobium sp.
TCTGCACGGCCTGGTCGGTCAGCTCGGCGGGGAACTTCGCGTCGGCGACGATCTCGCGGGCCTTGGCCTCGTCGACGCCGGTGCCGGCGTCGATCGGGATCTGCCGGACGGCCTCGGGGTTGGTCTTGGCGACCTCTTCGATCTCGACACCGCCCTCGACGCTCGCGATGCACAGGTAGCTGCGGTTGGCGCGGTCGAGCAGGAACGAGAAGTAGTACTCCTCGACGATGCTGGCGGCCGGCGCGATGAGCACCCGGTTGACCGTCAGTCCCTTGATCTCCATGCCCAGGATGTTCGACGCGTGCTCGAACGCCTCGTCGGGGGTCTTGGCAAGCTTGACGCCGCCGGCCTTGCCGCGGCCTCCAGCCTTGACCTGTGCCTTGACGACGACGACGCCCAGCTGCTCAGCTGCGACCTTCGCCTCGTCCGGTGTGTTGGCAACGATGCCCAGGGTGACCGGTACATCGTGCTTGGCGAAGAGCTCCTTCGCCTGGTATTCCATCAAATCCACGGTGGAGTCCGTCCTCTGTTGACGTCCGATACGCTCGTGCGCCGGCCGGTGGCCGACACCGATTGAGCCTTTGCGACTCTAGCCCTTAACCGTGCGTTCACGCGCGTTGGCTTCGTCACACGCTGCCCGGATCGGATGGCCAGCGAGGCGATCAGGTCGTCGGGCACTCCAGCCGCCCGCGAACGGCGCCGACGGTTCGCGCGTTCGTCACAGCGCGTCGAGGGGCCTGACGACGACGTCGCCCGCGTCGAGCTCGGCGCACAGGTCCGTGATGCGGGCCAGCGAATCGGCGTCGCCGTCGACCACGACCGCCGTCGCGTCCTCCGCGATCAGCGCGCGCACGAGCTGCTCGGGAGTCTGTTTGCCACCGACGAACACCACCTCCAAACCCTCGTCACGGAGGCGTCGGGCCGCCTGCTGAGCCCGTCGTCCATCGCCGATCGACCCCAGAACGACACGCTGTCTTACCATGAGAACGATGCTCCCACAAGAGTGAAGGTGGTCACATTTCGCCGACATTTCACGCGGAATCGTCGCCATTTGTTGTGGAGAGCGCGAATTCTATTTCGCTCCGACGACCCCTTCGGCTAGGCTTCGTCGAGTCCTGTCGTCCCTTCTTCGGAGGTTTTTTGCGTGTCTTCGTCTGCGCCTAAACGCCGACTGGATGTACGCCAGGAGACCCCGCAGCGAACACCGGGCAAGCGGACAGCTCAGCGCCGCAAGACCCGGAAGCGCAGTTTTCGACCCACCCCAGCCATGGCCGGAGCCTTCATCCTGGTCCTGGCTGCTTTTGGTTCCATGGTCCTCGGAAACACGTCGGACAGCGATTCGCTGGCCAACGACAAGTACCAGACGATCTCGCAGAGCTACATCGGTCCCGACGACGCAGCCGCCAATGGCAAGGTCGACGTCAGCCGCAGCTTCGACCGCGAGCTGACGACCAAGCAGATCAAGGCCCAGGCACAGCAGGTGCTCGCGGCCCAGGCGGACATCAAGAAGGACGTCAGCAAGCTCGCCAAGGAGACGCTCCGCAACCAGTGGGTCGTCCCGGTCACGGGCTACCGCCTGACGGCGCGCTTCGGCCAGCGCAGCGGCCTGTGGTCCACGGTTCACACCGGCCTCGACTTCGCCGGCCCCTCCGGCTCGACGATCGTCTCGGTCGCCGCCGGCACGGTGAAGTCCACGGGCTACGAAGGCGCCTACGGCAACCGCACGATCGTCACGCTCCGCGACGGCACCGAGATCTGGTACTGCCACCAGAGCCGCATCGCCGTCAACGTCGGCCAGACCGTCGGACCCGGCGACGTGATCGGCTACACCGGCTCGACCGGCAACGTGACCGGCCCGCACCTGCACCTCGAGGTGCACCCCGGTGGCGGCGCGGCGGTCGACCCCGAGCCGGTCCTGCGCCAGCACAACGTTCCGCTCTGATCCTTCGCCTCAAGCCCTCATCGCACGCCGGATGAGGGCTTTCGGCTGTCCGGGCACCCCCGGGCCCTCATCCTGCCGGCGGGGCAGCGGCAGGGTCAGAGCTTCTCGACGGGGGCGTAACGCAGCAGGAGCCGCTTGACGCCCTGGGAGCCGAAGTCGACCGAGGCCACCGACTTGTCGCCCTGGCCCTCGACCGCGACGACAGTGCCGAGCCCGAAGCTGTCGTGGCTGACCCGGTCGCCCGCCGACAGGGAGATGACCTCGCGAGTCGCCCGCTTGGACCTGGCCGCGACGTTGGAGGAGCGGAACGACGACTGGGCCGTCGCCGACGGTGAGCTCGGGGTCCACTGCGTCGGCGGGGAGGCGAGACGCCGCCAGTCGACGAGCGCCTCGGGCAGCTCGTCGAGGAACCGCGACGGCGGGTTGTATGACGGCGCGCCCCACGCGGAACGCGTTGCTGCGCGGGTGACGTAGAGGCGGGTGCGCGCGCGGGTGATGCCGACGTAGGCCAGCCGGCGCTCCTCCTCGAGCTCCTTGCTGTCGGCCAATGAGCGCATGTGCGGGAAGACGCCGTCCTCGAGCCCGGTGAGGAACACGACGGGGAACTCCAGGCCCTTGGCAGTGTGCAGCGTCATCAGCGTGACGACGCCCTCACCCTCGTCGGGGATCTGGTCGGCATCGGCGACCAGGGCCACCTGCTCCAGGAACGCGGCGAGCGATCCGGCCGCCAGGTCGGGGGCGTCGGAGATCGCGTCGACGGCCTCCGAGGGCTCCTCGTCGACGACCTCGACGCCCTGCTCCTGCAACAGCGTGTCGGCGACCGTGCTGGCGCCGACCACGAACTCGCGGGCGACCGCGACGAGCTCGGCGAGGTTCTCGACCCTCGTCTCGTCCTGGGGGTCGGTGCTCTGCTCGAGCGTCGACAGATAGCCGCTGCGGGTCAGCGCCGCCTCGAGCACCGCATCGGCCGGCGCACCCGACTCGGCCATCGCCATGAGCTCGGACATGATGGCGGTGAAGGACTGGATCGCATTGAGGGACCGGGTCGCCAGGTCCGTCGCCTCGTCGGCGCGCGTCAACGCCTCCCAGAAGCTGATCTCCTCGGCGGTCGCCAGTCGCTGGATCGCGGCCTCGGCACGCTCGCCGATGCCACGCTTGGGCTCGTTGATGATGCGGCGCAGCGAGACCGCGTCGCGCGGATTGACGAGCACCCGGACGTACGCCAGCGCGTCCTTGATCTCCTTGCGCTCGTAGAACCGGACGCCGCCGACGACGCGGTAGGGCAGCCCGACGCGGATGAAGACTTCTTCGAACACACGGCTCTGCGCGTTGGTGCGGTAGAAGATCGCGACATCCTTGGCCGCCGCCACGCCCGCATCGTTGAGCTTGTCGATCTCGTCGGCGATGAACTGCGCCTCGTCGCGCTCGTCGTCTCCGACGTAGCCGACGATCTTCTCGCCGTCACCCTCGGCCGACCACAGCTGCTTGTCCTTGCGGCCCTCGTTGCGGCTGATGACGGCGTTGGCGGCCGACAGGATGGTCTGGGTCGAGCGGTAGTTCTGCTCGAGCAGGATCGTCGCCGCGTTGGGGAAGTCGTCCTCGAACTCCAGGATGTTGCGGATGTTGGCACCACGGAACGCATAGATCGACTGGTCGGAGTCGCCGACGACCAGGAGGTCGGACTCGTCGTCGGTCAGCTCCTTGATGAGCTGGTACTGGGCGTGGTTGGTGTCCTGGTATTCGTCGACCAGGATGTGCCGGAACCGGCGTCGGTAGGTCTCCCGGACGTCGGGCCACGCCTGGAACAGGTGGACCGTGTTCATGATGAGGTCGTCGAAGTCCATCGCGTTGGCCGCCTGCAGGCGCGCCTGGTAGGTCTTGTAGGCCTCGGCGTAGATCTCCTCGGTCGGGTTGTCCGCCTTGCCGGCCGCCGCCTCGTGGTCGACGAGCTCGTTCTTGAGGTTGGAGATCCAGTTGAGCACGGCGCGCGGGTTGATGCGTTTGGGATCGAGGTCCATGTCGCGGCACACCAGCGTCATGAGCCGGCGCTGGTCGGCCGCGTCGTAGATCGTGAACGACGACGTGAAGCCGAACTTGCCGGCCTCTCGGCGGAGGATGCGTACGCATGCGGAGTGGAACGTCGAGACCCACATCATGCGGGCTCGCGGGCCCACGAGATCGGCGACGCGCTCGCGCATCTCGGCAGCGGCCTTGTTGGTGAACGTGATCGCCAGGATCGAGCCGGGATGCGCCCCACGGGCAGCGATCAGCCAGGCGATGCGGCGGGTCAGGACCCGGGTCTTGCCGGACCCGGCGCCCGCGACGACCAGCAGCGGCCCGCCGGGGTGCGAGACGGCTGCCTGCTGGGCCTCGTTGAGTCCCTCGAGCAGGGTCTCCGAGCGCGGGCGCCGCTTGTCGGCGGACTTGTCCGGGGCGGCTGTGGGCACAGGGAACGGCAACGTCATCGTGCCTCCCAGCCTAGTTGCCGGAGCCGACATCACCTGCCTCGGAGGGTCTGCGGACGTAGACTCGCGTCCCATGGACGGCACGGTCAGCATCCGCACGGCGCGAGAGGCCGACTTCGACGCCCTGACCGAGCTCTGGGAGCGGTCCGCCAGGTCCAGTCACGCCTTCATGGATGACGAGGAGTTCGTCGAGCTGATACCTCGCATCCGCGACCTCCTGCTCCCGTCGATGGATGTCTGGGTCGCCGAGTCCGACGGCGAGACGCTCGGCTTCGTCGGCGCGCGCCGTGATCACGTCGAGCTGCTCTACATCGCACCCGAGGCACAGGGCCGCGGACTCGGCCCGGCCCTCCTGTCGTACGTCGACGGTGGCGCGGGGCCGCACAGCGTCGAGGTGTACGCCGGCAATGCCGTCGGGCTGGGCTTCTACCTCTCGCAGGGGTTTCGCGAGACCCGCCGCGATCCCACCGATGCCGCCGGCCGCGCCTTCGCGATCGTCCACCTGGAGCGCTGACCTGTTTGTAGTGCTACATTTGCTACAACAGCCAGTACGAAGAGGGCCGGAATGCTTGTGGGCTCAGACGACGCGATCTGGGAAGGCGACATAGACATGCTTGATGCGTTGTTCGCGATCCCGTTTGTGTTGATCTTCGCCGGCTTGGCCTTTGCCACGTGGAAGAGTGCGCCGTCCGCAGTCCGCAAGGACCTGACCCAACTTCTCGATGCCGAGCAGGTGTCCCTCGACCTCGACCAAGGATTGCTCCTCGAGGCTGATCTCATCCGATACCGCAGGGTGTCCACGCTTGTCGGCTCCACGTTGTGCTGTTTGGCAATCGCCGTGCAGTTCACCACCGACGCCGACATGCTCGGGCTTGTCTTGGTCTTTTCGGCATTCGTCATCGGCCGCGCACTGACGCAGGCGGTTCAGACCGCGCTCGTGCGGCGGCGATCAGCCGGCGAGCTGCGCTTGGCGCGCCTCGTCGACCGGGGCCTGGAACGCTACCTTCCCCACCGGGCGCTCGTGATGCAGTGGGGCTTCGTCGGAGCCGTCCTTGCCACCGCTCTGTCCCTGATACTCATCGGGATCGCACACGGCTTCACCCCTGACCTCGTGGGCGCCATGCTCTCCAGCACGAGTGGCACGATCGCGCTGCTCGCGATCGTCTCCGAACAACGTCAGCTCACCCGTTCACGCACACCGTCGACCGACCCGGATGGCTTTCTCCTGCACGACCTCCGGATCGGGATCGGCGTGTGGGACGCTCACACCGATGTCGGGGCGGTGACGCTGTTCGCGCTGTTGATGGCCTTCACCCCCCTCGTCTCCAATCCGATCCTGCTCCTGATGGCGGCTGTCCCCGTGGTGGCGGTCATCTGGTGGTGCTCGGGCACGCGGGAGGCAGCTGTCTGGCATTTCCGGCGCAGCGAGCAGGTCCCCGCATGAACATCGTCACGGTCGACCCGGCCGGCACCGAGCCGCCGTACGAGCAGGTGCGCCGGCAGATCGCCGAGGGCGCGGCGTCAGGCGCGCTCGCCGCGGGACACAAGCTGCCGACCGTACGCCAGCTGGCCACCGACCTCGGGCTCGCCGCCAACACGGTCGCCAAGGCGTACCGAGCGCTGGAGGCCGATGGCGTGATCGAGACGCACGGGCGCCGCGGGACGTTCATCGCGAGCCACCGGCTCACCGACGCCGAGGCCGAGGCGGGCGCGCAGACATACGCCCGGCTGGCTCGCACGCAGGGGCTCTCGCTCGACGAGGCGATCCGGCTCGTCGAGAAGAGCTGGACTCGCTGAGAACCGTCTCAGCCGCCCGGGTTACCGTGGCGGGGTGGAGATGTCTCATGCCCAGTTCACACTTCTGGTCGCCGTCCTGTTCTTCGGCGGCATCGCGCTGATGGGTGTCGCGCTCAGCGGCTACGGCACCAAGGACCGCACGCACCAGCACCCGCCGCGGCTCCCCGGCCACGACATCCAGGACAAGCTCGCCGACAAGGACAGCTGAGTCTCACTCCGCCATCGTGTTGGGGCGGCGCCACGTACGCTCGAACGGCAGGCGCCAGGCGCGCGGTGCGATGAGCTGGTGCACCGCATTGGGTCCCCAGGTGCCGCCCGAGTAGGGCCGCACCGGCGGCTGGTCGTTGAGCAGCGGCTCGGAGATCTCCCACAGGCGCTCGATGCCCTCAGCGGTCGTGAACAGCGTCCGCTCCCCCCGCATCGCGTCGTAGATCAACCGCTCGTACGCCTCGAGGACCTCGCCGGCCCGCTCGGTCTCCTGCATCGCGAACTGCATGCTGAGCTTGTCGAGCCGCATGCCCGGGCCGGGGCGCTTGCCGTAGAACGACAACGACATCTTCGACGCGTCGGCGAGGTCGAACGTCAGGTGGTCCGGCCCCGCCAGCCCGACGCCCGAGCCGGTCGGGAACATGCTCTTGGGCGGCTCGCGGAACGCGATCGAGATGATGCGCGCACCCTCGGCGAGCTTCTTGCCCGTACGCAGGTAGAACGGCACGCCGGCCCAGCGCCAGTTGTCGATCTCGGCCTTGAGCGACACGAACGTGTCGGTCTCGGAGTCGGCGGCAACCCCCTCCTCGTCGCGGTAGCCCTGGTACTGCCCGCGTACGACGTGGTGCGGGTCGAGCGGCAGCATCTGGCGGAAGACCTTGTTCTTCTCCTCGCTGATGGAGTCGGAGTCGAGCGACGTCGGCGGCTCCATCGCCATGAACGCCAGGACCTGGAACAGGTGCGTGACGACCATGTCCTTGTACGCTCCGGTGCCCTCGTAGAACGCCGAACGTCCCTCGACCGACAGCGTCTCGGGCACATCGATCTGGACGTGGTCGATGAAGTTGCGGTTCCAGATCGGCTCGAACAGGCCGTTGGCGAACCGGAACGCCAGGATGTTGAGCGCCGCCTCCTTGCCGAGGAAGTGGTCGATGCGGAAGATCTGCTCCTCGGCGAACACCTCGTGGAGCTGGGCGTTGAGCGACTTGGCGCTGGCGAGATCCGTGCCGAACGGCTTCTCCATGATGATCCGCGAGCCGTCGACCAGGTTGGCGGCGTCGAGCGTGTGCACGACGTCGAGCGCAGCCTTGGGCGGGACGCTGAGGTAGTGCAGCCGCCGCGGCGACCCGCCGAGCTCGGCCTCCAGCGCCGACGCCGCCTTGGCCAGGGCCTCGGGTCCGGCCTTGACGTTGACGTACGACAGCTTGGGCGCGAACTCCCGCCATTTCGCCTCGTCGACCGTGCGGGTGCTGAACTCGCGGTACGCCCGGCCGGCGAACTCGCGGAACGACTCGTCGTCGAAGTCGTCGAGCGACACGCCGATGATCCGCGAGTCCGGGACGAGCCCGGACTGCAGCAGGTGCATGATGCCGGGCAGCAGCTTGCGGCGAGCGAGGTCGCCGGTGGCACCGAACAGCACGATCAGATGAGGCTCGTCCATGCAGACAGGCTAGACCCGTCGCGTTGCCGCGCGGTGAAATCCCGTGACGGATCAGGCCACGTGACGGGCGTACGCGCCGGGAGTCACGCCGAGCGTCGCGCGGAAGTGCCGCGTGAGGTGCGCCTGGTCGTAGAAGCCGACGATCGCCGCGACCTCCGCCGGCGGCACCCGGTCCAGCAGCAGTGCCCGGGCGCGATCGATGCGGCGCCCTGTGACGTAGCGATGCGGCGGCAGGCCGTACTCACGCCCGAAGGCCCGGATGAGCTGCGTGGGGTGCGCGTCGAGGTCCGCGGCGAGGGACTCCAGAGTCGGTACGTCCGTGAGGTCGCGGTCCAGCACCTCGCGCACCCGGCGGGCGAGCCTCGGCTCGGCGCGGCCGGGACGTGGCTCGATCGAGCTGTCGAGGTGCTGCGCCATCCGCTCGCTGATGACGGCGAGCTGCGACTCGGCCTCGAGCTCGTCGCCGGGCGACGCGAGCGACCGATGGAGCTGGCCGACCGCCATGACGAGCTCGTCGTCGAGCAACGTCGGCTCACGCACGGCAGCACCCGTGAGGTCCAGCGGCAGCCATCGCTCGTCGAGGTAGACGACCCGTTTGTCGAAGCCCCCCGCCACCGCGGCCCTGCCGTCGTGCGGCACATGAGGCGGCAGCAGTGTCAGGGAGCGTGGCGCCGCGTCGTGCGGCGTGCGCTCCAGCTCGTATGAAACACCGCCGGTGTCGATCAGGAGGACCGTCCAGTACGCGTGCGTGTGCGCCGGGTAGGCGTGGTCGGTGAAGTGCGCGTGGAGGACCTCGCCGACGCCGGGCACCGCCGGCCGCCAGGCGCGGACATGCTCTCCGGCGGTCATGTCAGGAATGTACAAGACGCGCACGACCCGGCCGGGCGACGCTGGACGCATGGACGACACGCTCGAACCGATCCGATTCGACACCAAGGTCGCGGTGCTGCTGCACGAGGACCTCGCGAGCTGGCAGGCGCTCAACGTCACGGCATTCCTCATCAGCGGGCTTGCCACCGACAAGGAGCTCATCGGCGACCCGTACGAGGACGCCGACGGGACGGAGTACCTGCCGATGATCCGCCAGCCCGTCGTGGTGTTCGCCGGCGACTCCGCACAGCTGCGTGCCGCCCACGCCAAGGCGGTGACCCGCGAGCTCGCGATGACGATCTACACCCGTGAGATGTTCGCGACCGGCAACGACCGCGACAACCGGGCGGCCGTACGCGCGGTGCGGCGCGACGACCTCGACCTCGTCGGGATCGCGGTGCACGGGCCGAAGAACGGCGTCGACAAGGCGTTCAAGGGCGCGAACCTGCACCCGTGAGCGTCAGATCAGGCGGCGGTCGTTGGCCCAGCGGGTCAGCTCGTGCCGGCTCGACAGCTGCAGCTTGCGGAGCACGCTGGAGACATGCGTCTCGACGGTCTTGATCGAGATGAACAGCTCCTTGGCGACCTCCTTGTACGCGTACCCGCGGGCGATGAGCCGCATGACCTCGCGCTCGCGCTCGGTCAGCCGGTCGATCTCCTCGTCGACCTGCGCGACCTCGATCGTGCCGGCGAACGCGTCGAGCACGAAGCCCGCCAGGCGCGGCGAGAACACGGCATCACCGACGGCGACGCGGTTGATCGCGTCGAGCAGCTCGGGACCGGAGATGTTCTTCGTGACATAGCCGCGGGCGCCGGCGCGGATGATCCCGATGACGTCCTCGGCGGCGTCGCTCACCGACAGCGCCAGGAACTTGGTGTCGGGGTGCCGCAGGTGCAGGCGGCGGATGACCTCGAGCCCACCGCCGCCGGGCATGTGGACGTCGAGCAGCACGACGTCGGGCCGGGTCTCGGCGATGACCTTGACCGCACTGTCGACATCCTCGGCCTCGGCGACGATCTCGACCGGTCCGTCGATCTCGGCCCGCACCCCGGTGCGGAACATCGCATGGTCGTCGACGATCGCTACGCGCAGTGTGGTCATGGGCTCACTTCTTCTGTCGGTACACGTTCGGGTGGGGCAGAGTCTGTCGTACCGGCGTCACCGGTGCGGACCGGCACGCTCAGGGCGACCTCCGTGCCCTCTCCCGGTTGGCTGCGGATGCGGGCGGTGCCGCCATGGCGCTCGACACGGTCGATGATCGACCCCCGCACACCCATGCGGTCCTCCGCGATGGATCCTGGATCGAAGCCGACGCCCCGGTCACGGACGAACACCTCGACGGTGCGCCCGTCGGTCTCGGCGTAGACGTCGATGCGGTCGACCTGCGCGTGCTTGGCGGCATTGATCATGGCTTCGCGGGCGGCCTTGGCGATCGCGGCCACGTCGGGGTCGAGCGGGGCGTCGCCGACCGCGATGACCTCGACCGGCACCCGATGGACGTCCTCGACGTCGGCGGCCGACGCCCGCAGCGCCGCCACGAGCGAGTCGCCGGGCTTCTCGTCGTTGCCGTACAGCCAGGCGCGGAGCTCACGCTCCTGCCGACGCGCCAGCGTCGCAACGGTCGCGGAGTCGCCCGCGTTCTTCTGCAGCAGGGCGAGGGTCTGCAGCACGGAGTCGTGCAGGTGCGCGGCGACGTCAGCGCGTTCCTGCGAACGTACGCGCTCGCGCCGCTCCTCCGACAGGTCGCCGAGCAGCTTGGTGATCCACGGCCCGAGGATCAGCAGCAGGCCGAGGACCGCCACGCCGACGGCGGAAGCGAGATCGACGATCGCGCTCCAGCCGCGCTCCTGGCTGAGGAAGTAGATCGCGGCTGTCGCGACGAGCACGGCGCCGGCCGCGATCCGCACCGCGAAGGCGAGGCCGCGGGTCTGCCGCATCCAGCGCCCCCACGCGGCGTCGTCGAACTGGCGCCAGATGACCGCGAGGCCGATGACCCCGATCAGCAACGGCGCGAACAGTCCCCCGGCGATTCCACGGCCGCTGGCCTGGATCATGAACATCACGCCGATGCCGACGGCCCCCAGGGCGACGGTCTGGAAGACCTCGAACGCACCGGGGCGGCCGCTCGACCGGAGACCGCGTCGGGTCGCCGACTCGAGGCCCGGCGAGAGGTCGGGCTGCCGCAGGGGCAGGAACCGCCACAGCAGCAGGTAGGCGATGACGCCCACGCCTTGGAACCAGGTCGCCACGATGAAGGCGAGCCGGACGTAGAGCACCGGGATGCCGAAGTGCTCGGCCACACCGGTCGCCACACCGCCGACGAGCCGGCGATCGGCTGGTCGGTAGGCACGGCGGTATTCGGTCACCCCATGATCGTCACACGTACGCGTACGCGCGCGCCATCAGG
>NZ_JAKFCB010000372.1:0-11607 GCF_036676885.1 Aeromicrobium sp.
CCGGCACGGGCTTCGAGCAGCACGGGTTCCTCAACATCATGGTCGCGGTGCACGGACTGCTGGCCGGCTCCACCGTCGACGATGCTGCCGCGGTTCTCGCGAGTCGCGATGGCGCTGCGCTGGCGGATGCCGTGCGCTCCTGGAGCGCCTCGGACGGGGCCGCCGTGCGTCGTACGTTCCGCGGCTTCGGGTGCTGCGGTGTCACCGAGCCCTACGAAGACCTCGTCGACCTGGAGCTGATGTCATGAGCCATGGATTCGGGCTGGATCACCTGCCCTACGGCGTCGTGGCGCATCAGGGTCGCGACCTCGTCGTCGTACGCCTCGGGGACGACGTCATCGACCTCGCTGGCCTGGCGGCGTCTTCAGCGCCGCCGTTCGATCCGGCGGTGCTCGCTGGTCCCGGCCTCGCGCCGTTGATGGCGGCCGGGCCGGGGGTCTGGGCGGTCGTACGTTCGTGGCTGCAGGCCACCCTGGCCGACTCGTCGGCATCGCGCATTCCGCTCGCCGAGGTCGAGCCGCGGATGCCGTTCGCGGTCGCCGACTACGTCGACTTCTACGCCTCGCTCAACCACGCGTCCAACGTCGGCAAGATCTTCCGGCCCGACGCCGAGCCGCTGCTGCCCAACTGGCGGCACCTGCCGGTCGGCTATCACGGCCGGGCCGGGACGGTCGTCCCGTCGGGCACCCCGGTCGTGCGGCCCCAGGGCCAGCGCCGTCCGGGCCCGGACGGGCGTCCGGCGTTCGGGCCGTCGCAGGCGCTCGACATTGAGGCCGAGCTGGGATTCGTGGTCGGGGTGCCGAGCACGATGGGGGAGCCCGTGCCCATCACGGCGCTCGCCGACCACGTCTTCGGCGTCACGCTGCTCAACGACTGGTCGGCGCGCGACATCCAGGCCTGGGAGTACGTCCCGCTGGGCCCGTTCCTCGGCAAGTCGTTCGCCACCTCGATCTCGCCGTGGATCACCCCGCTGGCGGCGCTGGAGGACTCGCGCGTGCCGCTGCCCGGGCAGGACCCCGAACCGCTCGACTATTTGCGAGTCGCCGAGCCGGCCGGCTATGCGATCGACCTCGAGGTCGTCATCAACGGGTCGGTGGTGTCACGGCCCCCGTACGCCTCGATGTACTGGTCGCCCGCCCAGATGCTGGCCCACATGACGGTCAACGGTGCGTCGCTGCGTACGGGAGACCTCTACGGCTCCGGCACGATCTCCGGCCCCGAACGCGATCAACGCGGATCGCTCCTGGAGCTGTCGTGGGGCGGCAACGAGCCCTTCACCCTCGACGACGGCAGCACCCGCACATACCTTCAGGACGGCGACACCGTCACCATCCGCGCCACCGCCGGCACGATCACCCTCGGCGAGGTCGAAGGCACCATCACCCCCCGCTGAGCGTGACGTTGTGCAGGCGACACGCCGAGACGAGCCTGCAGATCGTCACTCCCAGCGGGGTTCAGGCGAGGGCTTTGGCGACGGCCCGCGCCGCCTCGAGGACGAGGGGTTCAACGGTGGAGGCGTCGATGTCGTGCAGGCTGACGATGCCGACCGACGCCTCGAGGCCCGGCACACCCCGCACCGGCGCGGCCAACCCGGCAGCACCGGGCTGGAGCTCGCCGGACGTGCTCGCGACGCCGCCGACATCGCCGCGACCCAGCAGGATCGCCTTGCCGGCCGCGCCCGTGTCGAGGCGATGGCGCGCGCCGACCCGGTAGGCCACGTGCATGTCGCTGCGGCTCGGCTCGACCACGACCAGGGCGACGGCGTCGTCACCGTCGGCGATCGTCAGGTGCGCCGTGGCGCCGCTGGCATCGGCCAACCGGGTGAGCGCCGGGGTGGCGCGTGACTTGAGCTCCGGCAGGTACGCGTTGCGGAACGCCATCATCCCGAAGCCGGCGCCGATGCGGCCCTGCGCGTCGCGATGCAGCAGGTCATGCTCCTCGAGCGTGACGATCAGCCGGTAGGCCACCGTGCGGCTGATGCCGAGCGACTCGGCGATCTCGTTGATCGTGAACCGTGAGTCCGACCCCGCGACGAGCGACAGGATGCGCAGCCCGCGGTCGAGCGTCTGCGCGGTCTCGGCTGCCATCGGTCCTCCTCGTCGGTCGTTGAAGTGTCGCAGGCGTCAGAGCATGGCGCCGGGATTGAGGATGCCCTGCGGATCGAGTGCCGCCTTGACCCGTCGGGTGAGGTCCATGACGTCGGGCCCGAGGTATGCCGGCAGCCAGGGCTTCTTGAGCCGCCCCACGCCGTGCTCGCCGGTGATCGTGCCGCCCAGGCCGATCGCGAGGTCCATGACCTGCCCGTATGCCTCTTGCGCCCGCGCGGTCTCGTCGTCGTCCATCGCGTCGAACACGATCAGGGGGTGCGTGTTGCCGTCGCCGGCATGGGCCACGACGGCGATCGTGATGCCGTGCTTGGCGGCGATCGCCTCGATGCCGCGGACGAGGGCGCCGAGCTCGGGCAGCGGCACGCCGACATCCTCCAGCAGCAGCGAGCCCTTCTGCTCCAGGGCCGGGATGACCATGCGGCGGGCGACGACGAACGCGTCGCCCGTCTCCGCGTCGTCGGTCGAGAACACCTCGGTGCTGTGGTTGGTCTCGCAGATCGCGGTGACCGCGGCGATCTCAGCGGTGCCGTGGGTCGCCGGCTCGTCGGACTGCACCACCAACATCGCCTCGGCGGTGCGGTCCAGGCCCATCCTGGTGATGTCCTCGACGGCGTTGATCGAGGCGCGATCCATGAGCTCGAGCATCGCCGGCCGCATGCGACGCGTGATGTCGAGGACCGTCCGGGTCGCGTCATCGAGCGAGGCGAAGGTCGCCACGAGGGTGCAGGGCGGTCGCTGCGCCGGCACGAGCCGGAGCACGATGCGGGTGATGACGCCGAGCGTCCCCTCGCTGCCGACGAACAGCTTGGTCAGCGACAGCCCGGCGGCGTCCTTGAGCCGCGGCCCGCCGAGCTCGACCGCGGTGCCGTCGGCCAGGACCACCGTCAGCCCGAGGACGTAGTCGGTCGTCACGCCGTACTTGACGCAGCACAGGCCGCCGGCGTTGGTCGCGACATTGCCGCCGATCGAGCAGATCTCGTACGACGAGGGGTCCGGCGGGTACCAGAGGCCGTGCTCGGCCGCGGCCGCCTTGACGTCGGCGTTGAACGCGCCGGGCTCGACGACGGCGATGCGGGTCACCGGGTCGACCTCGACCGCCCGCATGCGCTCCAGCGAGATGACGAGGCAGCCGTCGAGGGCCGAAGCCCCGCCCGACAGTCCCGACCCGGCGCCGCGCGGCACGACCGCGAGGCCGTGCTGGGCGGCGAAGCGTACGGACGCCTGCACGTCCTCGGTGCTCGTCGCGCGTACGACCGCGAGGGGGACACCGGCTCCTGGGTCGTTGGCGCGATCCCAGCGATAGCCGTCCATCCGGTCCGGGTCGACCAGCAGCGCGCCGTCGGGCAGCTGGGCGGCGAGCGCATCGAGGTCGGGCGTCACGGGTGGCCGTCAGTCCTCGGCGAGGGTCTCCGCGGACTCGGAGTCCTGCTTGGGCGCCAGCACCGACACCGATTCGTCGATGTGCTCGTTGAGGTAGCGCAGCACCTCGGCGACCGTCGCGACGACCGGCACCGCGAGGAATGCGCCGGTGACGCCGAACAGCGAGCCGCCGGCCGTGACCGACAGGAGCACGACGGCCGGGTGGAGGTTCATGTTCTTGCCCTGCAGCCACGGTGAGAGGACGTTGCCCTCGAGCTGCTGCACCGCGACGACGATGCCGAGGGCGATCAGCGCATCGTTGGTGCCGTTCGTGACGAGGGTGACCAGCACGGCGAGGGCGCCGCTGACGAACGCACCGATGATCGGGATGTACGCGCCGAAGAACGTCACGACCGCCAGCGGCACGGCCAGGGGCGATCCGAGGATCGCCAGGCCGGCGCCGATGATGACGGCATCGATGAGCGCGACGAGGCTCTGCGTACGGATGAAGCCGCCGAGCGTGTCCCACGCCCGCTGCAGCACCTCGACGAGGTGGACGCCGGCCCGCTGGCCGCCGATCGTCTGGACCCACGGCAGGAACTTGTGGCCGTCCTTGACGAAGAAGAACGTCAGCATCAGGACCAGCACGAGGTTGACGATGACCGACGTCGCGGTGCCGATCGTGGAGAAGACGCCCGAGCTGATCGCGCTGGCGCTCTCGGCGAGCTTGCCCTGGACCGCCTCGATCGCGCGGGTGATCTGGCCCTCGGACAGGTTGAGGGGTTCGCCGGTGACCCAGTCGCGGATCTTCTGGAGGCCGTCGGACGCCCCCGCTGCGACCTCGCTGGCCTGGCCGGCGACCTGCGGTGTGAGGACCGCGATGATCCCCACGACGACGCTGATGAACCCCAGCACGATGACCGCGGCGGCGAGCGCGGACGGCCAGCCCTTCGAGCGCAGCCACCCGGCAGCCGGGCCGAGGACCGTCGTGACGATCGTCGCCAGGGCGACGGGGTAGAGCACGATCCAGATCGTGCCGATCAGCTGGCCGAGGATCCAGGCCGCGACAGCGATGATGATGATGCGCAGGCCCCAGCGCTGGAGGTGGGCGAGCCCCTCATCGATGACGACCGCGCGGTCGCGGATCTGCTTGTTCTCTGCCACGCGCTCAGCCTAGGGGCACACGGTCCGGGTTGCTGTCTCCTGGCCGCTCCAGTCGCCAGTCGACTGGCGCGGCGCCCTGCGCGACGAGCAGCTCGTTGGCCCGGCTGAACGGCTTGGAGCCGAAGAACCCGCGTGAGGCCGACAGGGGACTGGGGTGCACCGACTCGATGCGCGGGACGTCGCCCAGCATCGGGGCGAGGCCCTGCGCGTCGCGGCCCCACAGGATCGCGACGAGCGGCGTGCCCCGTGTGACGAGGGCCCGGATGGCCTGCTCGGTGACCGCTTCCCACCCCTTGCCGCGGTGGCTGGCCGGCGTGCCGGGGCGCACCGTCAGGACCCGGTTGAGCAGCAGCACACCCTGCCTGGACCACGGCGTCAGGTCGCCGGAGGGGGACCGCGGGATGCCGAGGTCGGCCTCGAGCTCGGTGAAGATGTTGACCAGGCTGCGGGGGAGTGGGCGTACGTCCGGCGCGACCGAGAACGACAACCCCACGGGGTGGCCGGGCGTGGGATAGGGGTCCTGCCCGGTGATGAGCACCCGTACGTCGGCCATCGGTTCGGCGAACGCCCGCAGGATGTGGTCGCCGGCCGGGAGGTAGGGCCGCCCGGCGGCGATCTCCTCGCGGAGGAACTGTCCCATCGCGGCGATCCGGTCGGCGACCGGAGCCAGCGCCTCGGCCCAGTCAGGCGCCATGATCTCGTGGAGCGGTCTCGTCATGTCTTTGCCTTCTCCGTGCGCAGGGCGGATGGCGCGAGGAGCCCGGCGATCAGGCACCCGACGATCGGCACGGTGAACGCCGTGGTCAGCGACACCCAGTTGGTGAGGATGCCGATGATCGCGGGCCCCGCGAGCAGGCCCAGGTAGCCCATGCCGGTGACGCGGGCGAGGTAGGTGCCGGCCGCGGCGGGGTCGATGTTGCCCGCGGCGCTGAAGAACTGCGGCACGCAGCCCGCCAGGCCGACCCCGAACACCGCCCACGCGATGATCGCCACGGTGGCGTTGGGGGCGAGCGCCGCACCGGTGAGCCCGAACGCACCGATGAGCGCAGCCCGCTGGACGTACGCCGCGGCACCGATCCGCGCGACGATCCGGTCGGCCACCAGGCGTACGACGGTCATGGTGATCGAGAAGGCGCCGAAGGCCCACGCCGCGACCGACTTGCTCGTGCCGAGCGAGTCATGCAGGTGGACCGTGCTCCAGTCGTACGCGACGCCCTCGGACAGCAGGAGCATGAACGCCAGCAGGGAGAGGACGACGACGCGCAGCGTCCACGGTGCGCGGACCCGCGGGGCGCCTGACTCGCGCGTCGTGCCCGGTGCCGGCGGGAGCAGTGCGGGCCGGGCGGCGAGGGTGACGAGGAGGCCGAGTGCGCCGGCGGCCGAGAGGGTCAGGCGTACGTCGGTGTCGAGGGCGATCAGCCCGCCGCCGACCAGCGCGGCGACGAGACCACCGAGGGAGAAGAATGCGTGGAACCCGCTGATGATCGGCCGCCCGTACGCCCGCTCGACCTCGACGGCCTGGGCGTTCTGGGCCACGTCGATGACACCGTTGAACGCCCCGAGCAGGCCGAGCGCGATCGCAAGGGTCGGAACGCTGGTGGCCAGACCCGGCCCCACGAGGCAGGCGCTCAGCGCGAGCCCGGCCACGACCGCGACGACCCGGCTGCCGAACCGGTCGATGAGCCGGCCGCCGACCTGCATGCCGAGCAGGGCCGTGCCGCCCAGGAGCAGCAGCAGGTAGCCGAGGACCACGGTGCTGGCGCCCGTGCGCTCGAGGATCTCGGGGATGTGGACGACCCACATGCCGAGGAGGAAGCCGTTGAGCGCGAAGATCGCGAAGGTCGACCTTCGCGCGGCGGACGGCGGCATGCTCCGACCCTACGAGAAAGGCGTTGCCCTACAGTTGTCAGGCTGTGTCAGCAATCGCCGCCTACCGCGCTCTCCTGCGGATCGTCGGGCCCGCCTACATCTTCGTAGCCTTCCTCGGGCGCATCCCGCTTGCCATGAGCCAGCTCGGCGTCCTGGTGCTGGTGAGCTCCGAGCTCGACAGCTATGGCGCGGGCGGCGCCGCGGCCGGCATCCTCGCGATCGCGAACGCGATCGGCTCCCCGCTTGCCGGGGCCCTCGCGGATCGCATCGGGCAGCGCCCTGTCGTGCTGGTGCAGTCGCTCCTCGGGGCGGCCGGGCTGGCCGGAGTCGTCCTGGTGACGGACCCCGATGCCTCGCGCGGGCTGATCTTCGCCGCGGCAGCGCTCACCGGCTTCGCGATCCCGCAGGTCGGTCCGCTGGCGCGGGTGCGGTGGCGCCCCATCACCCGGGACGAGGGCGACCAGCGCCGGCTCGTCGACGCGGCGTTCTCGTACGAGGGCGCGGCGGACGAGGCGTCCTTCGTGCTCGGTCCCGCGATGATCGGCGTGCTGGCGATCATCGCCGAGCCCGCCGGCGCGCTGCTGGCCGCGGCGGCCCTCCTGGCCGTGTTCGGTTCGTGGTTCGCGGTCCACTGGACCTCCGAGCTCGTGGCCAAGCGCACGACGACCGGCGGCTCCGGGACCGAGCCGCTGTGGTCGATCGCGTTCGCCGTGCTCGTCGTGGCGCAGCTGTGCATCGGCGCGATCTTCGGCAGCGTCCAGACCGGCACCGCGGTGCTGGCGACGGCCGACGGGCACGCGGGCAGCGCCGGCCTGATCCACGCGGTGCTGGGCATCGGCAGCGTCACCGCCGGACTCGCGATCGCCGCCCTGCCCGAGCGCGTCCTCTACGCCACGCGCATGTTGGTCGCGGCCGTCGGCCTCCTGGCGCTGTCGCTGCCGCTGCTGCTCGTAGACTCGATCGGCTCGTTGATCTTCGTCATCGCGCTGCTGGGATTCGCCGTGGCGCCCTACATGATCAGCAACTTCGCCCTTGCCGGCATCCTGGTGCCGGTCCACCGTGTCGGCACCGCCATGACGCTGCTCGCGGGTTCGACCGGCATCGGGTACGCCCTCGGCGCGTCGATCGCCGGGCGCCTCGCCGACGACGGCGGCCACACGCCGGCGTTCGCCGTGACGGTCGGCGCCGCAGGCGTTGCGGTGCTGCTCGCCGGAGTCGCCAACAAGGCGCTGCGGGAAGCCCGGCCCTACACGCCCTGACCTGCCGTTGCGTCATAAGAACCGTGGCCCGGAGGCCTCAGTTCCTATGACGCAACGGGCGCGCTCAGAGTGCCGAGAGCGGCGTGACCTCGAGGTCGAGGGCGTCACCGACGGCGGCGTTGACGAGGTGCCCGTCGTGCGTGCTCAGGCCACCGGCGAGTGCGGCATCGTCGGTCACGGCCTTCTGCCAACCCTTGTCCGCGAGCGCCACGGCGTAGGGCAGCGTCACATTGGTCAGCGCGTACGTCGAGGTGTGCGGCACGGCGCCGGGCATGTTGGCGACGCAGTAGAACACCGAGTCATGGACCTTGAAGGTCGGGTTGTCATGCGTCGTCGCGTGCGAGCTCTCGAAGCAGCCACCCTGGTCGATCGCGATGTCGACCAGCACCGATCCGGGACGCATCGTCGCGACGAGCTCGTCGGTGACGAGCTTGGGGGCCTTGGCGCCGGGCACCAGCACCGCGCCGACGACGAGGTCGGCCTCGCGTACGGCCTTCTCGATCGCGTACGCGTTGGAGGCGACGGTCGTGATGGCGCCGCCGAACTGGGCGTCGACCTGGCGCAGGCGCGCGACGTTGAGGTCGAGGATCTGGACGCGGGCGCCCATGCCGTGCGCGACCTGTGCGGCATTGACGCCGGAGACCCCGGCACCGATCACCACGACATCAGCGGGGTGGACGCCGGGCACGCCGCCGGGGAGCACGCCACGGCCGCCGCCGCTGCGCATCAGGTGGTAGAACCCGACCTGCGGGGCGAGCTTGCCGGCGACCTCGGACATCGGCGCCAGCAAGGGCAGCGAGCGGTCCGGCAGCTGCACGGTCTCGTACGCGATCGAGGTCGTGCCGGCCGACAGCAGCGCATCGGTGCACTCACGGCTCGCGGCGAGGTGGAGGTACGTGAACAGGGTCTGACCGCGGCGCATGCGGGCGTACTCCTCGGCGATGGGCTCCTTGACCTTGAGCACCAGCTCGGCCTCGGCCCACACAGCGTCGGCGGTGTCGAGGATCTTGGCGCCGGCGGCGAGGTACTCGTCGTCGGTGATCGACGAGCCGAGGCCGGCGCTGTGCTCGATGACGACGTCGTGGCCGTGCCGGGTCAGCTCATGGACCCCGGCGGGCGTGATGGCGACGCGATACTCGTGATTCTTGACCTCGCGGGGGACACCGACCAGCATGACGTGCTCCTTCAGACGGAATATTGCTTCCATGGTGAATCAACTGCGGAATCATGTGCAACTGGACGAAGAAGATTCTGTATGATCGTCATCTACTGTCAATCACGCGGAAACACCGCCTCCAGGAGCACCCATGCCGAATCATGTTCGCGAGCTCGACGACATCGACCAGCGGATCGTCGCCGCGTTGCGCAGCCAGGGCCGGCTCCCCAACAACGCGCTCGCCGAGAAGGTCGGCATCGCGGCCTCCACGTGCCTGACCCGTTTGCGCAGCCTGGTCGAGCGTGGCGTCATCGCCGGCTTCCACGCCGAGGTCGATCCGGCCTGGATCGGCCGGCCCATCCAGGCGATGATCGCGGTCCGTCTGCGCGGTGATGCCCGCGGTGCGATCAACGAGTTCTCCGACCGGCTCGCGGGCATGCAGGAGGTGATGAACGTCTACTTCCTGGCCGGCGCGGACGACTTCCACGTGCACGTGGCGGCGCAGGATCCTGACGACCTGCGGGCGTTCGTCGTCGACAACCTGAGCTCGGCTCCGGAGGTCGCGCTGACCGAGACCAACCTGATATTCGAGCACAAAAGGGGCAGACTGGCTGAGTGAGCGAGCGAAGCGAACCATGACGACCGTCGAGGCGGCGTTCCGGACGATCCCCGGCACGCAGGCCGCCGAGGGGCGCACCGGCGGCCACGCCGTGGTCGTCGACCGGCCGGCCGGCGTCGCCGGTGGAGCGGGGGCCGGGATGAACGGCGGGCAGCTGCTCGCCCTCGCGATCGGCGGCTGCCTCGCGAATGACGTGCGCTACGTCGCGGCGATCCGCAACGACACGATCGACGACGTCCAGGTCGACGTGTCGGTCGAGATCGACAACGGGCTCGTCACGTCGGCCGACGTCGCCATCCGCCTCTCGGTCCCCGAGGGCGTCAACGCGGCAGCGCTGATCGACGAGGCAGTCGAGGTCTCGACGGTCCTGGCCGCCGTGCGCAACGGGTTCCCCGTCACGGTCCGCTAGGTTCAGCGCCAGACCGAGGCGATGTCGCGGTTGTAGTGGCGACCGGGGATGCGGGTCAGGACGAACAGCACGGGCGGCGGGATCTCCTTTCGGAGCCGCGCCTTCGCGTCGTCGTCGGCGCCGTCGAGGAGCCACGCCGCGAACGTGCCGGCGACGCCCTTGTGCGTCTTGCGGACCGCGACCTGCGCCTGCTTGATCTCCGGCGTCTCGCGGTGCGCGGCGGCAAAGGGCTCGAGGTCGCGCTCCTCGTGCGTGAAGTGCTCCGTGAGCACCGTGCTGAGGGCGGCGATCGCCGCTCGTGCGGCCTCGGCGTTCGAGGCCGTGGGCGCCGTGCGGAACTCCTGCATGACGGAGTCGGCGACGGTCAGCGCACCCTGCATGCGCTCGTGCTCGCCGTCGAGGTCGGTGACCAGGGACTCGTCCGCGCCGAGTGCCCTGAACGCCGGCCAGAAGATCGTCTCCTCGTCCTCATGGTGATGGTGGATCTGGGACGCGAAGTTCTTCCACGCGCGAGCCAGCTCCTCTGCGCGTTGGTGTGAGCCGTCCGGGAACGCCGCCAGTGCTGCGTCGAAGCGAGCGACGTCTCGTCTGATCGCCGCGTGGATGACCGTGTTCATGGTCAGGTGCTCAGTCATGGGGACCTCAATCCATGTCGTACGTCACCCCCATGGTGCTACTGCACCGGGCATCTGTGAATGCTCAGCGGGCCAGCCGCTCCTCGAGCGCGTCGCGGGCCGCGGGCCATTCGTCGTCGGTCATCGAGAACAGCACGGTGTCGCGCCATGACCCGTCGCGCCGGATCCGGTGCTTGCGCAGCACACCCTCGCGGACGCCGCCGATCCGTGCGACCGCGGCCTGCGACCGCTCGTTGAGGATGTCGACGTGCCAGACGACCCGTGCGCAGTCCAGGTCGTCGAACGCGTGGCGCAGCAGCAGGAGCTTGGCCTCGGTGTTGACGCCGGTGCGCCAGAACCGCCGGGCGAGCCAGGTCGAGCCGATCGCGACGGTGCGGACGGCGGGGTCGATGTCGTAGTACGTCGTGAGGCCCGCGACCTCACCCGAGGCCTGGTCGACCTGGACCCACGGGATCGTGCCCGGGCGGGTCAGGTAGAGCCCGACGAGTGCCTCGGCCTGCTCGATCGAGACGGGCCGGCCGAACGCCTGCCAGGCGAACACCTCGTCGTCGTCCGCGGCGCCGAGCACTCCCGGCGCATGACGGGGTTCGAGGTGCTCGAGCCGGACATGCTTGCCCACGAGGGTCGGCGCTGCGTAGTAGTCCTCGGGGCTCACGCTCATGCCCGCCAACCTACCGAGAGCGTCCACGCGAGCACTCGGCTCGCGGTTCTCGATACGCCTCCCTCGCAGAGCTCGGTCGGCTGCTCGACCGGCGAGTGGGTCAGACGGGGCGGGGGTTCTTGAGGTGGGGGTTGCGAACCGACGTCAGCTCGCGCAGGAAGTTGGCCGCCCACAGGTCGATGTCGTTCTCGACGACCTGCTTGCGCATGGCCTTCATCCGGCGGGCGTTCTCGCGCGGGCTGGCATTGATCGCCTCGAGCATCATGCTCTTCATGCCGTTGATGTCGTGCGGGTTGACCTGGTAGGCCGACTTGAGCTCGGACGCCGCACCGGCGAACTCGCTCAGCACCAGCGCGCCGCGGTCGTCG
>NZ_JAKFCB010000373.1:0-2925 GCF_036676885.1 Aeromicrobium sp.
GCCGTAGTCGGACGTCACGCGCTGGTGCTTCTTGTGCAGCGCCTGCCAGGTGTTCCACGCGAACGTACCGACCAGGATCGCGGCCAGCAGCAGCGTGAGCGGTGCGGCCCAGCTGAGCCGCGGCACGTTGCCGTCGAGCCGTACGATCAGCGGCGGGATGAGCCGGCCGACCACGAGCCCCGTGCCGATCAGCGCGACGACCAGCAGCGCTGAAGTGGGCCGAACCCGGTTCATGCGCGAGACGAGATCACAGGATGATCTCGAGGTCCTCGCGCTTGTGGACGCCGCTGGTGTCAACACCTTCGAGCAGGTCGGCGACGAAGCCCCGGCCGGGGATCTCGCCCTCGGGGTCGATCTCGAGCCACGGGACCAGGACGAAGCCACGCTCGTGGGCGCGGGGGTGCGGAAGCTTGAGGGACTCATCGTCGGCGACCCGGGGGCCGACCACGATCAGGTCGACGTCGAGGGTGCGCGGCGCACCGGGCTCAGTGCGCTCGCGGCCGAACGCGTCCTCGATCGCCAAGGCCCGGTCGAGCAGTGTGTGCACCGTCAGCGTCGTGTCGATCAGCACCACGGCATTGAGGAACTTGCCGGAGCCCTCGGCCGCGTCGACCGGATCCGTCTCGTAGACCGACGAGATCGCGACGACCGTGACCTCAGGCGTGTCCTCGAGAGCGGAGACCGCACCCTGAAGCTTGCCGTGCCGGTCGCCCAGGTTGGAGCCGAGCGACAGGACCGCCTGGCGGATGGGACGCATCCCGCCGGTCATCGTGTCGGCGTCCAAGACGTACGGGGTGGGCGCTTCGGTCACTGTTTGCTCCGCTCTATCGTGACGGCGACATCTTCGAACGTCACCTCGATGGGCGCTTCCGGCTTGTGCACCGTCACGCTAACCCATTGGACCGACTCTTCGGCCAGGCACAAGTCCACCATACGGAGCGCCAGCGTCTCAATCAGGTCGACCGGCTCCCCGACAATGGCATCGTGTATCTGCTGGGCGAGGACGCCGTAGTGGACGGTCTTGGTCAGGTCGCCCTCGCGAGCCGCGGGACCGAGGTCCAGGCCGAGGCTCACGTCGGCGACGAACGTCTGCCCGTTCTGCCGCTCCTCGGCGAAGACCCCGTGGAAACCACGCGCCGATATGCCCCGCAGGTCGATGCGGTCAAGGCCGTTCGGGATCATGCGGAGTCCTCGTCCTCGATGTGCAGCTCGGCGATCGGGGAGGCATGGCGCGACCAGAACTTCCAGCCCCCGGGTTCCTTGACCAAGATACTGGTGCACACCAGCTTGCCTCCGGAGAAGGCCTCCGCGGAGAGACCCTCGCCCGACAGGATGTTCTCGGTGCAGCTCACGACGGCGGTGGTGGGCTCGTCGGCACCGCGCGGAAACGTCGTGACCTCGACGTCGGTGAGGAAGAACTGGATGTAGCCGACATTGGCCATCAGGACGGTCCACGAGCGCAGCACCTGTGCCGTGCCCCGCAACGGAGTGGCGCCGGGGTGTACGCACGAGGTGTCGGCGTCGTCGACCCACAGCGAAGCCATCAGGTCGGCGTCGCCGGTCTCCACCGCGTCGTAGAACAGCCTGTGCGACGTCAGGTAGTCGCTCACTCCGCCTCCTGAGCCAGGCGGGCCACGACGCGTACGGCATCGGCGGACGCAGCCGGCTCGTGGACGCGTACGCACCAGGCACCCGCCAGGGCGGCCAGCGTCGTGATCGCGGCTGTCGCGTCGTCGCGGCCATCGGTCGGTCTGAGCTCCCCTGGCCCTGAGCCTGTCGAAGGCTCGGAGAGCAGCTCGCCGAGGAAACGCTTGCGGGACGCAGCGACGAGGACCGGATGGCGCAGCTCCACGAAGGCGTCGAGGTGCGCCAGGACCGTCCAGTTCTGGTCGCCGGTCTTGGAGAAGCCGAGGCCCGGGTCGAGGATGATCCGCGCCGGGTCGACGCCCGCGACGACGGCGTGGTTGAGCTGTGCCATGAGCTCTCGCACGATGTCGTCAACCAGGTCGTCGTAGTGCGTGTGGTTCTGCATCACCGCGGAGTGCTCGCGCCAGTGCATCAGCACGATCGCCGCATGCGTCCGGGCGGCGAGCTGGATCATCTCGGGGTCGGCGCGCCCGCCGGAGACGTCGTTGACGAGGACCGCACCGGCATCGATCGCCTGGCGTGCCGTCGACGCCCGCATCGTGTCGACCGACACCGTGATGCCCTCCGCGACCAGACCCTCGATGACGGGGATGACCCGGCGCAGCTCCTCCTCGCCGTCGATGCGGTTGGCCCCGGGCCGGGTCGACTCACCGCCGACGTCGACGAGATCGGCCCCGTGCCTGACGAGGTCGATGCCGTGCTGGATCGCCGTGGGGGCGTCGAGCCACTTGCCGCCGTCGGAGAACGAGTCGGGCGTGACGTTGACGACGCCCATCACGAGACAGCGGCCCTCCGGCAGCCCAGGCAGCACAGGAAGCACAGCGGCTTTATCGTGCCGTGATGAGGCCCATGGCCTCGGCTCGGGTCGCCGGGTCGCGCAGCTGGCCGCGTACGGCGCTCGTGATGGTCTTGGCGCCACCCTTGCGTACGCCGCGCATCGTCATGCACAGGTGCTCGGCCTCGATCACGACGATGACACCGCGCGGGTTGAGGTGCTTGATCAGCGCGTCGGCGATGTCCGTCGTGAGTCGCTCCTGCACCTGGGGGCGGCGGGCGAACACGTCGACGACGCGGGCGAGCTTGGACAGACCGGTGACCCGGCCGCCGTCGGTCGGGATGTAGCCGACGTGGGCGACGCCGAAGAACGGCACCAGGTGGTGCTCGCACATCGACCACATCTCGATGTCCTTGACCAGGACGAGCTCGTCGTGCCCGACCTCGAACACCGCGGTGAGGACCTCTTCGGGGTCCTGGTCGAGGCCGGCGACCAGCTCCTCG
>NZ_JAKFCB010000374.1:0-4287 GCF_036676885.1 Aeromicrobium sp.
CCTTCGACCACCCCGGCGCCGAGGGCGGCGAGTCCGGCGATGGCATGACTGCGTACGACCTCGGCGTCGAGCTCACCGAGCGCCGGGGCCGAGGTGAAGGTGTAGGTCGCCTCGAGCGCGCCCCGCGAGGCCCGGGTGTCGACCCGGCTGACCCCGGGGCCGTCGGGATCGACGAGCACCACGCTCGTGCCGGCTGAGACGAGCAGAAGAGTCTTCCCGTCCAGCACCGGGACGCCGACCTTGGTCCCGGTCACGCCGGTGCCGTCGTAGGTCGTCGCGGGCTCGGCCGGCAGCGCGTTGCCAGGCTCACCGAGGGCGGGAGCCAACGTCAGCTCACCGGCAAGGACCTTCGGGACCAGGTCGGCCTGCAACGTCTCGGAGCCCGACCGGACGAGGGGCAGCAGGCCGCAGGCGACGGTCTCCCACACCGGGAGCTCCGCCGCGCGCCGGCCGACTTCGTGCAGCAACACGGCGATTTCGGCCATGCCCAGACCCTCGCCACCGTGCTCCTTCGGGGCGACCAGCGCGAGCAGGCCGGACTCCTGAAGCGCGCGCCACGTCCCGTCACCGCGGTCGAGCACGTCGCCGATGACGGAGCGCACCTCGTCAAGCACCGAGTCCACGCACATCCCCAATCCTTCGAGTGCAGCCTGTTCGTGCAAAACTATAACGTGTTCTACTCTGTGGAGCGCTGTCTCGAGGAGGATGTGTGCGGAACCCGCTCAAGCTGCCGCTGTCAGTCGTACGTCACCTGCTGCCCGACCCCTCGTCGTGGGACCTGTTCGACCTGCCTCCCGTGGACCTGCCCGAGGGGCGCTGGCTGGACCTGCCCCGGCGCGGCCGCACGTGGCTCACGGACGTACCGGGGCCGACTCCGGACGCTCCCGCGATCATCCTTCTGCACGCCGTGGGCTGCACCGGCCAGCTGACCTGGTTCCCCGCGATCCCCCGGCTGGCCGAGCACTATCGCGTCATCACGTTCGACCAGCGCTGGCACGGCCGGGGCATCACCTCCGAGCGGTTCCTGATCTCGGACTGCGCCACCGACGTCGCCGAGGTGATCGATGCCCTCGGCCTGGACCGGCCCATCGTGGCGGGCTATTCGATGGGCTCGGTCATTGCGCAGCGGGTGTGGCGTCAGCACCCCGACGTCATCGGCGGGCTGATCCTGGCCGCCAGCACCGCACACTTCCGCACCAACGGTCGCGAGCGCATCTTCCACGCCGGGATGGAGCTCGGCATGGGACTGAGCGCGACCCTGTCCCGGTCGAGTGTGGTCCGACGAGCCAGCTCGGCCGCCGTCGAGGCCATCGACGCCGACAGCTCCGACACCGCCGCCTGGGCGATGAAGCAGTGGCGCGCGACCAGCCCCTGGGCGGTCGGCCAGGCAGTGGCATCCCTCGGCCGCCACCACTCGAGCCAGTGGTTGTCGCAGGTCGACGTGCCCACCGCGGTCGTCGTGACGACGAAGGACCGGGTGATCCCGCCCGATCGTCAGCGCGACATCGCCGAGCGCATCCCCGGCGCGACGGTGCACGAGGCCGCCTGCGGCCACGCGGGCTGCGTGCTGGAGCACCGGGCGTTCGTGCCGGCCCTGCTCGAGGCGGCCCACGCCACCGCCGCGCGCATGCGCGACCGCCAACCGGCGTGACCCTCGCCCACCCTCGTCGGTCGCGTAGGAGGCCGCCCGCGGCCGACGTATCGAGACCCATCGACCGGCGAACGGGTCAAACGGGTCAAACGGGTCAGCCCAGGATGGCTTTGCGCATGGCCTCGAGCTCGAGCGGGAACTGGTCGACCAGGTCCCACACGCGCGGCATCTGCTCCTTGCAGGCGATCGCGCCGATGTGCATCTGGCCGTTGTTGCTCATCACCGTGATGTTGAGACCCGCGCCGTGGAAGATCGGGCCGAGCGGATAGAGCGCATCGATCCGGGCACCGACGAAGTACAGCGGCACCGGCGGGCCGGGAACGTTCGAGATCACCAAGTTGTGGATCACCGGAGCCCGCTCGGCGAGTCGGAGGTCCGACACCATCCGCACCGCCAGCCCGAATGTCCGCGGCGCCGCGAACTCCGCCCACTCCTGCAACGTGTCGGCCGGTACGGCGGTGTGATGGTCCTTGGCGTGCGCGTTGGCGACGGACATCTCGGTGATGCGTTCGCGAGCGTCCTCGACGTCGGTGCCGAGCCGGCAGAAGATGGTCGACACCTTGTTGCGGCCGCCGGTCCTCGTCGACTCGTTGCGCACCGACACCGGGACGCTGGCCAGCAGCGACGAGTCGGGGAGCTCACCGCGGTCGAGGAGGTAGCGCCGCAGTGCGCCGCCGCTCAGCGCGAGGACGACGTCGTTGACGGTGGCCCCGGGGATCGCGTTCTTGATCTCCTTGATGACGTCGAGCGAGACATCGGTGAGGGCGATCGACCGGTGCCCCGTGATGGTGCCGTTGAACGACGTACGCGGCGCGGTCAGCGGAGCGGCCATCGCCGTACCCTGCCTCGCCCGGCTGGCGGTCTCCACCAGGGTGCGCACCGTCGGCGTCACCAGCTTGGCCAGCTGCCACGGCTTGGTCGCGGTCGCCAACAACCCACGCCCCACCAGCTCGAGGTCGGACGGCGCGCGCTGATGATCGCCGTCGCTGGTGTCGAGCGGTGGCGCCTCGGGCTCCAGGCTGCAGAGGTACGAGATCATGTTCGACCCGGAGACGCCGTCGACGGACGCGTGGTGCATCTTCGAGAACACCGCGATCTTGCCGTTCGCGAGCCCCTCGATGACGTGCATCTCCCAGAGCGGCCGCGAACGGTCGAGGGGTATGCCGGCGAGGTGCCCGGCGACCTCGGTCAGCTCGCGCTCGCTGCCGGGTGCGGGCACAGCCATCCGGTGCACGTGCCGGTCGATGTCGAACTCGTCGTCGGTCACCCATATCGGGAAGTCGATCCGGCCGGGCACGAACTTGAGCTTGCGGTTGAACATCGGGATGCCCGAGACCCGCTGGGACAGCTCGTCCTTGAACCGAGTGAAGTCGTAGCCGCCCGGGATCGTCGCCGGGTCGACCACGATCACGCCGCACACGTGCATCAGCTGCGCGCCGCTCTCGAGGTAAAGGAAGCTGGCGTCGAGTCCGCTGAGTCGATCCATGGCCGTATCCTAGTCCCGCCTAGAACTTGTTCTACCCGACGAGGAGAGTTTGCATGTCAGCCGGGTTCACCCGACGCCAGCTCGCCCTTGCCGCCCTGGCCCTCAATGCCGTACGTCCGATGCGCCGCGGATGGTCCTCGATCCCCTCCTTCGCCCTCGGCTGGCCGGTCAGCGAGCTGGCTCCTCATCTGCTGACCGCCGCCGCGGTCGACACCGCCGCGGAGCTGACCGTACGACGAGGAAAGCCGTCACGCCTGGGGCTTGCCGCGGCCGCAGTCGCGGCCGGGCTCCTGGGCTACACGATCGCCGGAGCACGCCGGACCGGCACGCAGCTCGACGAGGCGTTGCGCAAGGGCATCGGCGACGGCTACCTCGACGAGCTCGACCTTCCCGGACCGCTCGACCTGCGAATCCCCCGCGGATCAGTCGTCCGGCCGTTCAACTTCCGCGCGCGCGACATCGAGGTGCTGCGCAACGTGCCCTACACCGAGGGCGGCAAGAAGGCGCACCTCGACATCCGTCGCCCGAAGGACCGCGACCTGGCCGATGCCCCCGTGCTGATCCAGATCCACGGTGGTGGCTGGACGATCGGCAACAAGGAGCAGCAGGGCATCCTCCTGATGAACCGGATGGCTCAGCAGGGCTGGGTCTGCGTCTCGGTCAACTACCGGCTCGCGCCCAAGCACCGCTTCCCGACGCAGATCGTCGACGTCAAGAGGGCGATCGCCTGGGTCCACGAGAACATCAAGGAGTACGGCGGCGACTCCTCGTACGTCGTCATCACCGGCGGATCCGCGGGTGGTCACCTGGCGGCGCTCGCCGCGCTCACCCCGGGCCTTGCCGAGTACCAGCCCGGCTTCGAGGAGTCCGACACCTCGGTCGCGGCGTGCGTCCCGTTCTACGGCGTCTACGACCTCGGCGGCATCACCGAGTCGCGTGCCGCGATCGACATGCGCGACAGGTTCCTCGGCCCGAGGGTGTTCGGCAAGGACCCGCGTACGCATCTCGACGACTTCGTCCAGGCGTCGCCGTTGGCCCACGTCACCGAGCACACACCCGACTTCTTCGTGATCCACGGACGCAACGACACCGTGGTGTCGGTCAACCAGGCTCGCGCCTTCGTCGCCGCGCTGGAGGAGAAGTCGGACGC
>NZ_JAKFCB010000375.1:0-4795 GCF_036676885.1 Aeromicrobium sp.
TACGAGGGCAACCGCATCTGGAGCTGGGTCGTCGCCCTGTTTCCCCGCGACGCTCGCGATCGGGTCAACACCTCGGGGCACACGGCATGGGCGTCGCTGACGGCGTTCGTACGCGCGACCGTCATCGTCGCGCTGACCGACGCGTTGGGCATCGCGTTCGGTGCGTGGGTTCTCGGCGTGCCGCTGACGTTCGCGATCGGCGTGCTGGTGTTCCTCGGCGCGTTCATCCCGATCATCGGTGCGCTGCTGTCGGGCATGGTCGCCGTGCTCGTCGCGCTCGTAGCGCAGGGCCCGTGGACCGCGCTGTTCATGCTGCTGGTCGTCATCGCGATCCAGCAGATCGAGTCGCACGTCCTGCAGCCGTTCCTCATGGGCCGGCTCGTGGCGGTGCACCCGCTCGCGATCATCTTCGCGATCACGGCCGGGGTGGTCGTCGCGGGCGTCGTCGGCGCGCTCATCGCCGTGCCGCTCGCGGCCTGCCTCAACGGCGTCGTCCGGCACCTGGCCACGACCGCCGAGGAGTACGAGGACGAGCCACCTGATGACGGTGGAGTCCAACCCCTGCCGGGACTCGCATGACGGACATCCACGCGGTGTGCCTCGAGCTGCCGGGTGCCACGCTGACGTTCCCGTTCGGCGAGGACACCGCGGTGTTCAAGGTCGGCGGCAAGGTCTTCGCGATCACGGCCGCCGAGTCGCCGACGCACGTCACGCTCAAGGCCGAGCCCGAAGAGGTCACGGGCCTGGTCGAGACGTACGAGTCGGTGACCCGCGGCTATCACATGAACAAGAAGCACTGGATCACGGTGCAGGTCGACGGCAACCTGCCGGACGGACTCGTCGCCGAGCTCGTCGAGGACTCGTACGACCTGGTGGTCGACAACCTCCCCGCCCGCGACCGGCCCTGACGCTTTCGGCCCCCAAGGAGGCCGCCCGTCCTCGTTCCTCGGGCTTGGGGGGCGGAGTGGCGGTCGGCTACTCGACCGGCGCCGGGGTGTCGCGGGTGCGGAGCGGGATCTCCTTGATGAACAGCGAGATCACGAACGCGATCGCGACGATCGGCAGCGCGGCCAGGAAGACGTCGTGCAGCGAGTCGGCGAAGGCCTCGATGACCTTGGTCTGCAGCGGTTCGGGCAGGGCGTGGATCGCCGTCGCGTCGTTGGTGTTGATCCTCGGCGCGTCGCCGCCGGAGCCGACCGCCGACGCGAGGTGATGCGACAGCCGGGTGTTGAGCACCGCGCCGAAGATCGCGGCACCGAACGCGCCGCCGAGCGTACGGAAGAACGTGATCGTGGAGGTCGCGATGCCCATGTGGCGTGGGTCGACCGAGTTCTGCACGATCACGGTCAGCAGCTGCATCGTGAGCCCGAGACCGGCTCCGAGGATGAACATCCCGAGGCCGATCCGCCAGTACGAGCTGTCCGCGTCGGCCGTCGAGAGCACCAGGAGGGCCGTGACCACCACGACCGTGCTGGCGATCGGCAGGGGGCGGTATCGACCGGTCCGGCTGACCCAGTTGCCGGACGGGATCGAGGTGCAGAACAAGCCGGTGACCATCGGCAGCATGCCGAGGCCCGACCGCGTCGGCGTCATGCCCATGACGATCTGCAGGTAGAGCGGCACGAAGATGATCGCGCCGAACATCGCCATGCCCATGACGACCGACATCGCGTTGGTCGTCCGGAAGATCGAGCCGCGGAACAGGTCCATCGGGATGATCGGCTCCTTGACCCGCAGCTCGATCGCGATGAACACCGCGGTCAGCACGAGCGCGCCGGCGAGCAGGCCGAGACCGAGGCCCGATCCCCAGCCGTGATCGGGGCCGGCCCACGAGACGTACAGCAGCATCGAGGAGACCCCGGCGACCAGCGTCCCGGCGCCGAACCAGTCGATCGTGTGCTCCCGACGGGTGTGCGGGATCTTCAGCGCGTACGAGGTGACGACCAGCGCGACGATGCCGATGGGGACGTTGAGCCAGAAGATCCACTCCCAACCCGGCCCCTCGGCGAGCCAGCCGCCGAGCAGCGGTCCGGCGACGCTCGAGGTGCCGAACACGGCGCCCATGTAGCCCATGTAGCGGCCGCGCTCCCGCGGCGGGATGACGTCGCCGATCGTCGCGAACGCGAGCGCCATCAGGCCGCCACCGCCGATGCCCTGGAGCGCGCGGAACGCGATGAGCTCCTCGATGTTGCGGGAGAAGCCGCACAGCAGCGAGCCGACCAGGAACGTCACGATCGCGACCTGGAAGATCAGCCGGCGACCGTACAGGTCGGAGATCTTGCCCCACAGCGGCGTGGCGGCGGTCGAGGTCAGCAGGTATGCCGTGACGACCCAGCTCAGCTTGTCCAGGCCGTTGAGGTCCGACGTGATGCGGGGGAGGGCCGTGCCGACGATGCTCTGGTCGAGCGCGGCGAGGAACATGCCCGTCATCAGCCCGCCGAGGACCACGAGGATCTGGCGGTGCGAGAGGTACGTCGGTGTGGCGGTTGCGGGGGTGGTGTCAGTCATGGGGTGACTGGACCGCGCGCGCATGACGCCACCATATAACAAGTTGTGGCGTGCAACCAACTGCGGTCAGGTGCTCCTGAGGCGATATCGCCGGTGCAGCTCGTGGACCTCGTCGTCCAGGCCGGGAACCGGGCCCTCGACGACCACTCCGGGTGCGACGTCCTGGATCGGGATGGCGCGCACGGGGGAGGGGCCGACCCCGAGGTCCGTGAGCCACGCGCTGGTCTGGGCCGATGAGCTGGCGTAGACGATGCGCCCGAGGCCGACCCAGCCGTGCGCGGCGGCGCACATCGGACAGTGCTCGCCGGAGGTGTAGACCGTCGCCGTGGCGCGCTGCTCGGCATCGAGGTGGCGGGCGGCCCAGCGGGCAAGGGCAAGCTCCGGGTGGCGTGTCTGGTCGCCCTCGGACGTCTCGCGGTTGCGGTCCTCGGCGAGCGTGGCACCATCGCCGCCCACGAGGACCGATCCGAACGGCTCGTCCCCGGCCTCGATCGCCTCCGCTGCCAGCTCGAGGCAGCGCCGCAGGTGCTGCAGGTCGTTGTCGGTCACCATGAGGTCGAACGTACCCCCGTGCACACCGAGCGACTACGTTGGTGAGGTGGACCTGAATGATGTGCGAGCCGCCCGCCACCTACTCGAAGGGGTCACCGAGGTGACGCCGATGGCGCACTCGCGGTGGCTGAGCTCACTGACGTCGACGCAGGTGTATCTCAAGGCCGAGAACCTCCAGCGTGCGGGCTCGTTCAAGATCCGCGGGGCGTACGTCCGCATCTCGCGCCTGAGCGAGGAGGAGCGCTCGCGCGGCGTCGTCGCGGCGAGCGCCGGCAACCACGCGCAGGGCGTCGCGCTGGCAGCGTCGATGCTCGGGATCAAGTCGACGATCTTCATGCCGGTCGGCGCGGCGCTGCCGAAGGTCGCGGCGACCGAGGGGTACGGCGCCGACATCCACTTCCACGGCACCGGGGTGACCGATGCGCTCGTCGCCGCGAGGGAGTTCGCAGAGCGTACGGGTGCCGTGCTGATCCACCCCTTCGACCACGAGGACATCATCGCGGGGCAGGGGACCGTCGGGCTGGAGATCCTCGAGCAGGTTCCCGACGTCAAGACGATCCTGGTGCCGCTGGGCGGCGGGGGACTGGCTGCCGGTATCGCGCTGCTCCGCACCGAACGCCCCGACCTGCGGGTCGTCGGTGTGCAGGCCAGGGACGCCGCGGCCTATCCCGCGTCGCTCGCCGCCGGCAAGCCCGTCACCTCGCCGATGGGCATCACGATGGCCGACGGCATCTCGGTCGCGCTGCCCGGCGACATCCCGTACGAGATCCTCGCTGAGCTATGCGACGAGGTCGTCACGGTCAGCGAGGAGTCGATGAGCAGTGCGCTGATCTCGCTGCTCGAGCGGGCCAAGCTGTTGGTCGAGCCCGCCGGTGCGGCGGCGGTGGCGGCGCTCCTCGAGCAGCCCCACGCATTCGAGGGGCCCGTGGTCGCGGTGCTTTCCGGCGGCAACATCGACGCCTTGGTGCTGCTCGACGTCATCCGCCACGGTCTGGCGGCGGCGGGGCGGTTCCTGCTGTTCCGCGCCCGCATCCCGGACCGTCCCGGCGCGCTCATGGGGCTGCTGACGGATCTGGCGGAGATGCAGGTCAACGTGCTCAACGTCAACCACGACCGTGCGTCGGAGACCCTCGGCGTCGGCCAGGTCGATGTCGACATCCAGATCGCGACGCGCGGCCCGCACCACCGCACCGAGGTGCGGGAACGCCTCATCGAGCTCGGCTACGAGCTGGTCTGAGGCTCGCCGCTGGTTTGAGCGGTGAGTTAGCGTCCACCGCGCGCACGTGGCGGTGAGTTAGCGTCCACCGCGCGGAAGTGGCGGTGACTTGGCGTCCACCGCGCGGAAGTGGCGGTGAGTTAGCGTCCACCGCGCGGAAGTGGCGGTGACTTGGCGTCCACTTTCACGTCAAAAGTGGACGCCAGGTCACCGCTCCGAGATCGACGTGGACGCCAGGTCACCGCTCCGAGATCGAAAGTGGACGCCAAGTCACCGCCAAGGGCAGGGACGGGTCAGAACGGCTTGGCGTCGACGACCTCGACGGTGATGTTCTTGCCGTTGGGTGCCTCGTAGGACACCTCGTCGCCCGTCTTCTTGCCGAGCAGCGCGGCACCCAGCGGCGAGGTCGGCGAGTAGACGTCGATGTCGACGCTGGAGTCCATGCTGAGCAGCTCACGCGAGCCGAGCAGGAACTGCTCGGTGTCGGTGTCGCCCTTGAAGCGGATCGTGACGATCATG
>NZ_JAKFCB010000376.1:0-58351 GCF_036676885.1 Aeromicrobium sp.
GTCACCGATCCCCTGCCGATCGTGGTCATCACCACCTTCGACCTCGACGAGTATGTCCACGGGGCGCTCAAGGCCGGCGCCCGCGGGTTCCTGCTCAAGGACGCCGGACCCGCCCTGCTGACCCAGGCCATCCACGCCGCCGCCGACGGAGACGCACTGATCGCACCCAGCGTGACTGTCCGACTGCTCGCAACGTTCGCCCACGCACATACCTCAGCACCGAGGCAGCCGACAGAACCGCTCACCGCCCGCGAGGAGGAAGTCCTCGTGCCTGTGGCGCAAGGCCGCACAAACAGTGAGATCGCCAGCGAGCTCCATATCACCCCCAGCACCGTCAAGGCCCACCTCGCCAGCCTCATGCGAAAGCTCGGCGCGCGAAACCGCGTCGAGGTCGCCATGTGGGCCCACGAGACCGGCCGCATCTGACGACGCAAAGGCTCCGCCGCTGGCGGCATGCAGAAGGCCCGGACCTGTTGGTCCGGGCCTTCGAGTGGTAGCGGGGACAGGATTTGAACCTGTGACCTCTGGGTTATGAGCGGGTCGCCGGTGATGCGATGCGGCGTGGCCAGGTCCAGGGACGTCGAGCCCAAACCCTGATATCTTCACAGCGCGAATTCCATGCCCAGGTCGTCCTCGTCGAACACGGGCGCTAGGTTCTCGGCGTACTGCAGGTCGTCGTTGCTGGCGCCGGCCGCGATACTTGGCCACACCATCGCCTCGCGGCTGACCCGAAAGTCGATAACGACCGGGCGATCGTGGATCTTCATCGCCTCGTCGATGACATTGTCGACCTCGCGAGCGGCGTCGCACATCAGCCCGACGCAACCCAACGCCTCGGCCAGCTTTGCGAAGTCCGGGAAGTGCTGCGAGCCAGCCCTCTGGAGGCTGATGTTGTTGACTCGGCCCCCGAAGTAGAGGGACTGCTGCTGTCGGACCATGCCGAGTGATTCGTTGTTGATGACCGCCACCTTGATCGGCATCCCCTCCAACGCGCAGGTCGCCAACTCTTGGTTGGTCATCTGGAAGCAGCCATCACCATCGACAGACCAGACGGTGGCATCGGGGCGGCCGAGTTTGGCGCCCATCGCGGCGGGCACCGAGAATCCCATGGTGCCGAGTCCTGCGGAGCTGAGCCAGGTGGACGGCTGTTCGTACGGGATGAACTGCTGAGCCCACATCTGGTGTTGACCGACGCCCGCGACGAAGATGGCGCCAGGGCCCGCGAGGACACCGAGGCGCTCGAGGACGTACTGGGGCGCCAATCCCTCCTCGTCCGGATCCGAGTAGCCCAGCGGGTAGCGGCACGCAACGCTCTTCAGAAACGCTCGCCACGGGTCGAGGTCAGGCGTCGAGCGTGTCGCAAGCTCTCGCACCAGATCTTCGATGACGTCGTTGCAGTCGCCGACGATCGGTACGTCGACGGCTCTGTTCTTGCCGATCTCTGCCGCATCGATATCGGCGTGGACGACCCTGGCGCCGGGTGCGAACGAGCGGGGTTCACCCGTCACTCGGTCGTCGAAGCGAGCGCCCAGGGCGATGATGAGGTCGCTGCGCTGGAGGCCCGCCACTGCCGCCACGGTCCCGTGCATTCCCGGCATGCCGAGGTGCAAGGGATGCGAGTCGGGAAATGCCCCCCGCGCGGTGAGGGTCGTCACGACCGGGATTCCAGTCATGTCCGCGAGTTGTCGCAGGCCGTCCGACGCTCTGGCTCGAATAACCCCGCCACCGACGTAGAGGATCGGACGGGTGGCCTCGCTGATGAGCCCGGCAGCCCGGGCGACACTCGATGGCGAGGGCCGCCCAGGGACGGAGTAGCCGGGCAGGCGCAGCGTCGGTGGCCAGGAGAACGTCGCCTGTCCCGTCAGTGCGCTCTTTGAGATGTCGACGAGAACCGGTCCGGGACGGCCCGTGCTGGCCACGTGGAAAGCCTCTGCGATGACGCGCGGGATATCGTCCGCGTCCTCAACGAGGTAGCTGTGCTTCGTGATCGGCATCGTGATGCCCCGGATGTCAGCCTCCTGGAAGGCGTCGGTGCCCATCTTGGGCGACTCCACCTGGCCAGTGATCGCGACGATGGGAATCGAGTCCATGTAGGCATCGGCCAGCGGCGTCACGAGGTTGGTCGCGCCGGGTCCAGAGGTCGCCATGCAAACTCCGACATGGCCCGTGGCAAGGGCATAGCCTTCGGCTGCGTGTCCGGCACCCTGTTCATGCCGCACCAGCACGTGCCGGACCGACGAATCGTGGAGAGCGTCGTACGCAGGAAGGATCGCACCTCCCGGAACACCGAAGACGACCTCGACGCCCACCGCCTCCAACGCGGCGATCAAGCTCTGTGCACCGTTCACCGGCGCCCGTTTCGCTGTGCGAGATCGAACGAGCCCTGTTCGAGGCGTTCCTTGACGGCCGTGAGGTAGCGCGCAGCATCCGCGCCATCGACGACGCGATGGTCGTACGTCAGCGAAAGGAACACCATGCTGCGAATCGCAATGCCCTCGTCCTCCCCTTCCCGCCCGGTCACGACCGGGCGCCTTGCCACGACGCCGGCGCCCAGGATCGCCACCTGGGGCTGATTGATGATCGGTGTGTCCATGAGTGCTCCGCGGCTGCCGGTGTTGGTGATCGTGAAGGTGCCGCCCGTGAGCTCGTCGACGCCGATCGAGCTGGTGCGCGTCCGTTCCGCGACGTCCGCGATCCGCATGGCGAGGTCCGTGACCGATAGCGACCCGGCATCGCGGATCACCGGGACGAACAGGCCCTTGTCGGTGTCGACGGCAACGCCGAGGTGCTCGGCGTCCGGATAGCTGATCGTGCCGGCCGCGAGATCGATCGTGCTGTTGACCTGCGGGTACGTCCGCAGCGCCTCCAGCGCGGCCACCGCGATGAACGGAAGGTACGAGAGCTTGGTGCCCTCGCCCGGCACAAGCTCGGCATTGTGCCGTCGCCTCACGCGGCCGACCTCAGTCACATCGACCTCGACGATGGTCGTCAGTTGCGCCGAGGTCTTGAGGGACTCGACCATGCGGTGGGCGATGACCTTGCGCAGTCGGGAGAGATTTTGCGTGGTCCCGCGCACCGATGCACCCGCATCGTCCGCCGGCCTGTCCGCAGCCCCGTCCGCAGCGGACGACGGCTGCGCGACCTGTCGTTCCGAGTCGGCTTCGGGTTGAGACCTCGGCGGCGATGGCACCTCGGGCTCAAGTGCGGACTGTGGTTCATTCGTCTCCACCGCACCCTGCCTGATGATCGCAAGCACAGCACCAACGTCGACGATGCTGTCCTCGTCGACGCGGATCTCGGTCACGACACCGGACGCCGGCGACTCGAGCTCTGTGTCTACCTTGTCGGTCGACACCTCGACCAGGGGCTCGCCCATCTCGACCCTGTCTCCGACGGCCTTGAGCCAGGCGGAAATCGTGGCGCTGTCGATCGCTTCGCCCAGCGCTGGCAGCGTCACGGTCATATCCATGGGTTCTCTCCTGCGTTGCGGTCAGCGGCCGATGAGGGTCAGGGCGGCGTTGACGATGGAGCCTGTGTCGATGCCGTGGAGGCGGTAGGCGTCACCGAGATCGCTCGACTGGCCGAAATCCGAGACGCCCAGGCAACGGATGCGGTCGCCACGGGCACCGGCCAAGAACGACAGCGTGTGCGGATGGCCGTCCATGACCGTGACGAGGGGCGCTGCGGACGCAGGCGGGAACAGGGCCGTGACGATGTCGTCGCCCCGAGCACTACCCACCGCACCCCGCTGGTTGAAGGATCGGAACACCAGGTCGGGGCTGGTCAAGCAGACCACTCCGGCCGTGACACCCTGCGCCGTCAGAGCACCGGCCGCGGCGATCACCTCGGGCATGATCGCCCCGACGCCGACCAAAGTGACCTGCTCGATCGCCGGATCGTGATCGGTGATGCGGTAGCCGCCCGCGACAGCCTGCTGCCGCCTGCGCTCGAGGAGCAACTCATCCTCGGGAACCGCCGCCAGCGATTGGTCGATGGGGCGGGTGGAGAGTCGAAAGTACGACGAGGTGCCGCCTTCGACGCCCACGCGCGACATCGCCGTGAGCATGCACCACTCCAGGTCCTGCGCGAAGGCCGGTTCCCAAGCAATGCACTCGGGTTGCTCCAGCCCGATCGACGGGGTGGTGATCGACTGGTGCGCACCACCTTCTGGTGCCAGGGTCACCCCAGACGGCGTCCCGACAATGATCGACTGACCCCCTGAGTAGATGCCGTACGACCAGGGCTCGAGCGCTCGCGAGATGAATGGGTCGTACAACGTCGCGATCGGAATGAGTCGTTCACCCCATCGCGACCAAGTCGCACCGAGTTCGCCCAGCAGGCAGACGAGATTGACTTCGGCGATACCCAGCTCGATGTGCTGGCCGCTGGTGAGCTCTGACCACTTCAGAACCCGCTCCGTGTCGTCGGCGAACCAATCAAGGCGGTCCGCAGCGGACCACACGCCCGTCTTGTTGATCCACCCCCCGAGGTTGGTCGAGGAAGCGACGTCCGGGCTGCACGTCACGACACGGGCGGCGATCTCCGGCGCGGCACGCTTGAAGTCCGCGAGGAAGCGCCCCAGCGACGCTTGGGTCGCGATTGGCGCCTTGTGGGAGCGCGAAAGACGCAACGGCACCGGACCCGTCGGCTGCGGCACGATCGGCGGACGGCTCATCGCCGCGCCGCGCATCTCGCACAACGCAGCGGCGTCGGAGCCTGGCGGGAACGTGGCCCACGGATCGTCCATGTGCGCACCCGTCGCCCGCGCCAGTTCTACCATCTGATCGCCGGTGAGCAACGCGGAGTGATTGTTCGGGTGCCCCTCGGTCGGCAGGCCACGACCCTTGACGGTGTAGGCGAAGATCACTGTCGGGCGGGTCTCGTCGATCTCGCGAAAGGTGTCAAGCAGCAGCCCTATGTCATGACCACCGAGATCTCGGAGCGCGTCGGCCAGCTCTGGGGCCGGCAACGATGCCAGTAACCCTCGAAGGTCCTCACTTCCGGTCGCGCCCGCGATGCGGTCCGCGACCTCCGAGAAGTCGGCGCGCAGCAGCCGCTGATACTCCTCGTTGGGCATGTCTTCGAGCCGCTTCCGGAGCTCGCCGCCGCCGGGACGACCGAACAGCTCGGCGATCGCCCGTCCCCACTTCAGAGTGACGACCTGCCAGCCGGCCGCCTCGAACATGCCCATGAGACGGTGAATCTGGACGTCAGGGACCACTCGGTCGAGTGACTGCCGGTTCAGGTCGACAATCCACAGCAGCTCACCGAGCTGGGCCACCGAGGGGTCGGCAACGGCTTCCCAGATCGCTCCCTCGTCGAGCTCCGCGTCCCCCAGGAGGCTCACGAATCGTCCGGCTGCGGGCGTGGTGGCGAAGTGCGAGCTCACGTACCTGTGTGACATCGCGGCCCAGAGGGCTGCGGTCGCACCAATGCCCACCGAGCCGGTCGAGAAGTCGACGGTGTCCGGGTCCTTCCGCCGACTGGGGTACGACTGCAGGCCACCCTTGGCCCGGAGCGTCGTCAGGTAGCGCCGATCCAGGTCACCCAGCAAGTAGTTGATCGCGTGCAGGACCGGCGAGGCGTGTGGCTTGACCGACACCCGGTCAAGGTTGGTCAGCTCCGAAAACCACAGCGCCACCATGATCTCGACCATCGAGGCGCTCGACGCCTGATGCCCACCGACCTTGACTCCCGACTCGTTGGGCCGACCGCGATTGGCAGCGTCCACGATCGCCGTGGCGATCCAACGGACCCGCTCAGCGACGTCGCGAAGCACGTCGACGTCATGGGTGAGGTCGGTGTCCCGACGGGATGAGATGGATGACGTCATGATGATCCTTGGGTACGTAGGTGGGCGACGGAGATGCTCGAGCGCGGGGTGGTCTTCACGGCCGAAGCCCGATGGTCCGGGCACATTCGTGGCATAGGTCGGGATTGCGGACATCGACCGGCCGATCGAAATACATCGGCCAGTTCACCGCCCACTGCCCGCAGGCAGTCCCGGTGTCGCCGAGACGACGCAGATGTTGTGTCCCCCGTGGCTCCCGGCGACTCGTGGGACCCGCAGCGAACTGCTGGCAACTGATGAAATGCTCTCGGCTCTTTTGGCGGTTTGCCATGGTTCCCACCTTTCGCTTTGGCCCCTCGGGCCAGTCAGGTCCGACGCATCCTCGGCCAGCGGATTCGGGCCTGCGTACCTGCGCGAGCAGCCCTTCACAGTCGCTGGCCCCAGCGTCAGATCACCCATTGATCATGGTTGGCTGCGAGCTCCACTCGACCTCGCGCAGCTCGCTCTTGCGGATCTTCCCGGTGGAGGTCTTCGGAAGATCCGCCACGAACTCAACTGCTCGTGGCGCCTTGTACGACGCGATCTGTGCCTTGACGTGCGCAATGGCCTCGGCTTCGTCGATGTCCAGCTTCCCCGTAGTCACGACAAACGCCTTCGGCCTCTCGCCCCACTTGTCATCCGGCACGCCCACGACGGCAACCTCCAGAATCGCCGGGTGCGATAGAAGGGCCTGTTCGACCTCGATCGTCGAGATGTTCTCCCCACCCGAGATCACGACGTCCTTCGCGCGGTCGAGCAGTTGGACGTACCCGTCGTCATGCATGACGCCCAGGTCGCCGGAATGGAACCATCCGCCCACAGTCGCCTTCCGCGTCGCGTCCTCATCGCGGTAGTAGCCCTTCATCACCGTGTTGCCGCGCATGACTATCTCGCCCATTTCAACGCCGTCAGTGGCGACGTCGATCAGCTCGCCCTCTGGCGAAAGCTCAGCGCGTACGACCCTCAGCCGTTCAGCCGTGATCATCCCAACGCCTTGACGAGCCGTGAGTCGTGCGTGGTCGTCGACGTCCAGCTCGTTCCACTCCGGCTTGGGTTCACACACGGAGTACGGCCCGTACGTCTCGGTGAGCCCGTAGATGTGAACGATCGACGCACCAAGGGCGCGTACGGCAGCGATGATCGTGGGACTTGGTGGCGCACCACCGTTGCTGATGGTCAGCGGCGTCGCGAGAGGGTGGGCCTGCTCTGCGTTGACCAAGGTCGTCAGGATCGTCGGCGCACCATTGAGGTGGGAGATCTGATGCTCGTCAATCAGGGACCACATGGTCTCGGCGCGCACCGCTCGGTAACACACTTGAGTACCCAATGCCGCGACGACGGCCCAGGTCGTGCACCACCCGTTGCAATGGAACATCGGCAGCGTCCACAGGTAGGTGGTCGCTTGGTCGAACGATGAGTGGTGGATGCCGCCGAGGGCATTCAGGTAGGCGCCGCGGTGGGAGTACATGACTCCCTTGGGGCGCCCAGTGGTCCCGGAGGTGTAGTTGATGGCGAGTGTCCGAGTCTCGTCGTCCACCTCCCAACGCAGGTCGTCGCCCTGACTTCGGGCCAGCAACTCGTCGTAGCCAGTGAAGTCGCCGTCCCCGGTGATGTGCCCGTCGACTGTGGGGAGTTCTATCCACTCGCCGATCGTCGGGAACTCGGCACCACTCATGCGAAGCGGTTGCAGTAGGTCGAGGTCTCCGCACAGCATCCCGGCTCCCGAGTGCTCGCAGATGTAGCTGATCTCGGCCGGCGACAGCCGTGTGTTGATCGCGACCAGGACACCCCGTGCCAGCGGCACCGCGAAGTGGGCGATGAGGAGTTCGGCCGAGTTGGTCGCCACGTAGGCCACCCGCTCGCCGTCGGAGACGCCCGACGCGCGGAGCGCCTTCGCCAGCGTTTGCGCCGACTCCGCGAATTCGCGGTAGGTCCACCGCCGTTGTCCGTCGATGATGGCGACCTTGTCGGGCATGACCTCGGCTGCGCGCTCAAGGAATCGTACTGGTGTCAGAGGGATGTCAAGACCGGTCACGTGTCCTCCTGTTGAAGCCATTTTTCGTTGGTGCGAAAGATCGTCGGATGGGGCGGTTTTCGATGCATCGGGATCCCGCTGTCATGAACCGAACACCGTCAGTCGTCGGCCGACACCAAGGTGCGGAAGCGGCTGTCGTGGAACACAAGCGGGGGCGCTGCCTCGTTGACCGCAGTGCCAGTGACCTCCAGCAGGACGACGTCGTGGTCTCCTGCCGGGATGGATGCTGAGATGGTGCAGTCGAACCAGGCCGCAGCGTCAGCAAGGAAGACTCCGTTGGACTCACTGGCGAACCAGGAGATCCCGGCGAACCGGTCGACGTTCTTGGCGGCAATCTGCAGGACCGCGGCCTCCTGACTCGAAGACAGAACGGAGACGCCAAGGCGACCGCCTTCAGACAGAACCGGCCACGTGTTCGATGTGTGCTGCACGCAGATCGACACCAAAGCCGGCTCCATGGAAACTGGAGTGAACGAGGTGGCCACCATCCCGACGGGAAGGCCGTCCTTGAGCGCGCACACAGCCGCCACACCAGTGGGATACCGGCCGTACAGCGTGCGCAACCTGGCCGCGTCAACCTCTGGCTGACCGGACTTCACTGGATCGAAATCCATCGTGGTGCACCTCCTCGGCAGAGATGAAACGTGTCCATTCGTTGGAATGACGAGTGCTCCGGAACTACGCATGTCAGGCTCCTCGGGTTCGTGCGTGCTCGACGATGAGTGAGGTCACGGCCTCCAGACACGCCCGTCCGATCGACGGGGACGCACCTGCTGGATCTCCCAGGACGCCATTTGGAGCGACCGAGTCAAGCCCTTCACTGAAGACGTGCGCGAGGAGCTCGTCATCAACCGGTCCCATGAACCCGCGGTCTAGGTGTCCGACCCGAACCCTGTCCGGTGCGAGGGCCAGCATCACTGACGTTTCCGCCACGTCTGCGTGCCCGCCCACGTTGCGTCCCAGGGACGCCACGTCCTCGGCCGCTTGGCGCCAGGCCTCGAGGATCGCGCTGCTGTCGGTGAAGACGATGACTGACAACGGAGCAAGCTTGCGTGCCAGACGCAGCTCGAACTCCCGCATGACCGGGTAGTTCCCGATATGGCCGGAGAAGATCAGCAACCGTTCGAAACCGGACCTGACGAGATTCGACCCATAGTCCTCGCAGATCGCTTCAAGGGTGCTCGCCCGCAGCGAAAGCGTGCCTGGGAATGCCAGGTGGTGCGGCGAGTACCCGACCCTGACCGTGGGCAGGACGAGCGCTCCTCCGAGGCCTTGGGCGACTCGAACGGCGAGTTCGTCGGCATGATCTGCGTCCATGGAGAGCGGCAGATGTGCACCATGCTGTTCGACGGCCGCGAGGGGAAGTATCGCCGTGCGAGACCCGTTCGCGACTGCATCCGCGACCTCCGCGCTCGTCAGGTGCTCCACCCGGTTCTCGCGCCGCAAGGTGTTCATGGGCGGCCAGCATCCGCGGAACGGGCCTGACGCGCCATGCCGTTCTGCTCATCGCGCCGAGGCCGATCCCCTCTCCAGCCGTCCCTCAAGCTGCGTGCAACCGGATCATCGAAATAGTCCGCAGCGGATGCAAGCGTCTGGTTCAGGGAGGCCGCGTCGCGGGCCTCGTCAGGGTCGTTGACACTTCGCTTGAGCGCCGCGTACAGGACGGGAGCCTTCGCCCCCGCTGTCCGCGCCGCGTCAATGGCCGTGTCGAGGAGATCGGCCGACGGAGCCAGGTCGTCGACAAGCTGGATGTCCAGCGCGTGCCCGGCATCGAACAGGTCGCCCGACAACAGCATTTGCCGGGTGGCCCGCATTCCAAGCAGACGGGTCGCACGCTGGACACCCTTGTCGGCGGGCAGCAGGCCGTGGTTGATCTCTGGGAACCCGAACCGTGCGCTGGCAACCGCAAACACGGCATCGGCGAACAGCGCGATCTCCATGCCGCCGCCCACACAGTGACCGTTGACAGCCGCGACGATCGGCCGCGGATATTGGTCCATGGCGACGAGGAGTGCGTGGAACTCCCGCATGCGCGCATCAATGTCCTGGGGAGACGCTCCGTCCAGCTCCTTGATGTCGCCTCCGGCGCTGAAGAAGCGCTCCCCACGACCAGTGAGAACCAACGGGGGCGGATCCGATTTCGTGGCGAGCTCGGTGAACAGCACGGTGAGGTCGTGAATGAGCGCACCATCCAACGCATTCGCCGGCGGTCGATCGATGGTCACGATGACGACGCCATCGCTGTGCAGCACGCTGAGACCGGCGCTCATTCCTGCCTCTCCCTGTGACATGTCCTACCTACCCCCGTCATCGACGGCTGAGGCCATACAGATCAGCTGCATCGTCCTCAACCCTTCCTCAGATGTTAATTCAGATTAACATACGACGCTCTCGGCTCATTTGTCAATGAGCTCCATGGGCCTGGCTACGAATCCCTCTGCACACGAACGAAATGACCGGCCTCGGTGCGCCGAAGGATCCCAACGCGCCACGCCCCAGCTCCCCTAGGATCGTCACGACGTTAATCCTGATTAACACACGGAGCAGAATGGTCGGCTCTCACGCCCGCGCCAACTGCCGGTCAGGTAGCGTGCGAGCGGTGACCTCCGATCCCGTGCCGGACAGCGCACCTGCAGCCTCCCTCTCTCGCCGTGAACGGTTGCTGCATGTCGCGGCGGAGCTCTTCCTTCAGCACCCGTACGACTTGGTGACGGTCGAGATGGTGTGCGCGAAGGCCGGTATCTCTGGCCCTGGGCTCTATCGCCACTTCCAGAACAAGCAGGCCCTGCTGATCGCCGTCGTCGAGGCCCCGCTCGAGCACCTCCACCAGACCGCACGGAGCATCGCCGAGGCCGAGCCAGATCCTCGGGCAGCCCTCGAGGCGATGGTCAGGTTTCACATCACGTCAGTCGTCTCCGAGGCCCCGACGACCCTGATCTTCCTGCGCAACGAGCTCGCGGTCCCCGAACCCGATCGTCGCCGTATCCGTCGAGCGATGAACCTGTACGCCGAGGAATGGATCTCCGTGGTGTCGCCACAGCGGCCCGAGCTGTCCGATCCGGAGGTACGCCTGCTCACGCAGACTGTCTTCTCGATGCTGAACTCGGTCGCCGTCCTGAACAAGGGGCTGGACAAGCGCGCCATCGTCGAGACGATGTCTACGGCCGCAATCCAGGCACTGACCTCGCCCCGGCCGGAGTACGACCGCCCCACCTGATGTGACTGCGGTCAACCACGATCCGTCCGTGCAAGGCGAGCCTGGCGAGCTATCTCCTTTTCCTCGCCGGCGTCATACATGTCATCCACCAGGTCAGAGAAGGCGGCGAGGATGTTGGAGCGTCGGATGGTTGCCTTGGCCGTCAACTCACCGTCTGCTGCCGACAGCGCTCGCGGCAGGACCTGAAACTTCTTCAGCTGCAGAGGGCGTGCGAGCTCGGTGTTCACCTCGTCGATCCAGTCGCCGAGGGCGGCTTCCCGCTCGGCCGAGTCCATACCCCGTGCCTCCTCGCTGACACTGAGCAGAACCGTGAGGTACTTCCGGCCCTCTCCCACGACGATCGCCTCATCGATCAGCGGACTCGTCTTGAGACGCACCTCGATCGGCTGCGGACTGACCATCTTGCCGCCGGTCGTCTTCAGGACGTCCTTCAGTCGCCCGATGATCTTCACCTCGCCAAAGGAATCCAGCTCGACCAGGTCCCCTGTGCCGTACCACTCACCTTCCATGGCCGCTGCCGTCGCCGCCTGATCACGCCAGTAGCCGGTGAAAAGACAGGGCGAGCGCAACTGCAGCTCCCCGTCGTCAGACACGCGAAGGTCCCACCGCGGGTCAGGCAGAGACTTGCCGATCGTCCCCGGAGCGGGAAACGCCCGGTCCCACTGAGCCACGACCGATCCGCACGTCTCCGTCGTGCCGAAGAGTTCGCGCAGATCGACCCCCCACATGTGCCACAACGCCGCCACATCGGGAGTCATGCTCCCCGAGGCGGTCCAGCTGACGCTGATGCGGTCCATGCCAACCTTGGCCCGTAACGGGACGAACACGAATGTCGTGCTGAGGCGGTCGAGGGCCTGAAGGTGTCTCGGCAACGGGCGGCCCTGCCACCGCAACGCGCTGGCCTTTCGCGCGACCTTCATCGCCACGGAGTATGCGAAACGAAACGCCTTCCCGGACTCCCCCAGCGCTTGCAGCACTTCGCTCGCAAGCTTCTCGTGCATTCGCGGCGGCCACACGACCGCTGTCGGCCGAACCCCCACGAGCGCCTCGGCACGCTGCTCCATCGTGCAGTAGGTGTTGACGAGCCGAGTCATGATCGGAGCGAAGACCCCCAGCAGCGCCGGCGCGACGTGGGAGAGCCCGAGGAAGGCCACGAGATCGTGCCTGGTGGTGCCGATCTCGGGGTAGGACATGGCAAATCCGAGTACGGAGTACTGGAGCGTGCGATGGGTGTGCATCACACCCTTGGGGGCACCAGTGGATCCGGAGGTGTAGAACAACGCCGCAAGCTGGTCGACCTCACCGGCCTCGACAAGCGCAGAGAACAGGTCAGGTTGCGCGACCGCCTGAGCGCCACCGGCCGCGCACAACCGGTCCCACCGCACAGCGACAACCGCGTCCGGCAAACCCGCTGGCTCCGATTCGAACCCGACGATCGCGCGCACGTCCGGCAGTCGCGAGACGACAGCGGCCACTTTGGCGACGTCAGGGGCCCCCTCGACGAACACCACCGTTGCGCCGCTGTCCTTCAGGACGTACTCGACCTCGGGGACCGCGCTCGTCGGATACACCCCGACCGGGACGCCGCCCACGCTCAGGATCGCGAGAGCCGCCACCACCCACTCGGTACGTGTGGACGACATGATGGCAACTCGGTCGCCCGAAACCACACCGAGCTCATGCAATCCCAGCGCAGCCTCCCGCACGTTGCTGACATAGTCGTGCCAGCTGGTCGCCCGCGCCGCGCCGTCTTCCCAGCTGCAGAACGCGACCGCGTTCGGTTCGTGCTCAGCGCGGTCGCACAGCATCTGCGCGAAGGTGCGGTCCACCGCTTCGAATCCCGACAACTGCCTCAGGACAGGCCCGCCCTCCGGGTCGCCACCAGGTGGATTCGCTGCCGTTACGCGCTCTTGACTCATGATCAGTCCAGTCCTTCAGACAGCTTGTTGATCTCGACGCCTGTGTAGCGCTTGGTGAGAGACCATTTCCCATCAACGACTTGGTAGATACCGTAATCCGGGGCAGACGTGTTCGACGCGCTGAAATCGACCGGACCAGTTGCGCCCTGGTAGTCAATCTTCTTCTTTTCGGCCAGCAGATCCAAGGCCTCGTCCAGGGTGAACACGGGAGTGCCACCTGGATCAGTGACCTTGTGGAGATTGTCAGCGATCGCAGTGCCATCGGCCTTGCCGCCGGCCGCCATCGCGAGGACACCCGAGACCACGGCGTCGTACGCTGTCGCCGCCGACGGCTCCTTGGCGATGGCAGCGCCCTCCTTCTCGCCGTATTCTGCGACGAGCAGGTCGCGCATTCCGTCAACCGCCGGCGACTCCGACGCTGCCGGAAGCTGGCCATATGCGCCCTCGAGATACTTGCCGCCGACCTCCTCGAGCAGTACGGGGTAGGTCAGCTCTGCGATGAACGACCATTTGCCGGGGATCCCCTGCCGCGCCCACTCGCGAACGATCGGCACTGCAGCCTCCACCGAACCTGCCAGGAAGACGATGTCGGGCTTGGGCCCGAATGCCTTGCGAACCTCCGGCAGGTACGAGCTCTGGCCACCGTTGAACGCAACCTTGGCCACCACGTTGCCTCCGAGCTGTGTGTAGAACTTCTCCAGATGCGTGGAGGTACTCTTCGACGAGTCAGCGTTCTCGTAGAGGATGGAGAGGGTCTTGAATCCTCGATCGATGAGGTTCTTCGCAACCGCCAGGCCATCGAACGTGTCCGGTCCAACCGTGCGGAACGTATACGGGTTGGCCTTGTCGTCGTACTCGACAATGCCGGCATAGGGAGACGCGATGGCGACCTCGTTGCGTTTGGCCTGAGTGAGGGTGGCCATGAACGTCGACGACGACGGGCCGACGATGAACTGCGCACCGTCTTTGTTGATGAGCTTCGTGACGACGCGGACCCCGTCCTCGGCGTTGAACTTCTCGTCCTCGCTGACGACCTTCAGCTTGGCGCCACCCACACCCCCCCGCTCGTTGACGTGATTCACGACTGCCCTGGTGATCTGGTCAACGGGCTTGCCGTACGCGGCCGCCTCCCCCGACAGCGGCGCGGCGACCCCGATGACGGCGCTACCGTCCGAAGCCGCACTGCACCCTGCCAGTGCTGTCCCGGATGCGATGGCGACGAACCCGACCGACGCCTTGAACGCCGTTGCTCTGAAACTCTTCATGTCTCGAACCTCCTGCTAGAACCGTTGCGATGGACTCGAACTCCTTGGCGCTGCCAGGAGCGGTGTGCTGTGCCTCTCATTCAGTGATGAATCTGCGCGGCAGCTATCCCTGGGACCCGAGCGCCCAAGAACATCTCCGCGAAGCCGGGGTCCGCGAGCAGCTCCGGCCCTGTCGCCTCGTGGCGAATCTGACCGGAGTCCATGAGGAACACCCGGCCGCACAGGGGGAGAATCTGGCTCGGATGCTCTTCGATCACCCAGAGGACACCGGTGCCACTTCGCTCGATGACACAGATCTGCTCGATGAGAGAGTCGACGATCTGAGGCGCGAGCCCCGTGGTGGGCTCGTCGAGGATCAGAAGCCGTGGCTTCATCAGCAATGACGAGCCGATGGCGAGCTGCTGGCGTTGGCCACCTGAAAGTGTCCCCGCTCGCTGCTTCCGACGGTCGGCAAGGATCGGGAACAGCTCGAAGATCTCGTCCACTCGATCGTGGGGCAGGCGCATCGCACGAGTGACGACCTCCAGGTTGTCCTCGACTGACAACGCGCCGAACACGTTGCGCAGTTGAGGTGTGTATCCGAGCCCGCGTCGCGCTCGCTCGCGCGCGGACGTGCCATCGAGGGCTTCACTGTCGAGGCTGACGCTCCCGCCACGCGAGTCGACCACTCCGGCGATGGTCTGCACCAGGGTTGTCTTGCCGGCCCCGTTGGGCCCGATGATCGCCGTGATGGCTCCTTCTTCGACCGCAAAAGAGGCGCCCCGGATGATGGTGGTCTTGCCGTAGCCGCTGGTGAGGCCTTCGACTTCAAGCAGGGACATGTCGCACTCCCAGATAGGTTTCGATCACAAGTGGATCGCGGACGACCTCGGCGGGCTGGCCGCTGGCGATGACGTGGCCCTCGTGCATCACGTACAGCGCATCGGAGATCGTGTTGATGAATGACATGTTGTGCTCGATGACGAGCACGGTCACGCCTTCTGCATCGCGCAGCTGACGCACGGTCGACGACAGTCGGTGCTGGTCCTCAGGATTGAGGCCCGACGATGGTTCATCAAGCATCAGCAACGACGGCGGATCCATCAGCAAGCGGGCGATCTGGAGCAGACGCCCGCGACCGATCGAGAGGTCACCCGCGCGGGTGTTGGCCAATTCGGCCATACCCATGCGCTCGAGGAGTGTCCAGGCACGGTCAACCAGGTCCCGCTCGCTTCTCCAGACCCGCCTCGGCGATGTGAACAAGCGCGCCAGACTCTCGCCCGGGACTGACCGCACCGAGGTGAGCAGGTTCTGCAAGACAGACATGTCCGTGAAGTCGGCCGTGTTCTGAAAGGTGCGTTTGAGACCAGCGCCGGCGAGCCTGTGTGCTGACGCACCGGTGACGACACGACCGTCAAACACGACCGTTCCTTCGTCCGGCCTGAGAAAGCCTGAGACCGCGTTGAACAGTGTCGTCTTGCCGGAGCCATTCGGCCCGATCAGGCCGGTGATCTTGCCTTGTTCAACCGACATGTCGACGCCGTCGAGGGCCCGGAGCTGACCGAACGTCTTCACGAGTCCGTCGATCTCGAGGAGGGGGTTCGCTGAATTCATGGACGACCACCCGCGGCAGTAGTGGCCAGAACGCGAGGCGCTGGGCTGACTTCGGCCGGCGGCGGATAGACGGCGAGCCGTGGGCGGGAGAGCCCACCGGGCCAGAACAGCAGGATCACGATCAGGACGACCCCCTGCAGCGCGTCCTGGAGGCTGGTCATCCTTTCTGACGTGATGAAGTCGACCTGGATGTAGGTCAGACCTTCGCGCATCCCGAGCAGGACGATGGCACCGACAACGGCACCCACGTTGCTCCCGGTCCCCCCGATGATCAGCGCGATGAAGATCGTGAAGGTGATGTTCACGCTGAAGAAGGTCGGAGTGAGGATCGACAGATACCAGACGTACATGACGCCGGCCAACCCCATGAAGAAGGCGGCGAACACGAAAGCCTTGAGCTTCACGGCGTACACGTTCACGCCGAGAGAGCGAGCGACCGCTTCGTTCTGCTTCACCGCGAGCAGGCTTCGGCCGAACGCGGACCGGGTCACGCGCCGGAACAGCAGGAAGGTGACCGCCAGGACCACCAGTGCGATGCCGGCGATGAAGACAGACTGCATACGACCTGGGATCGATTCGACGTACGGCACCGGGGCGTCGAGAAGTCCGCGCGCTCCGTTGGCGATCGTCGGCTGGTTCATGAACAGCTGGCGAGTCATCTCAGCCAGCGCAAGCGTCACGACAGCGAGATAGTCGCCCCCGACCCTCAGCAACGCCACTCCGACGACCAGTGCGAGCAACGCCGACACCAGACCGCCGAATATCGCACCCGCTCCCCACGGCAAACCAAGTCCGAGGATGTATGTGTATGACCCAGAGGGAGCCGGCATGACGGCGAGCGCATAGCCATAGGCGCCGACGCCGAAGAACGCCGCCACACCGAAGTTGACCATCCCGCCGGCGCCAAACTGAAGATTGAGCGCCAGGGCGGCAACTCCATAGATCCCCATCAGGGTGATCAACCCGGCAACAATGAGCAGAGTGCTCATGCGACACGCTCCTTCGGACCGCTGAAGAGGCCCTCGGGCCGGAAAAAGACGACCAGGCCGATGACCGCGAACACCACCATCTGGGTGTACTGGGACGGCATGACCAGGGTGGTGAGGCTTGAGGTGAGTCCAACCAACACGGCAGCGAGCATCACGCCGTAGATGCTGCCCAGCCCACCGATGATTGCGGCGGCTGAGATGAGCAACACCTGATCCCAGCCGAGCTCTGGGTAGATGCGACCAGTCAACGCGATGAGAATTCCCGCGAGGGCTGCCAAGGCGCTCGAAACTGCCCAGGTGACGTATTGGAGATACGACGTGTTGACGCCGCGCACCTCAGCCAACGCTTGGTTGTTCGCCATCGCGCGCATCGCTCGTCCGCTGTAGGACTGGGACAGCCAGAAGTGCAGTGCCAGAGCCACTGCTGCGGCTATGACGATGACGGCGATCTGATCGATGCCGGCCACCGCGGTCTCGCCAATGCGCAAAGTCTCCTGCAAGGGGACGTCGAGCGTCTTCACGCCGTACCCGGTGAACAGCTCGATCATCGAGTGCAAGAAGAACGCAAGACCGACCGATGCGATCAAGGGGATGTGGTGTGGACGTCCGCGCATCGGCCAGAAGATCAGCCGAGCCGAGACGACGCCGACGAGTGTTGTGACCACAATCGCCGCGAAGCACGAGAGGATCCAATGCATCCCGAGCTGCACGTTGAACCCGTATGCGCTGAACCCGCCGAGCACGATGAGTTGGGGGTGCGCGATGTTGAGAAAGCCCTCCACCCGGCGTACCAGTTCGAAGCCGACCGTCGCTAGCAGCAGAACAGAGCCGCTGATGAGGCCTGCGACAATGGCGGTCAACACGACTCAGCCTCTTGCGCGTGGGGAGAACCGTTGCTGAGGACCAAGACTCCAGACCGGCCCAGAACATCGAATCTCGTAGCCTGATTGCTTTCGAGTGAGGTCATGATCTTCCCTTCAGCTCTCTAGCTCGACTGCGAAACCAGGACGGAGTGCCCTTGGCCGCGGGCCGAGGGGAACTCGGCCGGTCGGCGTTCGCGGAATGCCTGGCGGGCTTCGAGGTAGTCCGCGCTGGCGAACCCCAGGGTTTCCAGCGCCGCAGACAGCTCTTGCTGTGGAAGGGCATTGGTCAGCCATCCTGAGTTCAGTGAGCGCTTGGTCCAGCGGATGGCCTGTTGCGAGCCTTGCGCGAGGTCGTCAGCGATCTGGAGGGCCCGCTCAAGAACCGCCTCTTTCGGCTCCACCAGGCTGACCAGGCCGATACGTTCGGCCTCGGCACCGGTCAAGCTTGCGGAGGTCAGTTGGTAGTACTTCGCCTTTGCCATGCCGACCAGGAGCGGCCAGATCAGGGACGAGTGGTCGCCTGCGACCACTCCGACGCGGGTGTGACCGTCACGCAGCAATGCGTCATCGGCGGCCACGCTGATGTCCGCGAGCAGTCCCATTGACAGGCCCCAACCAACTGCCGGGCCGTTGATGGCCGAGATGAGGGGCTTGTCCATGTTCAGGAGGTTGAGGATCCTGCGACGCTCCCCCTCCATCAGGGCGATTGCCTCGTCCAAGGTGGGGTCCGGCTGACGCACATCCATGCCGGTGCAGAAGCCACGGCCGGCGCCGGTGATGACGGCGACCTTTGTCTCAGGGTCACGGTCGACGTCGACCCAGATGTCGGTCATGTGGTCGAACATCGGCATCGTCAGCGAGTTCAGCTGCTCGGGGCGGTTCAACGTGATGAGCAGGACCCCGTTCGGCTTGCGCTCGACCAGGATCTCCTTCGGGTACCGGCTGAAGATGTCGTTCGGGGCCAGGGTGCTCATCGCGCGTCTCCTACGTGGGTGGGGATCTCGGTTGCTTGCTTGTCTGCTGCTTCCGCTTCGAATGCCTCGAGCTCGGCATAGTGCGCTGGTCGAGCGGTGCGGATGTCGCCCAAGATGGCGTCCGGGGTTCGCACCACGGCGCGGGGATTCTTGAATTTGGGAATCACGTACTTCCCGAACAGCTCGATCGACTTCATGAGCTCCTTGTGGGGAAGCCCGTCGATACGCATGACGAGTGCGTCCGCGCCAGCATCGGCAAAGCGTTGTACCTGGGCGACGCAATCGTCCGGGTCGCCGACGATGAAGCCGGTCGAGTCCTCGATCATGTAGCGCTCGTCGCTGAAGTCGACGTCCTTGACCGCTCCCATGTAGGCGTAGTCCGAGGACAGCTTCGAGAGCCGCTGGTAGGCATCCGTCGACAGCGCGACGGTCTCACTGAGGTGCCGGGCCCACGTCACTGCTTCGTCCCGGGTCTCAGCGCAATGCATCCCGCCGCCGACCGCGACGAGCTTCTCAGCCTGGACCGGGTAGGTGTGCGTCGCGCCGGCGAGAGCCTCGTCGTAGATGCCGAGCATGTTCTCGACGAAGTCAAAACCGAGGTAGAAGCCGCCAACAATGGCGCCGACACCGAGCTCCCCCGCCATTCGAACCGAGTCAGGGCTTCCGGTGGCCATGGAGATCGGCGGATACGGGGCCTGAATCGCTTTGGGCACCAGCCCGCGAGGGGGAATCTTGTAGTGCTCGCCAACGAAGGAGAACACATCGTTGTGCAGCGCACGGCGGATGACCTCAAGCCCCTCGATCATCTGCGCCTTGTTCTCCGTCGGCGAGACCTCGAACGCCCGCAGGGCCAGCGTCGTGTTGCCCCGACCAACGCCCAGCTCAACCCGGCCGTTGGACAAGATGTCCTCAGTAGCCAGCCGTTCGGCGACCCGGAGCGCGTGGTTGATACGCGTCGGCAGCAGCGTCACCAGATGCATGAACCGAATGCGGCTGGTCAGCGCCATCATGTACGGATAGAGGACCTCCGGAGCCGAAGTCGTCGCCGTACCAATCGCGACGTGCTGCTCCGAGGTGCCGAACGCATCGAACCCCACCTGCTCGGCAAGAAGCACCTCGTCGATGAGCTCTCGGTAGCGGTACTCGTGGGTGTGCCCCGGAGCCGTCTCGCCCTCGCTCATAAAGATGAACCGCATCATCCAACCCTTCACATCGTGTTAATTTGGATTAACCTAGGGATCGAATGTGACCTTGTCAACACCTTCCAGCAGATTGCAGCGGAATCTATGATCTTTCTGAACTCACAGCGATTTTGGAATCGTGTGGTGTCCCCCAACGTAAAATGCTGTTGCTCCCGGGAGTGATTCTGTATTAACGTTCAGGCAAATGATCCTTCTCAAAACAGGTCTTGACCGCCGCCTTCGGCAGGCGAGTCAAGATCGCGATCGATGACTGGCGATCGAGTGCCGGCGCGCCCGCCTGCGGCTGGTCTGCCCCGACGAGAACTGCTGCTGACGGCCGCTGCCGAGCTGTTCCTCCGCAATCCGTACGACCTGGTCACCGTCGAGATGATCTGCGCGAAGGCCGGCATCTCCGGTCCGGGGCTCTACCGCCACTTTCGAAACAAGCAGGCTCTCCTCATCGCGGTGGTTGAGGCTCCGTTGGAATACCTTCAAGAATTCGCACGGGCCGTGACGGAGGCCGAATCCGATCCGCGAGCCGCGATGCGCACCATGGTCGAGTTCCACGTCGGGTCTGTCGTGTCCGCGCCCCCCACGACGCTCATATTCCTCAAGAACGAGCTCGCGTTCCCCGAAGCGGATCGGCGTCGCATCCGACGGGCGATGAACCTCTACGCGGAGGAGTGGATCTCTGTTGTGTCACCCCTGCGTCCGGACCTTTCCGAGCCCGAGGTGCGTGTACTCACGCAGGCGGTGTTCTCGATGCTGAATTCCGTGGCAACCCTCAACAGAGGTCTAGACGGGCAGACTCTGGTGAAAACGATGTCGACTGCTGCACTGCATGCGCTGCTCTCGCCACCGGCGGACTGACGAAGGCAGTCAGATAGGTCAGATAGTGGGAACGCTGGCCCGGCCGTGATCTGCGATGCCCGGAGGCCTGTGAGCTGGTGTCGCGGACTTCATCGACATCGTCAGCTGGCGGGGAGGGTCAGGCGCGCTCGATTCACCAAATCCGAAGTTTCCTGAGCCTCCGACAGGATTCGAACCCGCGACATCCTCATGACAATTGAGGCGAAGCGGGCAGCGATCACCGCGGGTGGGCATGACAAAGGCCCCTGACCGGCATTTCTGCTGGTCAGGGGCCTTCGAGTGGTAGCGGGGACAGGATTTGAACCTGTGACCTCTGGGTTATGAGCCCAGCGAGCTACCGAGCTGCTCCACCCCGCGTCGCTCGTTCTACTTTACGGGTCGGGGACCCAAGGATCAAATCCGGGGTCCCCGCTCCCCTACTTCTTGGCGTTTTCGTCCTCGACGGCCTTCTTGGCGTCCTCGATCTTCTGGCCCATCTGGTTGATCTTGGTCTGGTACGTCGCCAGGTCGCCGTCCTTGAGCGCTTCCTGGGCGTCCTCGTAGAGCGCCGACGCCTCGTCGAGCAGCGCGGAGGCAGTCTTCTCCCCCGGACTCTCGCCCTCCGGCGTCGTCGGGGTGTCACCGGTGTCGTCGGGCGTCGAGCCCTCCTCGAGACCCAGCGCCACGCGCAACGCCTCGTCGAGGGTCTGGCCGAAGCCGACATCCTTGCCGAACGACGCGATGACGAACTGCAGGACCGGATAGGACCCCTCGACCGCACTGCGCTGAATGTAGACCGGCTGGACGTACAGCAGCCCGTCGCCGACCGGCAACGTCAACAGGTTGCCGCGCAGGATGTTGGCCTGCTTCGACTGCTCGAACTGGAGCAGCGCCTGGGTGACGCCCTTGTCGGTCTGGAAGTCGTTCGCGATCTGGCTGGGGCCGGCGATCTGGGTCTCACTCGGCAGCTGCAGGATCTGCATCTTGCCGTAGTTCTCCTTGTCGGTCGCCTCGGAGTTGACCGAGACGAACGCCGCGAGGTTCTGCCGGCTGTTGGGCAGGTAGACGCTGGTGACCGAGAACTTCGGAGCGTCCTCACCAGGACGCGCCGTCGACAGGTAGTAGGGCGGCTGCAACGCGTTGGAGCCGGTCGGGGCGGTCGGGTCCTCCGGGACCTTCCAGCGCTCACCGTCCTCGTAGAACGTCTGCGCGTCGGTCACGTGATAGCGCTGCAGCACGTCGCGCTGCACCTTGAACAGGTCGACCGGGTAGCGCAGGTGCTCGAGCAACCCGTTGCTGATCTTGTCCTTGGGCTCCACCACGTCGGGGAAGACCTTCATCCACGTCTTGAGGACCGGGTCCTTGGTGTCCCACTGGTAGAGCTTGACCGAGCCGTCGTACGCATCGACGACGGCCTTGACCGAGTTGCGCATGTAGTTGACCTGGTCGGTCGGCAGCGCGGCTTGCGCGTTGCCGTTGGTCAGCGTGTCGGCCGTGGCCTCGCGCAGCGAACGATGCTCGGAGTAGGGGTAGGAGTTGCTGGTCGTGTAGCCGTCGACGATCCAGACGACGCGACCGTTGACGACCGCGGGATACGAGTCGCCGTCGACCGTGAGCCACGGGGCGACCTTCTTGACCCGGTCACGCGGCTCGCGGTCATAGAGGATCTTGGACTCGGCGTTGACCCGGCTCGACAGGAAGATGTTGGGCTCGGCGAACTTGAACGCGTACAGCAGCTTGTTGAACGTGCCACCGATCGGCACACCGCCCTTGCCGTCGTACGTGTTCTGGGTCGCGTTGGCCTTGCCCTCGTCGTCGGTCGAGGCGCCACCGCGCGGGATGTCGACCTCGATCGGGGCCTGACCCTTGGGGCGTCCGACGATCGAGTAGGACGGCGACTGCTCGCCGAAGTAGATCCGCGGGGGCGTCGTGGTCTTGATCTCACCGACCGACGGGATGTCCTTGGCGACGAACACCGGTTCGCCGGTGTCGCCACGCTGGTTGCCGCGCGCCGCCACGACGCCGTAACCGTGCGTGTAGATCGTGTGGTCGTTGGCCCAGTTGCGCTGGCTGCTCTGCAGGCCGTTGAGGTTGAGCTCGCGCGCCGCGATGATGACGTCCTGCGGCTGCTCCTCGTCACCGAGCCGGTAGCGGTCGACGTCGAGCGTCTTGGGGACGGTGTAGTAGCCGCGCACCTGCTGGAGCTGCTCGAACGCATCGGAGATCAGGGTCGGGTCGAGCAGACGCGTGCTGACCCGCGACTCGGCAGAGCTCGCCAGCTCGGCCGGGGTCAGAGCTGTCTTGGCCGAGTAGGACTGGACCTCGACGTCGTCGATCCCGTACGCCTCTCGTGTCGCTTCTATGTTGCGCGCTATGTAGGGCGCTTCCTTGTCGGGCTCGGACGGCTTGACCTGGAACCCCTGCATGACGGCAGGCCAGATCGCACCGATCAGGATCGAGGTCAGCGCCAGCAGGCCCAGGCCGATCGCCGGCAGCGCCCACGAGCGGATGAAGATCGCGGCGAAGAACAGCAGGGCGCAGATGATCGCGACGCCGATGAGGATGTTCTTGCTGGGGATGCGGGCATGATCGTCGGTGTAGGTGACGCCGTCGATCAGCCCGCCCGACGCGATCACCTGCGCGAACCGGTCGAGGTAGTAGGAGACCGCGCGCAGCAGCACGCCGATGCCGACGAGCACGGACAGGTGCACCTGCGCCGCCCGTGTCAGCTTGGGGCCGCGACCGGCGATGCGGATGCCGCCGTAGACATAGTTGAGGAACAGCACCGCCAGCACGGTGATGACGATCAGGGCGAACGAGTACGACGTCAGGAAGCGCCACCACGGGTACTCGAAGACGTAGAAGCTGGCGTCCTTGCCGAACTGGGCGTCCTTGGTGCCGAACGAAGTGCTGTGACGCCACTTCTGGTACGTGTCCCAGTGGGCCGCGGCGACCGAGCCGGCGAAGCCGGTGAGCACCAGGCCGAAGCCGATGGCCAGGGGACGCAGCAGCGGCGTGAGAGCCAGGCGGTAGCGGTAGGCAGGGTCGTCGCGCCGCATCGGTGCGGCATCCGGCCGCGTGCGGTAGGCGACGTAGAGGTTGGCGATGACGAACAGGCCGAAGATCAGGCCCAGGATGACGAAGAGTGCGACACGGGTGAGCAGGATGCTGCGGAACACCTCGCCGTAGCCGACCGACTTGAACCAGAGGCGGTCGGTCCACACGCTCGTGAAGATCGAACCGAGGAACAGCAGCAGTGCCAGCGTGATGAGGGTGGGAACCAGCACGCGCTGGCGACGTTCAGACCCGCGCCGAGGTTCCGGGCGGGGACGGGGGGTTCCGAAGATGTCGCTCACGTAGCTCCTGGTGACGGGGTGACTTGACTCTATGCCAGAGTGCGGCGGAGATGTTCGATCAGGCCCGGCACGAGATCGGGCCCCTCCAGCAGCTCGGCATCATGGGGTTCTCTGGCGCGTACGGCGCTGTGCGACCCGCCATCGCGGACGACCGCGGCGACGAGCCGCACCTCGCGGCGATCGGGGTGGGCCGCGACGACGGCCAGCAGCTCGTCCGGGTCGTCCGGCAGCGAGGCCTCGGCCTCGGGCGGCAGCATGATGCGCTCGACGACCGCGGCGCAGCCGGCGACGGCATCGGGCCACACGATCTCGGTCAGCAGGTCCTCGAGCTCGCGGTCACCGGGCAGCTCCTGCTCGACCGGCGTCATGCTGTCGGGGTCGTCGGAGAGCTGGTCGGCGAGACCCGGCTCGCGGGCGATCAGGTCGGCGGTGGGCACGAGGGCGAACAGCCGCGGCGGCTGGTCCCATCCCTGCGCGCCGACGTGTGACTCGACCTCGAGGGCGGCCTGGCGCAGGGGCGAGTCCGGCATCAGCTGCATGACGGCACCGTGGCCTTGGGGTCCTCGGCGAGCGCCTCGAGCGAGGAGATCGCGTCCTTGAGCTTCGACACCTTCACGAGCTTGAGTCCCTCGTCGCCACCGTCGGTGGCCTCGGCGCAGTTGGCCGCGGGGACCAGGAAGATCGTCACGCCCTTCTCGGCCGCGCCCGCCATCTTCTGCCGGATGCCGCCGATCGGGCCGACCGTGCCGTCGGTGGCGATCTCGCCGGTGCCGGCGATCTTCCTGCCGCCGGTCAACGAACCCGGGGTCAGCTTGTCGTAGATCGCGAGGGCGAACATCGCGCCGGCACTCGGCCCGCCGATCGTGCGGCCCACATTGTTGTCGATCTTGATCGGGTACTTGTAGGTCTCCCCGATCGTGATGCCGATGCGCGGGACCGACTTGTCCTTGGGATCGGCACGGGTCACGACCGGCACGTCCAGCGACTTGCCCTTGCGCTCGACCGTCAGGCGTACGGTGTCGCCGGGCTCGTGCGTGCCGACGGCCTTGACGACCTGGTCAGGCGTGGTGACCTTGGTGCCGTCGACCGCCGTGAAGACGTCACCGACCTTCAGCAGCTTCTCTGCCGCACCGTCCTTGACCAGTCCGGCGACGGACGGCCGTCCGGTGACGGTGTAGCCGGCGGCGCGCAGGGCGGCCACCCGCGAGGAGTCCTTGGAGCTCGCCAGCTGGGCGGCCGACTCCGCCGTCGACTGCTCGGCGGTCTCGTTGTCGGGATAGACCACGTCCCTGGGGACCACGGCCCTGTCGGGGTCGAGGTACGCCCCGATCGCGGCGCCGAGCGACAAGGGCCGGTCTGCCCGCCTCACCGAGACGGTGGTGAAGTAGAGCTCACCGGTCGTCGGGTACGTCTTGACGTCCTTGCCGAACGTGAACATCGGCTTGTCATCGAACGTGCCGAGCGTGTTGAACGGAGCGCCCGGGCTCATCGTGACGTAGGGAACCGGCACGAGGAAAGACACCGTGGTGAGCACGATCAAGGAGATCGCCGCCACGACCATCGTCGTGTAGCGAGCACTCAGCTTCGACGGGTCGGACACACGGTGAGCCTAGTCACTGCCGGCAACCTGCGTGGCCTCGGCCGGGGAGTCCGGCGACCCGACCCACGCGGCGTCGCCGGAGGTGAAGGTCTGGTGCTTCCACACCGGCACGTCGGTCTTCAGCTCGTCGATCAGCCGACGGCAGGCTTCGAAGGCCTGCGCCCGGTGTGCCGCCGACGCCGCCACGACGACGGCCAGGTCGCCGACGACGAGGTCACCGACCCGATGAACGCCGGCCAGCGCCACGACGTCGCACTCCGCGGCGATGCGCTCGGCGACGTCACGAAGCCGGGCAAGTGCGGTCGGATGCGATGAGTAGCCGAGCGCGGAGACGCCCTGGCCCTCGTCGTGATCGCGGACCGTCCCGACGAACACGCAGATGCCACCCGCGGCGGGGTCGGTCACCGCGGCGTACACCTCGTCGAGGCTCAACGGGGCGTCGCGGATGTCGAGCAGGCGTACGGCAGTCATCTCGATTCATCGTAGAGCGAACAACATTCCCGTGGGACTCGCGGATCCTGTCGCTACTGTTGAGGCATGGCCGAGAACGAGAACGAAGAGCCCGAGAATCCCTTCAAGGGCACGCCCATGGAGCAGCTGTTCGGGGCGTTCACCGGCGGCCAGATGGACATGAACCAGATCATGGGCCAGATGCAGAAGATGTTCGCCCCGCACGAGGGGAGCGTCAACTTCGATCTCGCCAAGGACGTCGCCCGCCACACCGTCGCCGCGGCCGGGCCCGACCCTTCGCCCAACTCGGCGCAGCAGGGCGCGGTCGACGACGCCGCCCAGCTCGCGGAGTCATGGCTCGACACCGTCACGTCGATGCCCATCGGGGCCACGACCGCGACGGCATGGAGCAAGGCCGAGTGGATCGAGGCGACCTCCGGCACGTGGCAGCAGCTCGTCGAGCCGATCGCGGCGCACGTCGTCAAGGCCATGGCTGAAGCGCTCCCCGACGAGGCCAAGGCGATGGCCGGGCCACTCATGGGCATGCTGACGCAGGCCGGCGGTGCGATGTTCGGCCAGCAGATCGGCCAGGCCCTCGGCGGGCTCGCCGGCGAGGTCGTGTCGTCGACCGACATCGGCATCCCGCTCGGCCCCGAGCGCATCGCCGCGGTGCTGCCGTCTGGCGTCGAGGCGTTCGGCGAGGGCCTCGAGCACCCGGCATCAGACGTACTCCTCTACATCGTGCTGCGCGAGTGCGCACACCACCGGCTGTTCCACCATGCCCCCTGGCTGCGTCCGGCCCTCGTCGGCGCGGTCGAGGAGTTCGGCCGCGGCACCCGCATCGATGTGACCGCGATCGAGTCGCAGCTGCAGGGTCTCGACCCCTCGCGGCCCGAGGAGATCCAGGAAGCCCTGTCCGGTGGCCTGTTCGAACCGGAGCGCACACCCGAGCAGCAGCGGGCGCTCGACCGGCTGGAGACCCTGCTGGCGTTCATCGAGGGCTGGGTCGACGAGATCGTCACCCAGGCCACCAAGGACCGTATGCCCGCCGCCGCCCCGCTCGCCGAGGCGATGCGCCGGCGCCGCGCGGCCGGCGGTCCGGCGGAGCAGACGTTCGCGTCGCTGGTCGGCCTCGAGCTGCGACCCCGCAAGCTCCGTGAAGCCACGACGCTGTGGGCGGCCTTGCGTGACCGGCAGGGACCCGACGCGCGCGACGCGGTGTGGAGCCACCCCGACCTCATGCCGTCGACGGCGGACCTCGACGATCCACTGGGGTTCGCCCAGGGCGAGCACCGTACGCAGAGCGACGACGACTTCGACGCCGCTCTCGGCGAGCTGCTCGACAACGACCCGGGCGACGCCGAGCCGGACACCGGCGCCGACGGCCCCCGCGAGTGACGCTGCGCGACGACGCGCGCGGTGTGCTGAGCGACTGGACTGCGCCCGACGACGAGCAGGACCGGCTGCGCCGGCTGTACGTCACGCACACCGAGACGTACGCCGACGCGATGAGCCGGGAGTGTCATCCCGATCACCTGACGGCGAGCGCCATCATCTTCTCGGCCGACCACCGGCGCGTCCTGCTCACGCTGCACCGCATCATCAAGCGGTGGCTGCAGACCGGAGGGCACTGCGAGCCCGACGACGTCACACTCGCCGAGGCCGCGTTGCGGGAAGGTCGCGAGGAGAGCGGCATACCTGATCTGGCGATCGATCCCGTGCCGGTGCTGCTGTCGCGCCACGAGGTGCCGTGCGGTCCGATCAGGCCGTCGCACCACCTCGACGTGCAGTACGTCGCTGTCGCACCGGTCGAGGCCCAGCACGTCATCAGCGACGAGTCCGACGACCTGGCGTGGTTCGGCGTCGACGCGCTGCCCACTGAGACCGACGACTCGGTCAGGGCGTTGATCGCTGCTGCCAGGACACGCCTTCGAGGAAGCCCTTAGCCTTCGTGGTCTCGGGATGGGCATCGACGAGCGCCCAGAACCGCTTGCTGTGGTTGGGCTCGATGAGGTGCGCGAGCTCGTGCAGCAGGACGTAGTCGATGACCCACTCGGGCATGCCCTTGAGCCGGTCGGACAGCCGGATGCTGCGGTCGGCGTTGGTGCAGGAGCCCCAGCGGCTGTTCTGGTTGCTCACCCATCGCACGGACAGCGGAACCGCACGGCCCTCGAGCCAGGTGGTCGACAGCTGAGCGGCCCGCGCCTGCAGGTCGTCGTCGCTGGGGCGTACGCGTCGCTCGCGCCGATCGAGCCGCTCGATCAGGCTGCGGACGTGGCGCTCCTCCTCGGCCCTGGAGAGGTGGGCCGGCATCAGCACGATCGTCTTGTCGCCCTCGCGATAGGCCCGGACCGTGCGCTTGCGGCGCGCGCTTCGCCGGATCTCGACCTCGGTCACGCCGGCCCGACCGTTCGCCCGCTGAGCTCGCTCATGATGGGAAACATATCTCCTGATTCCGACCTTTTGGCCGTCCACAAGGCCGGCTGTGCAAAGCGGCTGGTCAGACAGGGAGTTCCGCAGTTCCTCCACGACGGACCCACACGTTGTGCACCGCGCCGTCCACATGGGTCCTCGGCGTTCCCCACAAGTTGTCCCCACCGTTATCCACAGGCGTGGACAACAGTTGTTCGAAACCGGTTGCCGACAGGCCCCGCGAGGCCTAGCGTGAGCGCCATTCGAGGCCCCCGACGGAACTCGCAAGGGGAAGGCAAGCTCCGTCGGGGGTCTCTCCTCTGTCGCCGTGGGTCTCCGGCGCCGAGAACCTGCAATTCGAGGGGTTGCGACGCGCCGAAGCGCTTTACGCTCAGCTGAGCGTGAAACGGCCCTCCCACGCGTACGCTGAACGTGACTAGCACCACATCGGCAAGGAGGCCGCAATGTCGGAAACATGGAGTGGCGAGTTCTACTGCGTCAAGTGCAAGGAAAAGCGCGAGGCGTCTGGAGAGGTCCACGTCAGTGACAAGGGCACTCGTATGGCCAAGGGCATCTGCCCGGTCTGTGGCACCAAGCTGAACCGGATCCTCGGCAAGGCCTGAGCCACTCGCGGGGATCCGGGCCCCGCACTTCCCCGAGTTTTGCGGAGGATCCGACACCGTCGGGTCCTCCGCTTTGCTGAAGACCGAGGCCGCCCCAGGATCCGCCGAGCGCGGCGAAGCCGCCACCTGTCGAAACCCCGTGAGCCGACGACGCGACTGTGGATGACGCGTTCGTCACCTGCGCGATGAGCGACAACCCTGACGACATGGCCTTCCGACCAGCGCTCCGACCCGGAGCACCGCTCCTCCGCCGGGATGCCACCCACCTGCAGGTCGGCACGTCCCCCGGCATCGTCATCGGTGACCGCCCGGGGCTGGTCGACCTGCTCCGTCTGCTCGACGGGGCACGTGACGTCGAACGGCTGGCCGCCATCGCCCGTACGGCGATCCCCGAGCTCACGGTGCCGGTCACCGACATCCTGGCCGAGCTGCGCTCCGCAGGCGTCGTGTTCGATGCCACCCGCTGGAGCAGCGCACGGCGACGAGGACTCGACGCCGAGGCCCGCCACGCCGACTTCGGCGGGGATGACCCGGCCCGGCTCCGCCACCGGCAGACGTACGGCGTCGCGCTTCACTCCGATGCCGGCGGCCGGCGGCTCACGGAGATCACCCAGTCGGTGCTCGCCGACGCCGGCGTCAACGAGTTCGCCGACGGCGATCCCGACCTGCTGGTCATCGCTTCGTCCGGCGAGCCCGCCCGCACGGTGTTCGAGGAGCCGATACGGCTCGGACTCGATCACCTCCCGGTCGTGATCGACGAGGACCGCATCCGGATCGGGCCGCTCGTACGACCCGGACGCACACCGTGCGTGTCGTGCCACGACCTGCACCGTGCCGACTGGGACCGCGCCTGGCCGGCGCTCGTGCACCAGCTCGGTCGGCACACCGCGACCATGACGCCGGCGGCCGTGGACGCCGTCACGACCCACGCCGCCGCGCTCGAGCTCGCCGTGGAGGTGCTGGCCCACGCCGACGGCCGGACGAGCCGAACCCTCGGCCGCTGCCTGGTCGTCGGGCCGGCGCACGACGACCGGACGACCTGGCCGTTGGCGTTCCATCACGCCTGCACGTGCGACCTGCTCCGAGCCGCCTGACCAGGCGCTCCGGACTATCCTGACCTGGTGCCCCAGACTCCCGACCGACCCGATGGGCCGGAGCAGGCCGGCCCGCCCGGCAAGGATGAGCCGAAGGGCCGACCACTGACCGGAAGCGCGTTCATGCGCACCGCTCGGCTCGCGTCGCTGCCGGTCGGGTTCGCCGGGCGTACGACGCTGGGCATCGGCAAGCGCATGGTCGGCGCACCCGCGAACGTCGTGCTCAGCGAGGTCCAGCGGCGCACCGCCGACCAGATCTTCTCGGTCCTGGGCCAGCTCAAGGGCGGCGCGATGAAGTTCGGCCAGGCCATGAGCATCTTCGAGGCCGCGCTGCCCGAGGAGTTCATCGGGCCCTATCGCGAGACGCTCGTCAAGCTGCAGGACTCCGCGCCGCCGATGCCGCCGGGCACGGTCCACCGGGTCATGGCCGAGGAGTTCGGCGCCGACTGGCGGCAGCAGTTCACCTCGTTCGAGGACAAGCCGGCCGCCTCGGCGTCGATCGGCCAGGTGCACCGCGCGGTGTGGGCCGACGGCCAGGAGGTCGCGGTCAAGCTGCAGTACCCGGGCGCCGCCAAGGCGCTGACCGCGGACCTGAGGCAGATCGCCCGGCTGGCCCGGCTGTTCGGCACGCTCGCCCCCGCCCTCGACGTCAAGCCGCTGGTCCAGGAGCTCCAGGACCGCGTCGCCGAGGAGCTCGACTACAACCTCGAGGCCGGCGCACAGAGCGTGTTCGCTGCGGAGTTCGACGACGATCCGGAGATCGTCGTGCCACAGGTGCTGGCATACACCGAGCACGCCCTCGTCTCGAGCTGGCTGGAGAGCGACCACTCGCTCGCCCAGGTCATCACGGAGGGCACGCAGGAGGAGCGCGACCGGTACGGGGAGGCGTACGTCAGGTTCCTGTTCGCCGGACCGACGCGGGCCGGGATGCTGCACGCCGACCCGCACCCCGGCAACTTCCGCATCATGCCCGACGGGCGGCTCGGCGTCGTCGACTACGGCGCCGTGGCGCGCCTCCCCGGAGGACTCCCCGAGCCGATGGGGCGCCTGCTGCGCTACGCGGTCGACGGCGAGTACGACCTGGTGCTCGAGGGCCTCCATGACGAGGGCTTCCTCAAGAAGACGACTGACCTGGACGCCGACACGATCGCTCACTACATCGGCCCGTTCGTCGAGCCGGCGAGCGTCGAACGATTCACGTTCAGCCGCGAGTGGATGCGAGCCCAGACTCTGCGGGTGAGCGCGCCGACGTCCGAAGGCATGGGCACCGCGATGAAGATCAACCTGCCACCGCAGTACCTGCTGATCCACCGGGTGTGGATCGGCGGCATCGGCGTGCTCAGCCAGCTCGGCGCCACAGCGCCCTTCCGCTCGATCCTCGAAGAGTCGCTGCCCGGCTTCTCTGACGCCTAGGTGCCACCACCCCGCCGGTATGCTCGGCTGGGATGGGAGCACAAAAGCGAGGGAAGCACGCCCGGCCGACGTCGATCTTCACGGACGGCGCGGGACGCGCGAGATCGTCCGTGAGCACGGTCTGGGCGATCCTGGTGATCTCCGTCGGGGCGACAGCGTTCGGCCTCTCCACCCACGAGTCGCTGCCGGACCTGGGTCCGACTGACCCGACCTCGGGCAGTGCGGAGACGCAGACGCCGAACGAGTCGAGCGTCCCACCGCCGTCGGCCGCTGCGACCACCCCGTCGCCGACGCCGACAACGAGTGAGGACTCCGGCGCCGCCGAATCCAGCTCGACACCCGACGAGCCGACCACCCCGTCGCCCACCACCACGGCGACCGACGAGCCGGGCGGATCTCCGCCGCATACGCCCGGCACCCCGCCGACAGCGCCGCCGGGCAAGGCGAAGTAGCCCGCCGACCTGATGGCCTAGCGCGACCTGATCAGCTCAAGCACCGAGTCGGCGTACTTCTCGAGCTTGGCCGGCCCGATGCCGGGCACCCGCGCGAGCGCGTCGGGGTCGGCGGGCTTGACCTCGGCGATCGACTGGAGCGTCGCGTCGGTGAAGATCACGTAGGCGGGCTTGCCCTGCTCGGTCGCCTGCTCGGTGCGCCAGGCGCGAAGCTGCTCGTAGAGCTCCTCGTCGTACGTCGCCGGGCAGTCCTCGCAGCGCCCCCGCTTGCGATCGGCGACCGCCAGCACCGTGTTGCAGACGCGGCACTTCGCGACCTTGCGCTCGCGGGGCTGACGCGCGGTCTGGCGCGCCTCGTGGTCGGCGGGCAGCAGCGGATCGAGGAATCGGGTGGGCCTGCGGTTGCCGCGGCCGCCGCGGTTGCGGGTGACGGCCCACGAGATCATCAGGTCGTGCCGGGCCCGGGTCAGGCCGACGTAGAACAGCCGGCGCTCCTCCTCGACCGCCGCGGGGGTGTCGGCGTGGACGCTCGGCATCATGCCCTCGTGCATGCCGACGCAGAAGACGGCGTCCCACTCCAAGCCCTTGGCCGAGTGCAGCGTCGCCAGCGTCACGCCGTCGGCGGCCGGCGCGTGCGCCTGGTCGGCCCTCCGGTCGAGGTCGGCGACGAGGGCGGTGAGGTCGGCGGCGGGGTCGGAGTCGACCAGGTCAGCAGCCATCGAGACGATCGCATGCAGCGACTCCCAGCGGTCTCGCACGGCGCCGGCACCTGTGGGCGGCTCGTCGGTGTGGCCCATCGCGGCGAAGATCGCCCGCACCTCCTGGACCAGCTCACCGCCACCCTCGCCACCGCGCGCTGACCCGCGCAGCAGCGTGACCGCCTGGCGTACCTCGGCCCGGCGGAAGAACCCCTCGACCCCGCGCAGGACATAGGGGATGCCGTGCTCGCCGAGCGCTTCCTCGAACGCCTCGGACTGGGCGTTGATGCGGAACAGGATCGCCATCTCCTTGTAGGAGACACCCCGGCGATGGAGCAGGGCGATCTCGCTCGCCACGGCGGCGGCCTCGGCCTGCTCGTCGGGGAACCCGATGTAGGTCACGGGGTCGCCGGGCTCCTGCTGCGACTGCAGGCGTACGCCGTCGGTGCCGTTGGCGCGGCTGAACACGGCGTTGGCGGCCGCGACGATCTGCGGCGTCGAGCGGTAGTTGCGGACCAGCTCGATGCGCTGGGCACCCTCGTGGCGTCGCGCGAACGACGTCAGGATCTCGGGCGATGCGCCGGCGAACGAATAGATGGTCTGGCGTGGGTCGCCGACGACGCAGATGTCGTTGCGACCGCCGAGCCACAGCTCGAGCAGCGTCGACTGGAGCGGGTTGACGTCCTGGAACTCGTCGACCACGAACCAGCGGTATTGCTGGCGCACCTGGGCCGCGATGCGCTCGTCGTCGGCGAGGATCGCGGCGGTGATCAGGAGGATGTCCTCCATGTCGATGCGACCACGATCGCGCTTGACGTCCTCGTAGGCCGTCATGATGTTGCCGATCGTGGAGTGGTCGAGATCGGCGACCTCGCGCCGTGCGGGGCCGGCCGCAGCGGCATAGGCGGCGGGACGGATGTTGGAGACCTTGGCCCACTCGATCTCGGACGACAGGTCGCGCAGCAGCGGGGTGTCGGTGCGGAGGCCGAGACGTCGGGCGGCCTCGGCGACGAGCGCGAACTTGGACGCCGTGACCTCGGGGAACTCACCGCCGTAGACCTGGGGCCAGAAATAGCGGGCCTGCCGCAGCGCCGCGGAGTGGAACGTGCGGGCCTGGACCCCGTCGGCGCCGAGCTGGCGGAGCCGGGTGCGCATCTCGCCGGCGGCGCGGGTCGTGAAGGTCACCGCGAGGACCTCGGTCGGCTTGTAGACGCCGGTCGCCACGCCGTACGCCATGCGGTGCGTGATGGCGCGGGTCTTGCCGGTGCCGGCACCTGCGACGACGCTGACCGGACCACGCAGCGCCTGTGCGACCTCACGCTGCTCAGGATCGAGCCCCGTCAGCAGGTCGTCGGCGTCGGGCACAGGGGGCTCCTCGGAGTGGTCGCGGAATGGGTGAAACGGTGTCGTTGTTGAGATGATCAGACTAGTCGTCGAAGGAGACACTCCATGTCGGGCACGTTCACGATGTACTCCACCCCGTGGTGCGGGTACTGCCACCGCCTCAAGGGCCAGCTCAAGCGCGAGGGCATCGACTTCCACGAGGTCGACATCGAGCAGCAGCCCGAGGCGGCGTTCATCGTCGAGCAGGCCAACAACGGCAACCAGACCGTCCCGACGTTGGTGTTCCACGACGGCACCGCGCTGACCAACCCCTCGGTGGCCCAGGTCAAGGCGCAGCTCGCCTCGTAACCCTCGCTGAGGAGAGGGTTTCCGATGCCCGAGGAGAGGGTTTCGGATGCCGGCAGGCGCGGCAACCCTCTCGTCAGCGGACAGGAACCCTCTCGTCAGCGGACGGGAACCCTCTCGTCAGCGTCAGGCCCAGGTGCCGTGGATGGTTCCGCCGTGCCACTTCTGGAGGAGCCAGCGGGAGATCGACACGTTGGGCGGCAGCAGCAGGTCGCTTGAGGCCGTCATCTCGGTGACCTCCGCGCGGGTGAACCAGCGCGCCTCGGCGATCTCGTTCTGGTCGACCGTGATGTCCGACGTCAGCGCCTGTCCGAAGAACCCGAGCATCAGGCTCGACGGGAACGGCCACGGCTGGCTGCCGGCGTACGCCACCTCACCGACCTGGATGCCGACCTCCTCCATGACCTCACGGCGTACGGCGTCGTCCAACGACTCCCCCGGCTCGACGAACCCGGCGAGCGTCGAGAAGCGGCCCTCGGGCCATATGGGCTGACGGCCCAGCAGCGCGCGGTCATCGCCGTCGGTGATCAGCATGATGACGGCGGGGTCCGTACGCGGGAAGTGGTGCGTGCCGCAGGCCGGGCAGATGCGAACGTGGCCGGCCTCGGCGATGTCGCTCGGCTGGCCGCAGTTGGCGCAGTACTTGTGGTGCTGGTGCCAGCGAGCGATGCCCACCGCGTGCACCCCGAGCGACGCCTCGTCGGGCGCGATCGTCGGGCCCAGGACGCGCAGGCTGACCGGCTCGAGCTCCTGCGGCACGCGGTCGACCATGACGGCGGCGTAGCGGATGTCGTCCTTGATGCCGAGGAAGATCCACTCGCCCTCGGGCGCCTCGTCGAGCCCAACCCAGCGGATGCCGGCACCGCCGACTGTCGCGACGTGCTCGCCACCGATGACGAGCACACGCACGTCGGGCGTCCGCCACGTGTCGTCCTTGCGGAGATGGGCGGCACGGTCGTGCTGGGTGCGGTCGAAGGCGTAGTCCACGTCCCTACGCTAGTCCGAGTCTCTGCTCGAGCTCAGCGCGACCGGGCAGATCGGCGAACCGCTTCACCTCACCGAGGCGTACGTAGTAGAACGCGCCGGTGACCGTCGCGGGGTCGATGCCGCGCAGCTCCGCCCAGGCCAGCCGGTAGATCGCGAGCTGCAGCTCGTCGGCGGTGGCCTGCTTGTTGGTCTTCCAGTCGACCACCTCGAAGCCGTCGGGCGTCTGGAACACCGCATCGATGCGGCCCACGAACTGCTGACCGCCGAGCACGAGCGAGAACGGCGCCTCGATCTGCGCCGGCGTCAGGTCGGCGTAGGGGCTGCGGCGGAACGACTCCTTGATCTGCTCCAGCTCCTCGTCGGACTCCAGGTCGACGTCGCCGCGTCCGGGCAGCTCCGTGGGATCGAGCAGGGTCTGCTGGCCGTAGTGGGCCTCGACCCAGGCATGGAAGCGGGTGCCGAACCGCGCGGCGCCGGACGGACGCCGCGGCAAGGGACGGGCGAGATCCTGGGCGAACTGGGCAGGATCCTTTTCCAGCGCCATCGCCGCGGTCGCCGACATCGTGGGTGGCCACGGCACTGTCTGCACCGGTGAGTCGTCGGCTGCCGCCTCCGCGACCAGCAGCTCGATGTCGTGCTCGAGCTCGTCGAGCCGCCGCAGGTCCGCAGCCTCGGGATCGGCCGGTTCCGGTATGTCGAGCGTGCCGGCGAGTGCGGACCGTACGTCATCCGCGAGGGCGCGCCGACCGGCGAGGACCGGCAGCCCGGCCGGCCAGGGAATGCCGTCCGCGACCAGGAGGTGCGGGTTGGTCTCGTCGTCGGCGGGCTCGTCCGCCCACACCGAGGGCTTGACCCCCTGCGCCTCGAGGAAGTCACGCGTCTCGGTGAGGAACGTCGACGGCCCGAGCGGCTTCTGCTGCGTGCGACCCCACCAGTGGCCGCTGACGACCAGCCTCCGGGCGGCGCGCGTGTAGGCGACGTAGGCCAACCGCCGTTCCTCCATCAGGGCGTCGGCGCGTTCGGCCGCCATGAACTCCTTGTTGGCGGCGGGTGTCCAGTCGTCGATGTCGGGCAGGCTGGCCGCATCGCCGCGCAGCGAAACCGGCAGCGTCTGGGCGCTGGTGGTCCAGCGGCCGCGGCCGCGCGACGACGGGAAGATCGTGCTGGAGACGAGCGGGACGAACACGGTCGGCCATTCGAGGCCCTTGGACTTGTGGATCGTGAGCAGCTTGACCGACTCGGCCTCGGACGGGGTCGAGACCTCCATGCCGTCGTTGTAGAACTCCTCGGCAGCGAGATAGGCGACCAGGCCGGACAGCGAGGCGTAGCGGTCGGTGCCGGCGTATGACGCCACGGCCTCGAGCAGCAGCGCGACGTTGTCGGCGCCGCCGGAGACGTCGCCGGCCTCGAGCTCGATGTCGAGGTCGAGCGCGCGCACGGCGCGGCGAGCCAGGTCGAGGAGCGGGTCGCTGACGTGCGCGCGTACGGACTTGACGACCTGCGCGATCTCGGCGAACCGGGCGCGCGCCTCGGCGGAGTAGGGCAGCTCACCGGGGTCGTCGACGGCGTCGGCGAGGGAGACGATCTCGGTCGGGTCGGTGCCTTCGACCGCCCGGGCGAGCTCGTCCTCGAGCGTGGGGTCGTCACTGCTGCGGGACACGCGTCCGCTGAGCGCTGACGCCCGCCGGCCGAGCAGGGCGAGGTCGCGGGGGCCGATCCGCCACCGCGACCCCGTGAGGAGGCGAAGCATCGCGGGGTTTGCCGTGACGTCCTCGACGACCTCGAGCAGCGAGAGGACGTCGAGAACCTCTGGCTGCGAGAGGAGGCCCGCGAGCCCGACGATCTCGAACGGGATGTGCGCCTCGCGGAGCGCCTGCACGATCGCGCCGTTCTCGCGGCCGACCCGTACGAGGATCGCGATGTCCCGCAGACGCCCCGGGGTGTTGCGGATCGCCTCGACGAGCGCGCGGACCTCGTCGTCGACGGTCGCGTGCAGCGAGACGTCGACCGTGCCGCGGGCGTCGACCGCCGACTCGAGCGGCTTGACCGACGAGGACGTGGCGTAGAACGGGGCGGCGAGATGGTTGGCCACGGCGATGATCTCGGGCGCACACCGGCGGGTCTCGACGAGCGAGAACAGGCGCCCGCGCCCACCGTCGGTGGCCGGGAAGTCGTCGAGGAATCCCTCGAGGTTGCCGGTGGCCGCGCCGCGCCACCCGTAGATGCCCTGCGCCGGGTCGCCCACGGCGGTGACCGGGTGGCCGCGGCCACTCGCCGGCTCGTCGCCGGAGAACAGCGCCTGGAGCAGGTCGCGCTGCGCCACCGAGGTGTCCTGGTACTCATCCAGCAGGACGACATCGAAACGGTCACGCAGGGCTTCCCCGACCGGGTGCAGGTCGGCGAGCCGGGCACCCCAGGCCATCTGGTCCGAGAAGTCCATGACCCCGTCGTCGGCCTTGGCCTGCTGGTAGCGGTCGACCAGATGGCTCAGCTCGATGCGTCGCAGGGCGGCCGACGCGGCGTCGCGCAGCACGGCAGGCGGCTTGTCAGTGGTCTCGTAGGCGTGGATGATGTCGCGGTCGTGCTCACGCAGCTCCTCGGTGCTCACGAGGTGCTCGGAGAGCTGCCCGTCGAGCGTCATGACCTGCCCGACGAGCGAAGGGACGTACGTCGTGATGGCCCCGAGCGAGCCGTCGAACGACTCGATCGACCGGGCCATGCGCTGGAACCGCGAGGCGTCGGAGACGATGCGCAGGTCGGGCTCCACACCGAGCCGCAGGCCGTGCTCGGCGATCAAGGAGCCGGCGAACGCGTGATAGGTCGCGGTGGTCGGCTCGCCATCGAGCTCGACGCCAAGACGCTCGAGACTCGCCCGGATGCGCTGCCCCAGCTCGGCCGCCGCCTTGGTCGTGAACGTCAGTCCGAGCACGCGCTCGGGTGGCACGCCGAGGTGCCCGACGAGCCACACGACCCGGGCGGCCATGACAGTCGTCTTGCCGGATCCGGCTCCCGCGATGATGGCGCTGGGGCGGTCCGGGCCGGCCGTGATGGCGTCCATCTGCGGCTGGGTGAACGGGATGCCGAGGATGTCCCGCAGATGGTCCTCGTCCCTGACCAGGGTGCTCATGCTCGCTCCGTCAGGATCGAGGCGCCCTCGTCCTTGGCGGGGCACACGCGGGCGAACTCGCAGTACTGGCAGGCCTTGACCGAGGCCGTCGCCGGGAACTGCTCGGCGTCGACCGCGTGCACCGATCGGCGGAGCTGTTCGACGGCGAAGAACGGCTCGTCGCCCCGTGGCGCGTCCTGCGGCTGGACCTTGGGATAGCCCGGTACGCCCGAGGCGTCGTTGCGGAGCTGGACCAGCTCGGCGCCGGCGGCCGGCGCGCCGGGGGCGAGGCCTTCCGTCGCCCCCTCCTCGACCGCGAGCTGGTAGAAGCCGAGCTGCGGGTGCTGCGCGATCTCCGGGCCTGTCGGCGTGCCCCGCGAAGTCTTGAGGTCGATGACGTGCACGCCGTCGTCGCTGAGCTCGACCCGGTCCATCGAACCGTTGAGGACGACCGGGCGACCGTCGACGTCGGTCGTCACCTCGAACCTGTGCTCCGCCGCCAGGACCTCTCGGCCGTGCTCGAGGTGCCACCGGCAGAACCGCTCGAGCGACTCCTTGGCGGCGGCCCGCTCACGAGCGCCGACCCACGGGGCGTACTCGAGCTGGTGCCACACCCCGTCGAGGTGCTCGGCGAGCTGCTCGGGTTCGGGATCGAGGCCGGCCGTCACGACCTCGGCGGCGATCGCGTGGACGATCGAGCCGAAGCCTTGCGCCGCAGTGGTGCCACGCTGGCCGCGCGCCTCATGACCGAGGAACCACTTGAGCGGGCACTCGGCAAGCGTGGACACCGAGCTGCCCGACATGCGCAGTGGCTCGGCCGGGTCGTGCAGGGGGAGGTCGTTGGCGGTGATCTCGCGCAGGCCCCACCACTGGTCGGGATGCGCCGAGCGGGCCCGCGGGTGCTCGGCGAGCCGGGCCAACAGCTGGGCGGATCGTGCGCGTACGGCCGGATCGTCGGTCGACTCCCCCAGCCGGCGGAGCTCGGCGACCGCACCGCGCAGGTTGAGCGCCCGCCGCGGACGGTGCCGCGTGCCCGGGAGCATGCGGCCCGCAGCGCCGAGGGTGTGGGCGTGCAGCTCACCGACGAACCGCGACGGCTGGTCGCCGGCGTCGTCGCCGCTGGCCACGGCCGTGACGACGAGCCGCGAGCGAGCCCGGCTGCAGGCGACATAGAACAGCCTGCGCTCCTCGGCCAGCGCCTCGCGCGCTGCCGGCGGTGGCAGGAGCCCGTCGGCGCCCAGCCGGTCACCCTGGAGCAGGCTGCCGCGCATGCGTACGTCGGGCCACTCGCCGTCCTGCACGCCGGCGACGACCACCAGCGGCCATTCGAGCCCCTTGGAGCGATGGGCCGTCATGAGCTGGACGGCACGGGCACCGGTGCCCTGCTGGGAGAGGTTGTCGGCCGGGATCTGCTGGGCCTCGAGCCGGGTGACGACCTCGGCGATGCCGAGTCGGGCCTGCTGCTCCTCGGCGCGCGCCGCCTCGACGAACAGCGCGACGAGCGCGTCGAGGTCGTGGTTGGCCCGGGCCGCTCCCTCGCCGCCGCCCGTCGCCTCGGCCTCGAGGCGCCGGTTCCACCCGGACTTCTCCCAGATCGTCCAGAGCACCTGTTCGGCCGACTCGCGCGCGGCGATCTGCTCGGAGGCGACCTTCAGGAGCCGGGCGAGGCGAGCGGCGGCCGCCACGGCGTCACCCTCGGGGCTCCCGGGACGGGCGAGGGACTTCAGGTGCACGGGGTCGGAGAGTGACTCGGCGACGAGGACGCGCGAGGGCCGTGGACTGCTGCCGTCCTTGGCCGCGTCACGGCGCAGGACCCGGCCCAGCCGCCGCAACGACGCGGCGTCGAGCCCGCCGAGCGGCCCGGTGAGCAGGGCGGCCGCCGACGCCGGGTCGAGCGTCGCGCCGGTCTGCATCTCGTCGGCCGCGTGCACCGCGGACAGGAGCGTACGCACGGCCGGCTCGACCGCCAGCGGGATCTCGTCGCCGGCCACCTCGACCGGGACCCCGGCGGCGGTCAGCGCACGCTGGAGACGCCCGACGTGGACGCCCGAGCGTACGAGGACGGCCATGTCCTCCCAGCCGACGTCGTCGTGCAGATGAGCCTCGCGCAGCAGCAGCGCGATGTGCTCGGCCTCCGCTGTCGGCGACGAGAACGTCTGGACCGTGACCTCACCCTCGTCACGCGTGCGTGACACCGGCGAGCGCAGCGCGGCGTATGCCTCGCCGTCGATGGCGCCCAGCACGCCGCGGTTGTCGACGATCGAACGGACGGCCGCGCCGATCGTCGGTCCGTAGCGGTTGGTGTGGCGCAGCGTGACGACCGGGACCCGGGTCGACGCCGTCGAGAAGCGGTCGGCGAAGTCGAGGATGCCGCGCACGTCGGCCCCACGGAAGCCGTAGATCGACTGGTAGGGGTCGCCCACCACGACGAGGTCGCGTCCCTGGCCGGCGAGCGCCGCGAGCAGCTGGACCTGGAGTGGATCGGTGTCCTGGTATTCGTCGACGACGATCAACGAGAACCGGTCGCGCCATCTCGCCCGGCGCGCGGGGTCGTCGAGCAGCCGAACCGCCTGGAAGATCAGGTCGGTGTGGTCGATCGTGTTCTGCAGCGCCGCGACCGAGGTGTATTCGTCGAAGAACCGGCCGGCCGCGACCCAGTCAGCACGCTCCGTCGCCTCGCCGAGCCGTTCGAGGTCGTACGCGTCGAGGCCCCGCGAGCGGGCGGTCGCCATGAGCCGCTGCAGCTCGGTGGCCATGCCGCGGGTCTGCAGCGCCTGGCGCAGCTCGACGGGCCACGTCTCGGGGTCGGCGCCGGCGAGCACCTCGCTGATGACCGCGTCCTGCTCCGGCGCACTCAGCAGCCGCATCGGGCTCGCGTAGTCGCCGGGGTCCTGCTCGGCGCGCAGCATGCCGTAGCAGAACGAGTGGAACGTCATCGCCGGCGTCGTCGCGGTGGTGCGGTCGAGCCGGCGGGCGATGCGGCTGCGGATCTCGGCGGCGGCCTTGCGGCTGAACGTCAGGACCAGGATCTCCTCCGGCGCGAGCCCTCCGAGCTCACCACGATCGCCGCGCTCGACCCGGTCGACCACGAGCTCGACGAGCGTCGTGGTCTTGCCGGTGCCGGGGCCGGCGAGCACCAGCAGCGGGCCGCCCAGGTGGTCGACGACGGCCTGCTGATCGGCGTCGAGCACCGGAGCGACGAGCGGCTCGACGCTCGGCTTCTCCAACACGTACTCGACCGGCATGACCCCATCCCACCAGACGGGGCGGACACTCAGTCGTCGAACCGCCAGAGGGCGCGCTTCATGTCGACGGCTGAGCCGTTGTTGCGCATCGGGGTGTCCTCGATCGCATAGTGCTCCTGCGCCCCGACACCGTGCGACGGGGGCAGCGAACCGTCAGCGCGTACGACCCGCCACCACGCGACGGCACCGCCCTCGAGGGCCATGACGCGGCCCACCTGACGTGGACCGCCCTCCTCGAGGATCTCCGCGATGATGCCGTACGACAGCACCTTCCCCGGCGGGATCTGCTCGACCAGGTCGAGGACCCGATCGGCGAAGTCGTCCTTCATGAGGACCACCCTGCCGTGGGAGTGACGACATGCAGGCGACACGCCGATGGCGGCCTGCAGTTCGTCACTCCCAGCGGGGGTCAGTACGAGGGCTGGCTCGGGTCGATCTGGTTGACCCACGCCGCGACGCCGCCGCCGACGTGCACGGAGTCCTTGTAGCCCGCGCCCTTGAGCACCACGAGCGCCTCGGCCGAACGGATGCCGGTCTTGCAGTGCAGCACGATCTGCTTGTCGCCCGGCAGCTGCTCGAGGGCCTTGCCGTTGAGGAAGTCGCCCTTGGGGATCAGGATCGAGCCCGGGATCTTGTTGATCTCGTACTCACCGGGCTCGCGTACGTCGACCAGCACGAAGTCGCGCCCGCCGTCGCCGCGCTCCTTGAGCCATCCGTCGAGCGTCGTCACCGAGATCGTCGAGTCGGCAGCCGCCTCGGCAGCCTCCTCGCTGATCGCGCCGCAGAACGCCTCGTAGTCGTCCATCAGCGCCGTGATCGGCTGGCCCGTGGGGTCGCGGCGGATGTTGAGCGTCGAGTAGCGCATCTCGAGCGCGTCGTAGACCATCAGGCGGCCGATCAGCGGGTCACCGATGCCGGTGATGAGCTTGATCGCCTCGGTCACCATGATCGAGCCGATCGACGCGCACAGCACGCCCAGCACGCCGCCCTCGGCGCACGACGGGACCATGCCCGGCGGCGGGGGCTCGGGGTAGAGGTCGCGGTACTGCGGCCCCTCCTGCGCCCAGAACACCGACACCTGGCCCTCGAACCGGTAGATCGAGCCCCAGACGTACGGCTTGCCGAGCAGGACGGCCGCGTCGTTGACGAGGTAGCGCGTCGCGAAGTTGTCGGTGCCGTCGACGATCAGGTCGTACTGGCTGAAGATCTCGAGCACGTTGTCGTTGTCGAGGCGCTCGTTGTGCACGATCGTCTTGACGTACGGGTTGGTCTCGGCGACCGATGCCGCGGCCGACTCGGCCTTGGGCTTGTCGATGTCGGACTGCCCGTGGATGATCTGGCGCTGCAGGTTGGACTCGTCGACCACGTCGTCGTCGATGATGCCGAGCGTGCCGACACCCGCCGCCGCGAGGTAGAGCAGCGCAGGGCTGCCGAGGCCACCGGCGCCGATCACGAGCACCTTGGCGTTCTTGAGCCGCTTCTGGCCCGTCATCCCGACGTCGGGGATGATCAGGTGCCGGCTGTAGCGACGGACCTCGTCGATGGTCAGTTCGTCGGCGGGTTCCACGAGTGGGGCGACCACGGGTTCTCCTCTGCTTGCGGTGCGGTGCAAACGGTTCTGGCGGCATAACACCGCATCCACGCACCATTGTTCCCCGTCGGCGCAACGTCGCCGGTGGGCGTCCGAATGTCGGGCACCACCGACTACTGTTGGGTCCGTGACCGAAACGACCCCGATGCGTCCGCGCACGAGCCGCCTGCCCCGCACGGCACGGCGTGCTCAACTGCTGGAGGTTGCGCTCGAGGTGTTCGTCGAGCAGGGCTACCACTCCGCGTCGATGGACGAGATCGCCGAGCGTGCGGGCGTCTCCAAGCCCGTGCTCTACCAGCACTTCCCCGGCAAGCTCGACCTCTACCTCGCCCTCCTCGAGACGTCGTGCGACACCGTGATCGACGGCGTCAAGACCGCCCTCGCCTCGACCTCGGACAACCGCAAGCGGGTCCGGGCCACGATGGAGCTCTGGTACGACTACGTCGCCGACCAGGGCGCCGCGTTCCGCCTCGTGTTCGAGTCCGACCTCACGAGCGACCCGTCCGTACGCGAGCAGATCGACCGCGTCATCGAGGAGTCGGCCTCCGCGATCGCCGAGGTCATCCGCGAGGACACCGGGCTCCCGGTCGCCTCGTCCCACCTGTTGGCGGTCAGCCTCGTCGGCATGGGCCATGTCGGGGCTCGCAACTGGCTGTCGCAGGACTCGAGCCTGACCCGCAGCGAAGCCGTCCAGCTCGTCGCCGGCCTGGCCTGGCGCGGCATCGGCGCATTCCCCCGCAACGAAGATGACATCAAAGGAGATGAGTGACCGTGGAGGTCAAGATCGGCGTGCAGCACGTCGCCCGTGAGCTGTCAGTGGCAACCGAGTCGACGCCCGAGGACGTGCTCAAGGCGCTCGACACCGCCCTCAAGGACGAAGCGGTGTTCACCCTGACCGACTCCAAGGGGCGTACGGTCGCGGTTCCGGCGGCGAAGGTCGCCTACCTCGACTTCACCTCCGACCTCGGCCGCAAGGTCGGCTTCGGTCTCGCCGCGAGCGAAGCCGTCACCGCCGCCGCCTCCAAGTAGGGCGCGCAGCTCGGCACATGGCCGAATACCTCCTCCCGCCCACGCGGGTCGATGGGTCGATCGTGCTGGCTCCCTACGACCCGGCCTGGCCTGCGGAGTTCGAGACCCTCGCCGCCCGCATCCGTACGGCCCTGGGCCCGGTCGCCACCGACGTCGAGCATGTCGGTTCGACATCGGTCCCCGGGCTGGCGGCCAAGCCGATCATCGACATCAACCTGCTCGTCGTCGACAGTGCCGACGAGCAGGCATACCTCCCTGCGCTCGAGGCACTGGGTTACGTGCTCCACATCCGCGAGCCGGGCTGGCACGAGCACCGGCTCCTGCGCCTGGAGGCGCCGAGGGTCAACCTGCACGTCTTCACGACCGGGTCGGCTGAGCACGACCGGATGATCACGTTCCGCGACCGCCTGCGCGCGGATCCGCGGGCGTTCGACCTCTATCTGTCGACGAAGCAGCGCCTCGCGGCCAGGCACTGGCATCGCGTGCAGGACTACGCCGACGAGAAGTCCTCCGTCGTCGAGCAGATCCTGTCGGATTCGTAGGGTCCCGTTCGTCGTAACGATGAGACCCGACCGAAGGAGCAGCGATGAAGTACATGATGTTGATCGTCTCCGACCCCGAGGCGGCCGACCGGCCGAGCGACCCGGCCGTCGACCAGGTCGAAGACTGGGTGGCCAAGCACGACAGCAGCGGCAAGCGGCTGATGGGCCAGCGGCTGCACCCACCCGAGTCCGCCACGACGATCCGGCGCCGAGGCGGTGAGCTGCTCGTCACCGACGGTCCGTTCACCGAGTCCCGGGAGTGGATCGCCGGATTCGACATCCTCGAGTGCGAGGACCTTGACGAAGCCATCGCGATCGCGTCATCGCACCCGATGTCTGCCGCCGGCGCGGTCGAGCTGCGGCCCTATTGGCCCTACGAGTCCTGAGCATGAGCGAGGGTGGGCGCGCGGCGGTTGAGGACGTCCGTCGCGCGCTCGCTGACGCCATGGCGGAGCAGCGGTTGCGCATCGTCGCCTCCCTCATACGTACGACCGGCGACTGGGACCTCGCGGAGGACGCCGTCTCCGACGCCGCCGAGCGGGCGCTCTTGAGCTGGCCCCGCGACGGCATACCCGACAACCCGCCGGCGTGGCTCACCATGACGGCGAGACGACGGGCGATCGACGTGTTGCGCCGCGCCCAGGTCGAGCGAGGCAAGCTCGCCGACCTGGCCGCCCTCGAGGAGCTGACCGCCACGAGCACGGACGAGTCGCCGATGGGTGACGACCGGCTGCGGCTCGTCTTCACGTGCTGTCACCCCGCGCTCGCCCTCGAGGCGCGAGTCGCGCTGACGCTCAAGGTCGTCTCAGGGCTGTCGACCGAGGCGATCGGGCGCGGGTTCCTGACGTCGGAGGCCACGATGGGTCAGCGCCTGCTGCGCGCGAAGCGCAAGATCGCGCAGGCCGGCATCCCCTATCGCGTGCCGACCGACGACCTCAGCGAACGCGTCGACGGCGTGCTGGCCGTCATCTATCTGGTGTTCACCGAGGGCTACGCGACCGCGGCGCACGGCCTCGCCGACGAGGCGATCCGGCTCGGCCGGCTGCTCGTCGGACTCCTGCCGGCGTCCGACGAGACCCGCGCGCTGCTCGCCCTGATGCTGCTGCAGCACGCCCGGCGCGATGCGCGTGACGTCGACGGTGAGCGCGTGACCCTCGAGCAGCAGGACCGCACTCGCTGGCACCGCGACGAGATCGACGAGGCACTGGCGCTGCTCCGCCGTCGCTGGACGGTGCGCGGCCCGTACGCCGTGCAGGCCGACATCGCCGCGGTGCACGCCACGACCCGCTCTGCCGACGAGACCGACTGGCCCGCGATCGTCGCGTTGTACGACGAGCTGCTCGACATCGCACCGTCACCCGTCATCGCGCTCAACCGGGCGATCGCGGTCGGCATGAGCGATGGCCCCCTCGCCGGGCTCGCCGCCCTGGAGTCGGCGGCCGGCGACCCGAAGCTGGCCGGGCACTACCTCGTCGCCGCTGCGCGCGGTGACCTCCTCACCCGCGCCGGGCTGCAGGACGAGGCGCTGATCGCGATCGAGCAGGCGATCGAGCTCGCGCCGACCGAGCGGGAGCGCCGTCAGCTCGAGCAGCGCGCCGCCGAGCTCCGCCGACCCTGACCGGAGCGGTGAGTTGGCGTCCAGATCAGCTCCCGAAGTGGACGCTAAGTCACCGCCCTCTCGGACGGGTCAGGCGGCGAGGCCGAGCTTCTCCATGCGCGCGGCGTGCGCCTCCGTGAGCCGGGTGAACATGCGGCCGATGCCGGCCAGGTCCATCCCGGGATGGTCGACACCGCCGACCAGCACGGTGCTCAGCGCGTCACGCTCGGCGACGACGGTCTGCGCCTGGCTGAGCGCCTCCCCCATGAGCCGCCGGCCCCACAGCGCCAGCCGGCCGCCGACGCGCGGATCCTTCTCGATCGCACCCCGTACGGCGTCGACGACGAAGTCGGAGTGCCCCGTCCCGCTCAGCGTGTCCAGGACGAGCTCGCGGGTCTCGGTGTCGAGGTAGGCCGCGATCTCCCGGTAGAAGTCGGCCGCCAGGCCGTCGCCGACGTACGCCTTGACGAGCCCCTCGAGCCAGTCCGACGGCGTCGTCTGCCGGTGGAACCGCTCGAAGATCGTCGCGAACTCCTGCATCGTCTCGTACGGGTCCTCGCCGAGCTGCACGAGCCGGTCGCGGAGCTTCTCGAAGTGCTCGAACTCCGCCGTCGCCATCGCGGCGATCTCGACCTTCGTCTTGAGGTCGGGCGCCATCTTGGCGTCCTCTGCGAGGCGTTCGCAGGCGCTGATCTCGCCGTACGCCAGGATGCCCAGCAGCTCGATCACACCCGTCCGGTAGACCGGATCGTCCAACGTCGAGGGCGGCGGAACGTTCTTGGAAGCCATGCCCCGCAGCGTAGCGGGAATGCCGGCCGCGCCAGACGATAGACTGGGCCCAGAAATCACACGAGTCTCAAGAATTCGAGAAGACCCTGACTACGTTCAAAGATCTGGGCGTCATGCCCGAGATCGCCGACGCATTGATTGATGTCGGCATCGAGAACCCTTTCCCGATCCAGGAGATGACGCTCTCCGTCGCCCTCATGGGCACCGACCTGATCGGCCAGGCGCGCACCGGAACCGGCAAGACGCTGGCGTTCGGCATCCCCGTCATTCAGCGCACCGTCGCGCCCCACGACGCCGACTACGACCAGATCGTCGCCGGCAAGCCACAAGCCCTGATCGTCGCTCCGACGCGTGAGCTGGCGATCCAGGTCGCCAGCGACATCGAGGTCGCGTCCAAGCGCCGCGGCACGCGCAACCTGACGATCTACGGCGGCGTCCCCTACGAGTCGCAGCTCGACGCGCTGAAGTCCGGCGTCGACATCGTCGTCGGTACGCCCGGCCGCCTGCTCGACCTGGCCAACCGCGGCGCGCTCGACCTGTCGCACGTCAAGTCGCTGGTGCTCGACGAGGCCGACGAGATGCTCGACCTGGGCTTCCTGCCCGACGTCGAGTCGATCCTGGCCAAGACGCCGGAGACCCGCCAGACGATGCTGTTCTCGGCGACCATGCCGGGCGCGATCGTCGGGCTGGCCCGCAAGCACATGCGCCACCCCATGAACATCCGCGCCGAGTCCGGCGAGGACACCCAGATGGTGCCGGCAACGGCGCAGTTCGTCTGGCAGGCGCACGAGATGGACAAGGCCGAGATCGTCGGCCGCATCCTGCAGGCCGACGACGTCGGCAAGGTCCTGGTCTTCACGCGTACGAAGCGCACGGCGCAACGCGTCGCCGACGAGCTCATCGACCGCGGCTTCCCGGCCTCGCCGCTGCACGGCGACATGGCGCAGCCGGCCCGTGAGAAGGCCCTGACCCGCTTCCGCGAGGGCAAGATCAACATCCTCGTCGCGACCGACGTCGCCGCCCGCGGCATCGACGTCGCCGGCATCACGCACGTCATCAACTACAACTGCCCCGAGGACGACAAGACGTACGTCCACCGGATCGGTCGTACGGGCCGCGCCGGCGCCTCAGGCATCGCCGTGACGTTCGTCGACTGGGCCGACATCACCCGCTGGAAGCTCATCAACTCCGCGCTGGGCCTGCCGTTCGACGAGCCGCAGGAGACCTACTCGACGTCCGACCACCTGTTCCACGACCTCGGCATCGACCGCGGCGTCAAGGGCCGGATCAAGGACGCGTCACCCCGTGAGCCCAAGAAGGACGACGGCCGTGGTGGCGGTCGCGGCCGCAGCGGCGGAAGCGGCGGCGGACGTGGCGGCGAGCGCAGCGGTGGAGGCGGCGGCCGTGGCGGCGAGCAGAAGGCGCAGCAGTCCTCGGCCGGCGACAAGCAGAGCGAGGGCGGACAGCGCCCGCGTCGCAACCGCAACCGCACGCGTTCGCGCGGCGGCGCCCCCGTCTCCAAGACGGACTGACCCCAAGAAAGCCCGACGACGCTGACTGGTCACCTTTGACCCCTCAGCCGTCGGGGCTCAGGCGGTGACGACGACCGTGGTGCCCACCGGCGCGAACTCCCACAAGGCGATCGCGTCGGGCATCCACTGGCGAATGCACCCCGCGGAGAGCGGGGTGCCGAGCTCCGCCTTGGTCTGCTCCAGGTCGCCGTTGTTGTAGCGGGGCACCGAGTGGAACCCGATCGGCGCGCTGAATCCGGTCGTGAAGCGCACGAAGTACTCCATCGTGCCGGTGCCGTCGAACGCCGTGGCATGGCGCGACCGCGACTGCACGGCGTACGTCCCGGGCTCGAGGTTGTCGAAGCGACTGCCCGAGACGAGGTACGTACGCTCGACCGCGCCGTCGTCGCCGACGAGCCAGACCCGCTGATCGCCCTCGTCGAAGACGATGCGGCGACCGCTGCCCGACCCCGCCGGCAGCTCGGCCACCTTCGTCACGCTGGCGGCAGCGACCCGGCGCTTGGGCTCAGGATCAGGCTCGGGGACGACCAGGGCGTCGATGCGCGCCGTCTCGAGGGCGGCGGGTGCGAGCGCCGAGGTGTCGGCGACGGCTCGATCGGCCTTGAGCTGCGGCAGGATCCCGACCGCTGCGCCGCCGATCGCGATCGTGACGCCCATCGCGAGGCCAAGCACACCCACCCGGCCGCGACGGCGGACCATTCGGTGGGAGGCGCGGTGCTTGGACACGCCCACATCCTAATCGGCCGATGCTCGACCCATCGGTCTTCGGGCTTACCCGCCCGTGGAAAGCGTGGAAGGCTACGTCTTCTTCGTGCCGTTGAGCATGCCCGCGGCGACCTGGCGGTAGGCGTCGGCGCCCTTGTGCGTCCGGGCGGTCGCGAGCACCGACCGGCCGATCGCCGGCGCCTCGGCGAACCGGATCGTCTTGGGGATCGGCGGCGTCACGACCGGCAGCTCGTACGTCTCACGGATCGCGGCCAGGACGTTCTGCGCGTGCTTGGTGCGCCCGTCGTACATCGTGGGCAGGACGCCCATGATCTCCAACGACGAGTTGATGAACTGGCGCACGTCGTGGATCGTGTCGAGCAGCTGGCCGACGCCGCGGTGCGACAGCGTCTCGGCCTGCAACGGGATCAGCACCTTCTCGGCCGCGGACAGCGCACCGACGGTGAGGATGCCGAGGGTCGGAGGGCAGTCGATCAGGATCCAGTCGTAGTCGTCCGCGACCTTGTCGAGGGCGACCCGCAGGCGCTGCTCGCGTCCCGTGCGGCCGATGAGGCTCTCTTCGGCCTGGGTCAGGGTGATGTTGGCCGGCAGCAGGTGCATGCCGTCATCCGTGATGACGATCGCGTCCTCGGCAAGCTTGGTGCCGAGCAGCACCTCCGCGACCGTGACGTCGAGATCCTCCGGGTCGATGCCGAGGGAGAAGGTCAGGCTGCCCTGCGGATCGACGTCGACCAGCAGGACCCGCTGCTTGAGCTCGGTCAGCGCGGCGCCGAGCGACACGACTGTCGTCGTCTTGGCGACGCCACCCTTCTGGTTCGCCACTGCGATAGTCGTCGTCACGGTCGCCATTGTGTCATCACGTGGCCCGGCCTCGGCGCCCCTACGCCGAGGCGTTTGGCATGCTTGCTCCATGACACGTCGCGCGCTGGTGACCGGGGCAACCTCAGGGATCGGCAACGCGTTCGCGAAGGAGCTCGCCAAGCGCGGCTACGACCTCGTGATCGTCGCGCGTACGACCGAACGGCTCGAGGCGCTCGCGACGCAGATGCGCAGCAAGCACCGGGTCGAGGTCGACGTCGTGACGGCCGATCTGTCGACCACCGAGGGCGTACGAGCGGCGGTCAACAAGCTGACCGACACGACCCTCCCGGTCGACCTCCTGGTCAACAACGCCGGAGCGTCGCTCGCCGGCTGGTTCGGCACGACCGACATCGGTGACGAGGACCGGCAGCTCGACCTGCTCGTGCGCGCGCCGATGCATCTCATGGACGCCGCGATCAAGACCATGGCCGGCCGCGGCGGTGGTCAGATCATCAACGTGTCGAGCGTCGCCGCGTTCACGCCGCGCGGGGTCTACTCGGCGCACAAGGCCTGGCTGCTCAATCTGTCGCGGTGGGCCAACTTCCACTACGCCGACGTCAACATCTCGGTGCAGGCGCTGTGTCCCGGGTTCGTACGCACCGAGTTCCACCAGCGCGGCGAGATGGACGTCTCGGGCGTGCCGAAGTGGATGTGGCTCAAGCCTGACAAGGTCGTCAGGACCTCGCTCAAGGACCTCGACAAGGGCAAGGCGGTCTCGATCCCGTCATTCCGCTACAAGGTGCTGACGATCCTGGCGCAGTACATGCCCAAGCGCCTCGTCACCCGGGCTGCGAAGCGCGGCCGATGAGCACGCCGAAGTCGCTGGAGCTGCCGCCGGGCGTCGAGGCCGTGACGCTGGAGACCTCGCGCGGCCGGTTCGCGGCGCACACCGTCCGGGCCGACATCTCCGCGGCGCACGTCCTGCTCGTGCCGGGCTGGACCGGTTCCAAGGAGGACTTCACGGCTCTGCTGCCGTTCCTCGCGAGAGCCGGACTCGACGCCACGGCGTACGACCAGCGCGGTCAGTACGAGACTGCCGGCGCCCCCGGCGACGACTACTCGTTGGACGGATTCGGCGCCGACGCCATCGCGGTCAGCACGGCCGTGACCGAAGGTGGCCGGTCGCACGTGCTCGGTCACTCCTTCGGCGGTCTGGTCGCTCAGCACGCCGCGGTCACCGACCCGTCCGCGTGGCGCAGCCTGAGCCTGCTCTGCTCCGGCCCGGGCGCCCTGGGCGACTCCCCGACGCGGCCGCTCAGCGCGCTGGTGCAGTCGATCGGCGTCATGACCCTCGCCGAGATCCGCGCAACGCTGCCGCCGGACCCGTCGGTGCCGCCCGACATCGCGGAGTTCCTCGACAACCGCTTCACCTCCAACACCGAGGCATCGCTCAAGGCCATCACCCAGCTCCTGATCGACGCGCCCGACATCATCGACGACGTCGCGGCGACCGGGCTCCCGTTCTGGGTCGGCCGCGGTGCCGACGACGACGCCTGGCCCCATGACGCGCAGGAGGCCATGGCCAAGCGCCTCGACACCGAGATCCACGTGATCGACCACGCCGCGCACTCGCCCGCCGTCGAGAACCCTGACGGCCTGTTGGACGCGTGGCTGCCGTTTCTCCACCAACACAGCCGGGAGGGTCGCTGATGGCCAAGTTCACCCGCGGATTCACCGGAGGCGCCCGCCGCGGCGGCGACAAGCGGCTGCCGCCGGGCCAGTACGACACCGGCGCCGGCTGGCCGGTCCTGACCGCCGAGCTGACCCCGACGATCGACCTCGACACCTGGACCATGACGGTCGACGGCCTGGTCGAGAACCCCACGACGTGGGACTGGCGCGGCATCCACGCGCTGCCGCCGTCGTCCTACTTCGGCGACATCCACTGCGTGACGACGTGGACCAAGTTCGACACGACGTTCGCCGGCGTCAGCGTCGACGCGTTGCTCGAGATCGCGAAACCCAGGCCCGAGGCCACGCACGTCATGGCGACCGCGACGACGGGCTACAACACCAACCTGCCGCTCGAGGACATCACGGACGGCAAGGCGTGGATCGTGTGGGAGTTCGACGGCGAGCCGCTGGCGCCCGAGCACGGCGGGCCCGTACGCCTGCTGGTGCCGCACCTGTACTTCTGGAAGTCCGCCAAGTGGATCACCCGCATCGAGCTGATGGACCACGACGAGCAGGGCTTCTGGGAGCGCAACGGCTATCACGACCGCGGCGACCCGTGGCTCGAGCAGCGCTATCAGGGTGATGCATGAGCGAGCGCCAGCGAGTGAACAATCAGGCACTCACGCTGTCGTCCTCGTATCGTGGGTTTCTATCGGGGGCGACAGCGTGACAGAGGCGGTCGCGAGCTCGTGGACCACTGGCATCGTGCGCGAGGTCGAGCGGTTCGGCGAGACCTACGTCAGGTTGCGGCTCGAGGTCGCAGATCGTCATGACCACGTGCCGGGCCAGCACTACGTCGTACGCCTGCGGGCGCCTGACAACTACACGGCCCAGCGGTCGTACTCACTGGCCTCCGACCCCGCCGATCCGTTGATCGAGCTCATGGTGGAGTGCCTGCCGCGTGGCGAGGTCTCGGGGTTCCTGCACGATGTCGTCGAGGTCGGTGACGAGCTCGAGCTGCGCGGCCCGATCGGTCGCTGGTTCGTCTGGGGCGGCCAGGTCCCCTCTCTGTGCGTCGCGGGCGGTTCGGGCGTCGTGCCGTTCGTCTCGATGCTGCGGTATGCCCGCCGGCTCGGCACCGCGTCGCAGCTGACGATCGTCGCCTCGGCCCAGACGCGCGAGCGGTTGCCCTACATCGAGGAGCTCGAGGAGTTCGGCGCGTTCATCGCCCTGACCCGCGAGAACCACGGCGATCGCGTCGCCGCGCACATCTACCCCGACGAGCTGGCGGAGCTGTCCAAGGGCATCGAGCGCGCGTACGTCTGCGGGTCGGCCGGGTTCGTGAGCTTCGTCGGACGCAGCCTGGGCGAGGCGGGTGTGCCGAGCGACATCGTGCGCGTCGAGCAGTTCGGCGCGACGAGCTAGCCGAAGAGGCGGCGGTACTGCTCGGGCTCCGTCGTGTTGCTGCCGAGCGGGAAGTCGACCTTGCCGGTGCCGTGGTAGTCGCTGGAGCCGGTCCACACGAGGCCGAGCTCGCGCGCGATCTGGCGCAGCACGGCGCGATCCTCGGCCCCGTGGTCGTTGTGGTCGGCCTCGAGCCCGTCGAGCCCTTGCTCGGCGAGGGTCCGGATGCGGTCGCGGGTCAGCACCCGGTGGCTGCCGCGCGACCACGGGTGCGCCAGCACGGTCTTGCCGCCGGCGGCCTTGACCAGACCGATCACCGTCGGCAGGTCGGCGGCGTAGCGGTCGACGTACGCGGGCTTGCCGGGCGTGAGGTAGCGCTCGAACGCCTCCCCGCGGTCCTTGACCACGCCCAGCTCGATCAGGGCGTCGGCGACGTGGGGGCGACCCATCGCGGCGGCATTCGCCGACCTGGCGCGCACGTCGTCTGCGGTGATGTCGATGCCGAGGCCCTGGAGCCGCTCGAGCGTTGCCGGCAGGCGTGAGTTGCGGCCGTCGATGATCTTGCGCAGCTCGATCGCGAGCGGCTGGTACCCGGGGTCGAACTCGTAGCCCAGCAGGTGCACGCTCTTGCCGCCGAGCTTGGTCGAGATCTCGATCCCGTGCACCAGCGTGATACCGACCCGCTTCGCCGCCTCGTCGGCTTCCTTCCAGCCCTCCGTGGAGTCGTGGTCGGTGATCGCGATGACGTCGAGCCCGGCGGCCTTGGCGTTCTCCATCAGCTCGGTGGGGCTGTCGGTGCCGTCGGACCGGTCCGTGTGCGTGTGGAGGTCGATCTTCACGTGGTCAGGCTACGGGTTCGGTCGATCGCCCACCGGCAAGGCTCAGGCCACGTACGATCGGATGATGTCGAGTCAGCCTGTCCCAGTTGTCACACCTCTGGTGGTCAATGACACCCACTCGCTGCTCAACGAGACCAAGGTGGCCAGGGTCGTCGAGATCGGGTCGGTCGACGACATCATCGCTGCGATCGCGGCCGCCGAAGCTGACGGACTGCCGATCGCGATCGGCGGCGGGCGGCACGCCATGGGTGGTCAGCAGTTCTGCGAGGCGGGGGTGCTGCTCGACATGAGGGCCTGCTCCCGAGTGCTGGCGCTCGACACGTCGCGCGGGCTGGTCACGGTCGAGGCCGGCATCATGTGGCCCGAGCTCGTCGCCCACCTGCTCGCTGCGCAACCGCAGACCGGGCCGACCGACCCGGCAGTGCCGCGGTGGGGAATCCGGCAGAAGCAGACCGGAGCAGACCGCCTCACTCTCGGCGGATCGATCTCGGCGAACGCTCACGGACGTGGCCTGGCCTACGCGCCGATCGTGCAGGACGTCGAGGAGCTGACGGTCGTCGACGCACAGGGCGTGGTGCGCACCTGCAGCCGTACGCAGGACGCCGACCTGTTCGGCCTCGTGATCGGCGGCTACGGGTTGTTCGGCGTGATCTACTCGGTCACCCTCCGACTCGAGCCTCGACGCCAGGTGGAGCGAGTCGTCGAGGTGCGGGACATCGGGACGGTCGGCGAGGCGTTCGGCGCCCGGATCGCGGACGGATTCACGTACGGCGACTTCCAGTTCTCGATCGACGAGGCGGCCGACGACTTCCTCGAGCGGGGGGTCTTCTCCTGCTACCGGCCGATTTCGGAGGAACGCGCGATCCCGGCAGACCAGAAGGCGCTGACCCGCGAGGAATGGGGACGGCTGCTCTACCTGGCCCACACCGACCGGGCCGAGGTCACCGAGCAGTACATCGCCCACTATCTCGCCACGACCGGACAGCTCTACTGGTCCGACACGCATCAGATGGCCGACTACGTGGACGGCTACCACGCGATGCTCGACGAGTTCCTGCCGACAACCGTCTCGGCGACCGAGGTCATCAGCGAGATCTACGTCCCCCGCGATCGACTGATGGACTTCATGAGCGCCGCTGCGACCTACCTGCGCCGGGCCGGCTCGATCGTGGTCTACGGCACCGTGCGCCTCATCGAGCGAGACGACGTCACGTTCCTGGCGTGGGCCCGCGAGCCGTACGCCTGCGTGATCTTCAACCTGCACACCGAGCACACCCCGGACGCGATCGACCGGACTGCCGAGGACTTCCGTCACCTGATCGACCTCGGCATCGAGCGCGGCGGAAGCTTCTTCCTGACCTATCACCGGTGGGCACGCCGCGACCAGATCGAGGCGTGCTACCCGCAGATGCCCGAGTTCCTCGCCCGCAAGCTCGCGTTCGACCCCCACGAGCGGTTCCAGAGCGACTGGTACCGCCACCTGCGGGACCTGTTCACCGGCTGACGGAGACGTGCGCCGGGTCAGCCCAGCCGCTGGAGGTAGCTCCGCACCAGATTGTCGGCGAGCTCTGTCGCCGCACCGGGTTCGCGCCCGGCCGCCGACAGGGAGACGAAGGCCGTGACCGACGTCCGCCCGCTGGCCACGTGGACCGTGGCGATCAGGAGTCCCCGGTCAGACTTCGCATCGCTTGCGAACTCGGTCCGTGCGGCAATGATCCCGGTCCAGGCGTCGATCGACAGCTTGTCGACAGATCCCTTCCCGTGGGTCGCCGGCACGACGCCCTCGCCGACTCTGCGTTTCGGCAGGTCGAACACTCCGACATATGGCTCCTGGAGCTTGCGTGCCGACGCGACCGCCTTGGTCGCGGCGGCGGCATCGTCCTGATGTATCCCGTGCAGGGCGACAAAGTCCATCGGAGTCGCCCGGACCCGCACCTGCTCGGCGCCAACGAGTGACGCCGGCTCGATCGTTGCCGTCGTGGCGACGGTGTCCTTGCGGTACGCCTCGCAGTCCGTCTTGTCCTGCGGGCATCTACGGGTGATCTTGCTGGCGCCGGGGATGTCCTCGAGCTTGGGCAGAGCCGACTCGAGCTGCTTCAGCGTGTAGACCTTCGGTGCGGGCTTGGTGGTCGGCTTGGCGGCATCGGAGCCCGAACCTCCTCCGCAGCCGGCCAGGAGCGCGAGCCCGGCAACGAGCACCGCAAGACGCTGGAACATCGACGTGCCTTCCCCCGAAGTGTTGAGCAATCAGCATGTCATGCGTCCGGCCGTCATCCGGCTCAGGGCAGGCAGTTCCACTGGCGTACGACCTGGGTGCCGCGGTCGACGCCGAGCACCGAGATCGTCGAAGTGTCGAGCGCGAACAAGCGGCCCTCCGACACGTCGAGGCCGAGCCAGCGAGCGGCCAGGGCCCGCAGCGAGTGGCCGTGCGCGAAGACCAGGGTCTTGCCGTCGGCCGCGCGGGCACGGGCCACGACCCGGTCGAGGCGCTCGGCCACCTGCTGCGCGGTCTCGCCACCTGGTGACGGATGCGTCCAGACACTCCAGTCCGGCACGGTCCTGCGGATCTCGGCGGTCGTGAGGCCTTCGTAGTCGCCGTACGCCCACTCGGCGAGGTCCTCGTCGTGCACGGCATCGGGGAATCCGGCGAGCTCGGCGGTGTGGACGGCGCGTCGGCGCGGGCTCGTCAGGACGTGCACGAAGTTGATGCCAGCCAGCGGACCCACGAGCGTACGAGCGGCAGCCTCGCCCTTGGCAGTCAACGGCAGGTCGGTCGTGGACGTGTGCTGGCCGCCGCGACTCCACTCCGTCTCGCCATGGCGCACCAGCCAGAGCTGGTCCTCGACCTCGTCAGCGTGGGACAAGGGCCCAGACGTCCAGGTCGAGGAGCACGCCGGGTGCGTACTTGCCCGCTTGTCCTGAGCCTGCCGAAGGGTCGTCCTCGCGCAGGGTCATGGACTCGTCGCGGCCCCTGGTGGCCACGAGCCGCAGGCGCAGGGCACCGACGCCGGTGCCCTCCCACGCTGCGGGCGTGGCCTTGTCGAGCACCTCCGACCACGCGTAGATCGTGTCGCCGGCGAACGCGGGCGACGTGTGTGCGCCGGCGTTGATCGCCGCGATCAGCTGGGCGTTGGCGAGCCCGTTGAACGACAGCGCCCGGGCCAGGGAGATGACGTGGCCGCCGTAGACGAGCCGGTTGCCGTCCGGGCGGGCCTCGGTGTTGAAGTGCACCTTGGCGGTGTTCTGCCACAGCCGGGTCGCGAGCATGTGCTCGGGATCGGTGAGCGTGACACCGTCGACGTGGTCGATCTTCTCGCCGACCTCGTAGTCGTCGAAGCGGTGCGGCTCCCCCGCAGCCACATCGTCGTACGCCGTGAAGTCCAGCCCGGCCGGGAGGACCAGGTCGTCCGGGGCCACCACCGGGGCGAGGTCCGGCAGGACGGTCTCGGGGGCCGGCGCGTCCAGGTCGCGCTTGTGCACCATGACCCAGCGGGCCCACTCGAGCACGACCTCGTCGCGCTGGTTGGTGGCGGTCGAGCGTACGTGGACCACGCCGGTCTTGCCGTTGGAGTTCTGCTTGAGGCCGATGACCTCCGACTGCGTCGCGATCGTGTCGCCGGGAACGACCGGGCGGTGGAAGCGGCACTCGGCGTAGCCGAGGTTGGCCACCGCGTTGAGCGAGATGTCCGGAACCGTCTTGCCGAATGCGATGTGGAACGCGATCAGCTCTTCGACCGGATGCCGGCTGAGGCCGACGGACGCCGCGAACTCTGCGGAGGACGGCACCGCGAAGCGCGTGGGATAGAGCGCGCCGTAGGCCGCGCGGTCGCCCTCGGTGACCGTGCGGGGAGTCGCATGCCGGAGGACCTGCCCGACCTCGAAGTCCTCGAAGAAGTTGCCGGCGTTCGTCTTGGTCATGTCAGACGGCGAACGGGTCGCGGCCGGGCATCTTGGTGAGCAGCTCCTGGCCCTTGGCGAGGAACTTGT